>NZ_JASHBX010000068.1:0-515 GCF_047464415.1 Streptococcus infantis | reverse complement strand
TACTTGCACTTGTTGAGGCTGACGTACTTGCTGAAGTGCTTGCGCTTGTTGAAGCCGATGTACTTGCTGACGTACTTGCACTTGTTGATGCCGACGTGCTAGCAGATGTACTTGCTGACGTACTTGCACTTGTTGATGCTGACGTACTTGCTGATGTGCTTGCGCTTGTTGATGCCGATGTACTTGCTGAGGTACTTGCACTTGTTGATGCCGACGTGCTTGCTGATGTACTTGCACTTGTTGATGCTGACGTACTTGCTGATGTGCTTGCGCTTGTTGAGGCCGATGTACTTGCTGATGTGCTTGCGCTCGTTGATGCTGACGTGCTAGCAGATGTACTTGCACTTGTTGATGCGGATGTACTTGCTGATGTGCTTGCGCTTGTTGATGCTGACGTGCTTGCACTTGTTGATGCCGATGTACTTGCTGATGTACTTGCGCTTGTTGATGCTGACGTGCTAGCAGATGTACTTGCACTTGTTGAGGCCGATGTACTTGCTGAGGTACTTGCACTT
>NZ_JASHBX010000067.1:0-516 GCF_047464415.1 Streptococcus infantis | reverse complement strand
CTGACGTACTTGCGCTTGTTGATGCTGACGTACTTGCTGATGTGCTTGCACTTGTTGAAGCAGATGTGCTTGCTGATGTACTTGCACTTGTTGATGCCGACGTGCTAGCAGATGTACTTGCACTTGTTGAGGCTGACGTACTTGCTGATGTGCTTGCGCTTGTTGAGGCTGACGTACTTGCTGACGTACTTGCACTTGTTGAGGCCGATGTACTTGCTGAGGTACTTGCACTTGTTGAGGCTGACGTACTTGCTGAAGTGCTTGCGCTTGTTGATGCTGACGTGCTAGCAGATGTACTTGCTGACGTACTTGCTGATGTGCTTGCACTTGTTGATGCCGATGTACTTGCTGAGGTACTTGCACTTGTTGAGGCTGACGTACTTGCTGAAGTGCTTGCGCTTGTTGAGGCCGACGTACTTGCTGACGTACTTGCACTTGTTGATGCGGATGTACTTGCTGACGTACTTGCACTTGTTGATGCCGACGTGCTAGCAGATGTACTTGCTGACGTACTTG
>NZ_JASHBX010000066.1:0-551 GCF_047464415.1 Streptococcus infantis | reverse complement strand
TTGTTAGTTTAGAAAGTCAACTGAAAGGAAAGGATAATTTTACTATAGCTGTTGGTGATAACGCAGATAAGCCTGAAGAGGCTGGTGCTTACTATCAAGTCGTCTTGACTGAAGGTGGTAAAAAAATTAGAGTCATTGAATTACTTCGTGGCTATAAAGAAGACAATGCTTTCTATGATTTCAATGGAACAGCAGATTAACTTACAAAAGTCTCAATTATTTGAGGCTTTTTTTATTGTCAGAATTTCATTGTCCCTTTAAAAACGATTATGCCATTATCGAATATGATAGGGGTATCTTAGAAAGAAAGAAGGTACCTTTAGTGCACTATCAAACCTTTTCAGATTTGATGAATGAGGTCAAGAATCTCAATGGTGAAATCACAGGCGAGAATGCAAAAAAGCTGGCGGAATTTTATTCCTACTGGGGCAACTATTTAGAACCGACTCCTGCATTTATGGCATTTCTCACTTATTTACCAGGAGGGATTGCCAAGGCTCTTTATCAAATCACTTCCAGCCTAGAACATGTTTTTAATAATATGTTCAAGC
>NZ_JASHBX010000065.1:0-571 GCF_047464415.1 Streptococcus infantis | reverse complement strand
GGATAGTTATATTTTTTTGAAATGGCCTGAAGTTGCTCAAACATATCATCAGGAACATTTCTAATTAAAAAATTTTTAGCCATCAATTTCTACCTCACCTTCATACTCTAACCAACGTGAAATATGACTACCATAGCGATTCATTTTTTCTTTAAATTCAGATAGTGTCCTTGTCTGTTTTTTCATTTGTTCCAGAATATGGTCAGAAGCTAATTTCATATTTTCTAAATGAGACACATACAAATCTTGAGCACGATTAAATTTTCCGTACTCAATTTTTTCACGACAGATTGAAATCAAAAAATCGTTAAATGAGTTGGCTTTATTTTTCTTCGCAAGAGATTTTAGATAATTAATTTCATCATCAGTAAGCCCTCTAATCTCAATTCGATTTTGTTTTATACTTGCCATTATTTTAAATTTTCCTTTCCAAAAAACAGCGCCCTTCTTTTTTCTTTTGTCGAAGCAAAAGCAAAAAGAAGCAAAAAAGAAAACTTCAACCTCGCAACATCACGAACCGATACGGTTCTATTTTTGCGGTTTTTCAACACACTAACACACACAGAGGGAC
>NZ_JASHBX010000064.1:0-585 GCF_047464415.1 Streptococcus infantis | reverse complement strand
AACAAGCGGAGTTGATGGCTCAGAGCCTATCTAAAGGCTCTCCAATCCTCTTAAAAGGAGAAATTATCCAACGACCTTATAATGATGAACATGGTCAACGTCGGACGTATCAGTTTATTTCCCCAAACCAACAAGGAGGAATCACTTTCCTTGAAAATAAGGAGGCATCTAACCGACGTAAGCAGGAACAACAGGGCTTTTCTCAGCCGACACCAAGTTCTAATCCTCCATCCTATCCTGAACCAATGGATGTAGAATCCCCATTCTAAAGGTATTGAAAGCATACAAGAACACTTGTGTGCTTTTTTGTTACACAAAAAGTTATATAACTTATGATATAACAATATCTTTTGTCCCTTTAACAAAGAATTTGATATTATCCCTTAGAATAGAGGGGAAATAAGAAATAATAAGAAAGGAGTGCAACAATGGCAAGACAAAAATACAATTATCTGTCCGATGAATTGATTGCAGAATCTCTTCAGGTGACCAATTACTTAGAACAAAGTCGATCTAGTCGATTGAATGTTCTTCAGTTGGATGGGGAGAAATGGTTAGAAAATTACTTTAACCGTTATGAGAAAG
>NZ_JASHBX010000063.1:0-619 GCF_047464415.1 Streptococcus infantis | reverse complement strand
ATGAGTTTAATGAGATTATTAGTCGCTTCCAATTTAGCGTTGGAATAGGGCAATTGAAGGGCGTTGACAATTTTCTCTTTGTCCTTGAGAAATGTCTTAAAGACAGTCTGAAAAAGAGGATGAACCTTCTTTAGATTGTCCTCAATGAGTCCGAAAAATTTCTCGGGCTCTTTATTCTGAAAGTGAAAAAGCAAGAGCTGATAGAGATTATAGTGGTGTTTCAACTCTTCTGAATAGCTCAAAAGCTTGTCTAGAATTTCTTTATTCGTTAAGTGCATGCGAAAAGTAGGGCGATAAAATCGCTTATCGCTGAGTTTACGACTATCTTGCTGGATGAGCTTCCAGTAGCGCTTGATGGCCTTGTATTGATGGGATTTTCTATCGAATTGGTTCATAATTTGAACACGAACTCGACTCATAGCACGGCTGAGATGTTGGATAATGTGAAAGCGATCTAGAACGATTTTAGCACATGGGAAAAGCTGTTTAGCTAAGTTATAGTAAGGACTAAACATATCCATAGTAATGATTTTCACTCGACATCGGACGGCTCTATCGTAGCGCAGAAAGTGATTGCGGATGATAGCTTGTGTTCTTCCCTCAAGAACAGTAATGATAT
>NZ_JASHBX010000062.1:0-643 GCF_047464415.1 Streptococcus infantis | reverse complement strand
AAGCTGAATCAACTGGTTCTTTATCCATATCCGTTACAGAAGCTTTAAGCTCATTGCCTTCTGTATCTTTATAGTGTACATAGACACTACCTTTTGGTTGAACTGGCTCTTCTTTAAGCTTGTAGATGTAAGTAACGTTCTTATCTTGTTCAGCTACTTTACCAGTTGTTAGATCTGATGACTTAAGATGTCCTTGGTCATCTACTTCACCTACTGTGTAAGTTCCTGCTGGAACCAATACATAAGTCTTACCATCTTTTTCGATTTCTTTTGGACGGTTGTCTACTACTGTATCGTAAGCTGAATCAACTGGTTCTTTATCCATATCCGTTACAGAAGCTTTAAGCTCATTGCCTTCTGTATCTTTATAGTGTACATAGACACTACCTTTTGGTTGAACTGGCTCTTCTTTAAGCTTGTAGATATAAGTAACGTTCTTATCTTGTTCAGCTACTTTACCTGTTGTGTCATCTGATGATGTAAGATGACCTTGATCATCTACTTCACCTACTGGGTAGTTACCGGCTGGTACCAATACATAAGTCTTACCATCTTTTTCGATTTCTTTTGGACGGTTGTCTACTACTGTATCGTAAGCTGAATCAACTGGTTCTTTATCCATATCCGTTACAGAAGCTTTAAG
>NZ_JASHBX010000061.1:0-647 GCF_047464415.1 Streptococcus infantis | reverse complement strand
GCTTAAAGATTCAACAGGTAAAGTTGTTGAAACTGTGAAGAACGATGCGGCAGGTAACGTTAAGTTCTCAGCTATCGAATTCAAGAAAGAACAAGAAGGCGTACACAACTACACAGTAGAAGAAGTAGCTGGAACAGACGCAACCGTTACATACGACACCATGAAAGCGAATGTAACAGTAACTGTTTCTCACGATGGAACAGCTAAAGTTCTTGTGGCAACTGTTGGCGATATCGCTGATAAAGAGTCAAACCCTTTATTAATCAGCTCCCTTTCCGCCTTCAGTGCCTCTTCCTTCAGCTTTTCCGCCTGCCTAAAATGGACATCTGAACCTCCGAAATCACCCATGGCATACTGCATACCTTGAGCAAATTCGCGATCTGCTTCCCTTTTCTTATCTTGCCACTCCGTGAACAATTCCGGTTCTTTTTTAGACCATTCAGCCAAATAATTTTTAAGTTTAGCTTCTCTACGTTCTCGGATTCTATCCAACACAAATTTAAACATAGTTTTTTTCCTTTTTTCTTTCCAGATTTTCGCTGACTTATTCCACGGTCCACTTGACAGCAAGTAACCTTCGCTGACGTCCTGCTGACGTGTCCACCCGTCGGCCTAAAGCCTCTCGGCTGGCACGTGCTAGCGTACTC
>NZ_JASHBX010000060.1:0-684 GCF_047464415.1 Streptococcus infantis | reverse complement strand
ACGCTAAATTGGAAGCGACTAATAATCTCATTAAACTCATCAAACGAAATGCTTTTGGTTTTAGGAACTTTAACAACTTTAAGAAACGAATTTTCATCGCTCTGAATATAAAAATGGAGAGGACAACGATTGTCCTCTCCAGATGTTAGCTTTTATTCAACCCACTACAGTTGACAAAGAGCCGCTTTTATTCAACCCACTACAGTTGACAAAGAGCCCAAAAAATTTGATAATTAAAGGCACAAAAAAAGAGCTAACAAGCTCTAATTACGGAGAATAAGGGATTCGAACCCTTGCGCCAGTTACCCGACCTAACGATTTAGCAAACCGTCCTCTTCAGCCTCTTGAGTAATTCTCCTATTAATGGGCACGAGTGGACTCGAACCACCGACCTCACGCTTATCAGGCGTGCGCTCTAACCACCTGAGCTACGCGCCCAAGTTAAATAACTTGGTAAATGAACTAAATGTTCAAAGCGGGTGACGAGAATCGAACTCGCGACAACAGCTTGGAAGGCTGTAGTTTTACCACTAAACTACACCCGCATAAAAACAAATATGGCGCGAGACGGAATCGAACCGCCGACACATGGAGCTTCAATCCATTGCTCTACCAACTGAGCTACCGAGCCTTATTGCGGGAGCAGGATTTGAACCTACGACCTTCGGGTTATGAGCCCGACGA
>NZ_JASHBX010000059.1:0-723 GCF_047464415.1 Streptococcus infantis | reverse complement strand
AGTCTGGGCCGTGTCTCAGTCCCAGTGTGGCCGATCACCCTCTCAGGTCGGCTATGTATCGTCGCCTTGGTGAGCCGTTACCTCACCAACTAGCTAATACAACGCAGGTCCATCTGGTAGTGATGCAATTGCACCTTTCAAGCAGATATCATGCAATATCTACTGTTATGCGGTATTAGCTATCGTTTCCAATAGTTATCCCCCGCTACCAGGCAGGTTACCTACGCGTTACTCACCCGTTCGCAACTCATCCGGAGAAGCAAGCTCCTCCTTCAGCGTTCTACTTGCATGTATTAGGCACGCCGCCAGCGTTCGTCCTGAGCCAGGATCAAACTCTCATTAAAAGTTTGAGTTCTCACTCATTTCTGTCACTGACAGATTTATTGTTTTTTCATTGTTCAGTACTACAACCTTAGTTGTAGTGCCCTGCACATTGGTTCGTCTTGTTCAGTTTTCAAAGGTCTTTGTCACTCACTTCTCTCAAGTGACAACTATATTAGTATATCACAGCCGCTTTCGCTTGTCAACACTTTTTTGAAACTTTTTTTAATTTTTTTCATCTAGTGTTTTATCTGCTTCATACTATAGTCCGTACGGGATTCGAACCCGTGTTACCGCCGTGAAAAGGCGGTGTCTTAACCCCTTGACCAACGGACCGGAGTTGTTATTTTCAACTCTTACTATTATACCGACTTTTCTTACTTTGTCAACACCTTTTTTTAA
>NZ_JASHBX010000058.1:0-739 GCF_047464415.1 Streptococcus infantis | reverse complement strand
GGCAATTGAAGGGCGTTGACAATTTTCTCTTTGTCCTTGAGAAATGTCTTAAAGACAGTCTGAAAAAGAGGATGAACCTGCTTCAGATTGTCCTCAATAAGTCCGAAAAATTTGTCAGCTTCTTTATTCTGGAAGTGAAAAAGCAAGAGTTGATAGAGATTATAGTGGTGTTTCAAGTCTTCTGAATAGCTCAAAAGCTTGTCTAGAATCTCTTTATTCGTTAAGTGCATGCGAAAAGTAGGGCGATAAAAACGTTTATCACTCAGTTTACGGCTATCTTGTTGGATGAGTTTCCAATAGCGCTTGATAGCCTTGTATTCATGAGATTTTCGCTCAAATTGATTCATGATTTGGACACGAACCCGACTTATAGCTCGGCTTAAGTGCTGAACAATGTGGAAACGATCAAGTACAATTTTTGCATTAGGAAAAAGCTGTTTAGCCAAGTTATAGTAAGGACTAAACATATCCATAGTAATGATTTTCACTCGACATCGGACCGCTCTATCGTAGCGCAGAAAGTGATTGCGGATGATAGCTTGTGTTCTTCCCTCAAGAACAGTAATGATATTGAGCTTGTCAAAATCTTGTGCGATAAAACTCATCTTTCCTTTGGTAAAGGCATACTCGTCCCAAGACATAATCTCTGGAAGACGAGAAAAATCATGCTTAAAGTGAAAGTCATTGAGCTTACGAATGACAGTTGAAGTTGAAATGGATAGCTGATGTGCAATATCAG
>NZ_JASHBX010000057.1:0-747 GCF_047464415.1 Streptococcus infantis | reverse complement strand
TCTTTTCCCAACATCGCTTCAGCAATTCCTACACGATTTAAAAAATCTAGATCAGAATATTTTTCCCAGCTGTCATTTTCTAAACTCAATTCGTCTTTTGTAAATTGTGATTTTTCATTGACGACAATCACTTGATTTTTTCCATCATACTCCTTCGATTTCAAGTCATCATTTTTCAGAGTAGGATTCAAATTTGAGTTGGAATTTTTTTCTTCAGCTGAATCGGCTATGTTCAATTGATTTGGGATATCATTTTGTGTCAAGCCAGATTTGATAGCATTAAAATTGTTAGGTTGTACGATAAAGATCGCAAGAAAAATGAGAATGATGAACAGTGATTTATTCTTCTTCATTTTCAAACACCACCTGACCGTCGTTCAGCTTCAAGTGCTGATACATCATCCATAAAATGTAACCAATTTGTGGTTAGTTCGTTTACAATATCTTGTTTAACATTTAAAGCCGAAAGAGAAATGTCATTCTTCAACATCAATTCTAAAATCTGACTTTGTTGTTGTTTGATATCAGATAATGTTTCTGCAAATTGATTATTGTACAAATTCAATCCGTCATTCATTACGATATTTTGAATTTGCGATAACATAAACTCGTTAAAGCTTGGATAGTTATATTTTTTTGAAATGGCCTGAAGTTGCTCAAACATATCATCAGGAACATTTCTAATTAAAAAATTTTTAGCCATCAATTTCTACCTCACCTTCATACTCTAACCAACGTGAAATATGA
>NZ_JASHBX010000056.1:0-758 GCF_047464415.1 Streptococcus infantis | reverse complement strand
CGGTGTTCTGTAATGCTTTCAACTCCAGTATTATTGGAATCCAACTTATGGAGGAACAAGCCTTTAATCCCTGCTATTTTGTCGGTTTCCTGCATATCCTTTAACAGTTTTGGATTTGTCGTACCATAGTTTGCCCCAAAATCAATCTTGGTCGCAAAATCAGTCGTGTCCCGCTGTGCAGGGTCATCCGTGATATTATTGACAGGAGTTGACCCCTCCTGAACGGGCTTGATATAGCCATAATCATCCATTGGAAACAACTCTGTAGAAAAATCCTTGTAGATCAAAACTTTTAAGTCTACCACATTATTTTTCATGGGCTGAAGAGCCAAGGAGGAAGTTGGTTGACTACCAGATGGCGCTTCACTGGTGACCGTCTGGATAGACATGGCATCCTGCGCTACTGCGGTTGAGATAGTGGTCAAAGCTAGTGGCAATACGGCAGTTACAGCAGTCACCAAAAGGAAATTCGTAATGACCCCTTTGTATTTGACTGGTTTTGTAAAAACTCCTGCAACAGCCGACACAACCAAAATCAGGGTAAACAAGGACGTCCCCAATAACTGAAACCAGTAAAAGAACTGGCCTATAATCGTCTTCTGGTCTCCCAGATAACCGAAGAGACCAAAGAGCTTGAACATATTATTAAAAACATGTTCTAGGCTGGAAGTGATTTGATAAAGAGCCTTGGCAATCCCTCCTGGTAAATAAGTGAGAAATGCCATAAATGCAGGAGTCGGTTCTAAATAGTTGCCCCA
>NZ_JASHBX010000055.1:0-758 GCF_047464415.1 Streptococcus infantis | reverse complement strand
TTATGTGACTTTCAGTCCGTCTCGCTCCGTTAGGTGCGAGACAAATAAACCACCCGCTATGCGGGTGCGCGTCGAAGGTTATACCAAAAAAACTCCAAACGCGATACAATAAAGGTGTTCAAGCCAATTGTAAAGCGAAAGGAGAAAAATATGGCACAAAAGGCACATAGTTTATCACACACAAAGTGGATGTGTAAATATCACATTGTGTTCACCCCTAAGTATAGACGAAAAATCATTTATAATCAATATCGAAGTAGTTTGGGAGAAATATTCCACCGATTATGTAGTTATAAAGGTGTTGAGATTATCGAAGGACACTTAATGCCTGATCATGTACATATGTTAGTAAGTATTCCACCAAGGATAAGTGTTTCAAGTTTCATGGGTTATTTAAAAGGCAAAAGTGCACTCATGATGTTTGACAAACACGCCAATCTCAAGTACAAGTTTGGGAATCGGCATTTTTGGGCAGAAGGTTATTATGTGAGTACGGTTGGACTCAATGAAGCCACAATTAAGAAATATATCCAAGAACAGGAAAAACATGATATAGCACTAGATAAATTAAGTGTGAAAGAATATGAGGATCCCTTTAGGGATAGTGGTAAGTAGTACCAATGTCTCTTTAAGAGGCAAGTGACGAGTCAAGAGCAATAAGGCTTGAACAACGTGAAAGCCAGCGTCTTTAGGCGCTGGCTGGTAATTTGGGCTTATAGCCCTGGTACAAACCACCCGTTTGACGGGTGGTTATGATT
>NZ_JASHBX010000054.1:0-759 GCF_047464415.1 Streptococcus infantis | reverse complement strand
CAAGTGCAAGTACGTCAGCATCAACAAGTGCAAGCACCTCAGCAAGTACATCCGCATCAACAAGTGCAAGCACCTCAGCAAGTACGTCAGCATCAACAAGTGCAAGCACATCGGCAAGTACGTCAGCCTCAACAAGTGCAAGCACATCGGCAAGTACATCCGCATCAACAAGTGCAAGTACGTCAGCAAGCACATCAGCAAGTACGTCGGCATCAACGAGCGCAAGCACGTCAGCAAGTACGTCCGCTTCAACAAGTGCAAGTACTTCAGCAAGCACGTCGGCATCAACGAGCGCAAGTACATCGGCTAGCACGTCGGCATCAACGAGTGCAAGTACGTCAGCAAGTACATCCGCTTCAACAAGTGCAAGCACCTCAGCAAGTACGTCAGCAAGTACATCGGCATCAACAAGTGCAAGTACGTCAGCAAGTACGTCCGCTTCAACAAGTGCAAGCACGTCAGCAAGTACGTCTGCATCAACAAGTGCAAGTACTTCAGCAAGCACATCGGCATCAACGAGCGCAAGCACGTCAGCAAGTACATCGGCATCAACAAGTGCAAGCACCTCAGCAAGCACGTCAGCAAGTACGTCCGCATCAACAAGTGCAAGCACATCAGCAAGTACATCCGCATCAACAAGTGCAAGTACTTCAGCAAGCACATCGGCATCAACGAGCGCAAGCACGTCAGCAAGTACATCGGCATCAACAAGTGCAAGTACTTCAGCAAGCACGTCGGCATCAACAAGTGCAAGTACGT
>NZ_JASHBX010000053.1:0-884 GCF_047464415.1 Streptococcus infantis | reverse complement strand
ACTTGGTCGTCCAGATATGATTGATAAAGAGGAAATCGCTCGTCAAAATGCCACGTCAATCGGTGGGACAATTCTAAAAAATATTAAGGAAGGTGATTGGTTTACCCTGCACAAAATTGGTAAGACTAAATCAGGAAAAACAGTTTCTGTAAAATTCACTTCGACATCAACACCTACTAAAGCATTTGAAAAAGAAGGTAATTCTCAAGTTTATAGTCGTTTGTGGGTTTGGTGGTTGAAAGATAAAGGTGTTTCACCATTTGGATTCAGCCCATTTAATTACTTGAATCCTGATTTCGATTATGAGCTTTTTGACGAGGCAACTGGTAAACCATTAAACATTGGACGTGCCGATGTATATTCAGATATTGACTACGGTCAATCTGTTCGTCATACTTATGAAGATGGATCGACAGGTATTGTAAAAACACCTAGTGATTCATTGGTTCAAGAAACACCTATTCCAGCATTTGGAAATAAAACTGGTTGGAAAGGTGTGAAAACATCAGGTACGTATCAATCAGACGACGATACAGGTTTAGACGAGTATAAAGCTGGTGATCCAATCTATTCAAATGTAAACGATTTTCATGATACACCTGTAGGAACTATTGTATCTATTGGCTATGGTTCGAAAGGACATTTGAGTTATTACCATGGTAAAAAAGAATTCAAACCTTATTCGCAGGAAAAATTTGAAGCATATCGTAAGTATTCTGATGCGGAACGAAAAGCGGAAGGACTACCTCCTTACTCGGATAGGGAATTGTATGAAGCAACATACACATTCCAACTTTGGGGAAATAACAACGTTGTAGAAACAGTAGAAGAAGTTCATCCGCCAGAATTGGAGAAGCATGAAAAGGATACAATTCCTGATCCTG
>NZ_JASHBX010000052.1:0-922 GCF_047464415.1 Streptococcus infantis | reverse complement strand
CTCCTTCAGCTGAAGAAGTTGGATCGACAATAGGTGCTTCGGTTGTTCCTGGATCAACTGGAGGCTCAGGAATGTCAATTGGTCCAGGCTGATCAATTCCAGGAACAGCATTATTTTTCAGAGCGTTGTAGGTCGCATTTTGAGCAGAGACAGCCTTATCATCCAGCTTATCTAAAGCGCTACCAACTGCCCCTTTCGTATTTTGCATGGCTTCAAAAGCTTTCCATTCTGCCAAATCAACCATATTGCTTACACCACCTTTGGCCGCATTCATCAAGCCCTGGTCTTTTACAGAGTTCAAAGCACCTTGAATACCTCCTCCAGTTCTGGCTAGGCTATTTCCTAGAATCTGACTTCCTTTAGACAAGGCATCTGGAGCTTTTTTAGCCATATCCATACCAAATTGACCAAGTGCCATACTGCCATTAAAGAGACCGCCTGCTCCAGCCGCAAAGGCATTCCCCATCATCATAGCACCCAGCAGTTGTTGAGCTGTTTCACTATGACCTGTTGAGACTCCAAGCCAGCGCTCGATCATGGCTACTCCTTGCATGGCTGCAAAGAATACTCCAACATAGACAAAGGCAGCTGCGAGACACTGTTCCCACATATTGAGTCCATCAAAGAATCCGCCAGAAAGCTTAGATACAGCTGAAACAGAAAGGATTGGTAAATCTCTGAAAATCTCAAGCGTTACACGCATAATGATGACTTCAAAGAAGATTCCTGCTAAAGCACCGCCAATCGTTCTTAGCAGCTCCTTATATTTCTTTGAGTTTGATAGAGAACTATATCCAAGAATTGGAGAAATCATTGCTTCAATCAGAATATCAAAGATTGATTTAACGAGCTTAATGATCATGCTAACCAAAAGAACAATCAGGATAATATACTGGAGGAACATCCCTATCCAGTTGACTTT
>NZ_JASHBX010000050.1:0-1012 GCF_047464415.1 Streptococcus infantis | reverse complement strand
TTGGCTTGAACACCTTTATTGTATCGCGTTTGGAGTTTTTTTGGTATAACCTTCGACGCGCACCCGCATAGCGGGTGGTTTATTTGTCTCGCACCTAACGGAGCGAGACGGACTGAAAGTCACATAATCAAAAAACCGTAAGAATTTCTTCTTACGGTTTTTCTAGCAATCTCATAGAATCAAGATTCTTAGATTTGCTTTATTTGAGTAATTGCTTACTCTTCTTCCTTACGTTTTTTAGAGATAAGGAGTCCTCCTGTCACTGCTGCAAGAAGTGCTAGTCCAAGTGAAGCGTTAGATTGTTTAGTACCAGTGTTTGGCAATTCTTTCGCTCCTGCTTTCTTAGCTGGTGCTTGAGCAGATGACTCTTTAGTTGCTTCTTTAACAACTTTATTAGCTGCAATTGTTGCTACTGATCCGTCCGCAAAGGTTACAACTACTGATCCATCATTATTCACCTTAACATCTGTCGCAGTTGGATTAGCTTTCTTAACTTCTTCAGCTACTTTAGCTTTTTCTGCGTCTGTCAAGTTGTTAGGATCTACTACTGGAGTAAGAGCTGGTACTTTAGCATTATCAGCCTCTTTACCACCCACATTAACATTACTTACTGTTACTGTAGTTGTAGCTGATGTATTTCCTGATTCGTCTGTTGCTGTTACAGAAACTGTATCCCCAGCATTCAAACCATTTACTGGAATACTGAACTTACCGTCTTTATCTGCTTTCGCTGATACTTTAGAACCATTTGGAAGAGTTACTTCTACTGTTGAACCTGCTTCAGCTGTACCTGTTACTGCTTCATCACCAGCTTTAACTGGGTTCACAACTGGCGCTGTTGGTGCTGTCTTATCATCTGCTTTCGCTACAGTTGCTGTAGTTGTAGCTGATGTGTTTTTAGCTGCGTCTGTTGCTGTTACTGATACTGTGTCACCTTCGTTCAATCCACTTACTGGAACACTGAAGTTTCCATCTTGGTCTGCTGTTGCTGATGCTTTAGTTCCATCTGGAA
>NZ_JASHBX010000049.1:0-1018 GCF_047464415.1 Streptococcus infantis | reverse complement strand
ATGCTGACGTACTTGCTGATGTGCTTGCACTTGTTGAAGCAGATGTGCTTGCTGATGTACTTGCACTTGTTGATGCCGACGTGCTAGCAGATGTACTTGCACTTGTTGAGGCTGACGTACTTGCTGAAGTGCTTGCGCTTGTTGAAGCCGATGTACTTGCTGACGTACTTGCACTTGTTGATGCCGACGTGCTAGCAGATGTACTTGCTGACGTACTTGCTGATGTGCTTGCGCTTGTTGAAGCCGATGTACTTGCTGATGTGCTTGCGCTCGTTGAGGCTGACGTGCTAGCAGATGTACTTGCACTTGTTGATGCGGATGTACTTGCTGATGTGCTTGCGCTTGTTGATGCTGACGTGCTTGCACTTGTTGAGGCCGATGTACTTGCTGAGGTACTTGCACTTGTTGAGGCTGACGTACTTGCTGAAGTGCTTGCGCTTGTTGATGCGGATGTACTTACTGACGTACTTGCGCTTGTTGATGCTGACGTACTTGCTGATGTACTTGCACTTGTTGATGCTGACGTACTTGCTGACGTGCTTGCACTTGTTGAGGCCGATGTGCTTGCTGATGTACTTGCACTTGTTGAGGCCGATGTACTTGCTGACGTACTTGCACTTGTTGATGCGGATGTACTTGCTGATGTGCTTGCGCTTGTTGATGCTGACGTACTTGCTGATGTACTTGCACTTGTTGAGGCTGACGTACTTGCTGACGTGCTTGCGCTCGTTGAAGCGGATGTACTTGCTGATGTGCTTGCGCTTGTTGATGCAGATGTACTTGCTGAAGTACTTGCGCTCGTTGATGCTGACGTACTTGCTGACGTGCTTGCACTTGTTGATGCCGACGTACTTGCTGATGTGCTTGCGCTCGTTGATGCTGATGTACTTACTGACGTACTTGCGCTTGTTGATGCTGACGTACTTGCTGATGTGCTTGCACTTGTTGAAGCAGATGTGCTTGCTGATGTACTTGCACTTGTTGATGCCGACGTGCTAGCAGATGTACTTGCACTTGT
>NZ_JASHBX010000048.1:0-1093 GCF_047464415.1 Streptococcus infantis | reverse complement strand
TTGTCGTCAATGAAAAATCACAATTTACAAAAGACGAATTGAGTTTAGAAAATGACAGCTGGGAAAAATATTCTGATCTAGATTTTTTAAATCGTGTAGGAATTGCTGAAGCGATGTTGGGAAAAGATTTGATGCCAACTGAAGATAGAGAATCTATTTCGTCTATCACACCAACAGGATGGAAAAATAAAAAAATAATTTTCAACGGGAAAGAAGATTATTTATATAATCGTTCTCACTTAATCGGTTTTCAATTAAGTGGAGAAAATGCGAATGCTAAAAATTTATTTACAGGTACACGTGCTTTAAATGCAAATTTTGAAGATGAACAATCATCAATGGTTTACTATGAAAATAAAATTTCTAACTACATAAAAAATACGAACCACCATGTTCGCTATCGAGTAACTCCTATATTTAGAAATGTGGAATTAGTTGCTAGAGGAGTTCGTATGGAAGCACAGAGTATTGAAGATGATGAGATTTCATTTGATGTATATATCTTTAATATTCAACCAGGATATAAAATCAATTACTTGACAGGATCATCTCAGAAAAATTGAGGAGGGAAAAATGAATCCAAGACTTAGCTTATACTTTAGCGAAGAAACACATGAAAAATTTAAGGAAGTAAAATCTTACTTGAAAGAATCGTCTGCTTTGCAGAAACAGTATCGAAATAATTCAGCAACGCTTGTCACTTTGATTGAAGTTTTTTATAAACTCTTTATTGAATTAGGAGAAGGAAAAAATTTTTATGAGCGACTGACTCAGCTGGAAAAAAAATTGGAAGGTAGCTTTGATTCTGGAAATGACAACAAGGCAATTCATCGTCAACTTGATCAAATTCTCTATTTAACACTAACCAATTTTCATGCTATTACGAAAGATGATTTTGATGTTCAAGATTTGGAATCTATTCATTCACGACTGGATCCTACACAGCATGAATTAATGGCAAGAATCAACGATGTCATTCAAGAAGATGTTGCACGTGGTCAAACAATCAAACATTCTCATTGAGGTACAGTAAATGGTAGATGTTGTTGAGATCTATTTAGAAACAGGAG
Organism: Streptococcus infantis; assembly: GCF_047464415.1. Classification (GTDB taxonomy): domain Bacteria; phylum Bacillota; class Bacilli; order Lactobacillales; family Streptococcaceae; genus Streptococcus; species Streptococcus infantis_AE. The sequence continues at coordinate 23 of NZ_JASHBX010000048.1, read as the reverse complement.
ATTTTCATGAAGCGGTGAGACAG
>NZ_JASHBX010000047.1:0-1315 GCF_047464415.1 Streptococcus infantis | reverse complement strand
GTTGCTGTTACTGATACTGTGTCACCTTCGTTCAATCCACTTACTGGAACACTGAAGTTTCCATCTTGGTCTGCTGTTGCTGATGCTTTAGTTCCATCTGGAAGGGTTACTTCGACTGTTGAACCTGCTTCAGCTGTACCTGTTACTGCTTCATCACCAGCTTTAACTGGGTTCACAACTGGCGCTGTTGGTGCTGTCTTATCATCTGCTTTCGCTACAGTTGCTGTAGTTGGTGCTGATGTGTTTTTAGCTGCGTCTGTTGCTGTTACTGATACTGTGTCACCTTCGTTCAATCCACTTACTGGAACACTGAAGTTTCCATCTTGGTCTGCTGTTGCTGATGCTTTAGTTCCATCTGGAAGGGTTACTTCGACTGTTGAACCTGGCTCTGCTTTACCTGTAACTACTTTATCGCTAGCTTTAACTGGGTTCACGCTTGGAGCTGCTGGAACTGCTTTCGCTACTGTTGCGTCGGTTGCTCCTGACTTGTTACCTGCTGCGTCTGTCGCTGTTACAGAAACTTTGTCGCCTTCCTTCAAACCATCAACTGAAATGCTGAAGTTGCCATCTTGGTCTGCTTTACCTGGGACTTTAGTTCCATCTGGAAGGGTTACTTCTACGTTTGAACCTGGCTCTGCTTTACCTGTAACTACTTTATCGCCAGCTTTAACTGGGTTCACGCTTGGAGCTGCTGGAGCTGCTTTCGCTACTGTTGCGTCGGTTGCTCCTGACTTGTTACCTGCTGCGTCTGTCGCTGTTACAGAAACTTTGTCGCCTTCCTTCAAACCATCAACTGAAATGCTGAAGTTGCCATCTTGGTCTGCTTTACCTGGGACTTTAGTTCCATCTGGAAGGGTTACTTCTACGTTTGAACCTGGCTCTGCTTTACCTGTTACTGCTGTGTCACCTGCTTTAACTGGGTTCACGCTTGGAGCTGCTGGAGCTTTTGTATCTTGAAGTTTTCTAAAGACATGAGTTACATTACCATCAGACTCGTCTGTTAGAGTTCTAACAAATACATAACCATCAATTTCTCCATGTTCAAATGCTTCATTAGATTCACCTAATTCAGCTGGAGCTTTTGCATTGGCTGGTTTCAATTCATTTCCTTCTTCATCAACCCATTTAGTAATAATTAATTTCGGCAAGTCAAATGAATCTGGTAATTCACCTCTTTCTGAAGTATAGACAGTCTTAGCGCCTGGAAGGGTTGCTGTTGTGCCATCTGGGAACGTTACTGTTGTGTCACCATTGTCGCCTACTTCAACTTTCGTTGCACTTGGGTTCGCTGTTTCTACTGCTTTCTTAACGGCAT
>NZ_JASHBX010000046.1:0-1379 GCF_047464415.1 Streptococcus infantis | reverse complement strand
ATTTTTTTACCACCTTCAGTCAAGACGACTTGATAGTAAGCACCAGCCTCTTCAGGCTTATCTGCGTTATCACCAACAGCTATAGTAAAATTATCCTTTCCTTTCAGTTGACTTTCTAAACTAACAATAGTTCCTCTGAAAGAGGCTGGAATTGCCTTCACTTGTTCTTCTGAAAGAACACTGTACCTAATGCTTTTACCGTCATTATTTGAAATGGTTCGCTTTTCTTTATCGAATTTTAAAGTAGATCCTACTCCACCACTAAAAATAGAACTATCATAACTATCTTCTTGTGAAAAGCCTGTATAGCTATCTTTTAGCACATTTTTAGCGAGACTTTCAGGTGATTTTTGACCACATGCTCCTAGTAAAATCAAGGCTAACCCTACTAAAACAATTCTTAAAAAGTACTTTGCTTTCATCATTTATCTCCTAACCATTGTTTATTTTATTATAGCAAACAGCTTTTTTTCTTGCAAGTGTTTATATAACTTATTGTACATCTTTTTAGATAACTTCATCCGCAAAGAAGTCATCTCCATCATCATAATAATCATAGTCTCCGTGAATAACACTAGCTGCAGCTGCTTGGAATAATTCATCTGTGGAAGTAAATGATTGGGATTGCACCTTTTGCCCTTTACTGTGACGGCCTGATAATTTTGGAGTTTCCCCATTGTTGCTGAGGAGAGGCATGGTCAAACGTTGCCTCCAGTCTATGATGTTGTTGAAGGCTGTACCTGCATCAACTGCGATCTCCTGGAGTTCTAGCTCACGGTGCGCACTTTCGACTGGAATATCCGCAAGAGTCATCGATGTATCAAATTCCTCTTGTAAGAACATGTACTTGTAAGGGAAGCTCGTCTTATCATGTGCGAAGATTGGATCCGTTGTGACCTTACGTCCAACATTATCCCGTCCCTTGACTCCACGTAAGATAACCGCTTCTCCTTCCTGGAGCTTGGCCAATTGCGTTGGTGTCAACAACTCTTGTTTTGGATTCTCGACTGACACGTTTGGATTGGCTTCGTCTAGGATATTGCTGGAGCGCCGTCTTCTGGTGATGGTACGTGTACCCAGGTCAGCACTAAATTTCTTATTGGTATCTGAAGATGTTGTTTTAACATAAACCTTCAATGAACAGTTGTCCATAATGGTTCGAGCAACATTTTGGCCGTATTTATCATCCAATTGCTCCAGATTTTGAATCCATAGGTAATAGAGAATGTTTTGTCCCAATCCAATAGATATTTTTGTATCCATGTGAGGAATCGCAGGGATATTTGTAAACTCATCTAAGATATGGAGAATCCGATTAATACATTTACGACCACTTGAGAGAGCAAGCTCATAGTTAGCATTGAATAGCTGATCTAAGA
>NZ_JASHBX010000045.1:0-1385 GCF_047464415.1 Streptococcus infantis | reverse complement strand
AAAGCAAGGTCATATCCTTCATTCTTTAATTGTCTTTGTCTACGTTTTGATAAATCAGGCATGCTATCTCTCCTACACTTTCTCATTCATATTGTTGTATTGCTTTATAATCTGAATTTTCTTCCTGTAGCTGATATCTTGTGGAACAAAATCATTATTTCCATAGGTTTTAGCCTTACGAACCAATTCGTCCAATTCGGTTGTTGTAGGTGCAAATAGCCACAGTATGAACTCTGTATTATAGACTTCTTGTCGGATGCTTTCTTCAACTTTAATTTGGCTTTGAAGCCAAATTTCACGATCCTTGAGTTGTAAAAAACGTCTATCATTTATTGATAACTTAGACATTTCTTGTCGCACTAAATCCAAATGATGGCGCAAGTCAGAAATTTGCGTATCTGTATTTGTTGGTAAAGTTGTCGTCTCCACTTGGATATTCGATCCAAATCGAGTCAACCAGGTTTCAAAATTTTCAATGGTTCTCATAACCTCGTTATAAGACATCGATCCTAAATCTTTACCTGGTATCTCCATCAGCTGCAAGTAGCCATAATCAACTAACTGGATATAAGCCTGGCTGTTCGGAATGATTGATTTTACATCTAACAACTCAACGCAAGAATGTAAATCAAAATATTCCTGCGTTTGTTTCTTTGTTTCTTGAAGACGTCCCAGAGGGCGTTTCTCATTTTTTGAGGGTTGAATTTGTTTAATCGCCATTATGGTTTTCTCCTTCTGATATAATTCAAGCTAATATAACGTTTTCTTCTTCGTCTGAAGAAAAGAAACATGCTGTGCCAATTCTTTTTGCCACCGTTAGCTGGTAACACCAGATACAAACTCAGAACTGGTGTTAAAAAAATGAATGCGAACATCTGTATCCACTGGCTTTTGGGAAAGATTTTTAAGCCAACGCTCAAAGCGATTACTCCAGTAATTCCTACAAAAGCAATATCTAGGATAAGAAGGCCTATAATCTTGACTTTGGCATAGATATCTCTAGGTACACCGTATTTTTCACCGTACATTAATTTCTCCTTTATATTTGTTTTGACACTCACATTATAATGAATAATCGAAAATATCTTTTAAAGGGACAATAGCATTTTTGCCATTGTCTTTCAGGAAAGAATTGTATAAAAAGTTATATACTTTTTTGTATAATAAAAGAAGCCTCAATCTTGAGACTTCTTGACTAAATCAAAGAATGATTCTTCAGAAAGAAAAGTGATGGATTGACCGTCTGATATTCTTCTAAGCGCTGCATCATGCTTTTTAGACCTTTTATCTGGATCAAAAAGATTCAACTGCTTGTGTCCTAAAACCAATATATCTGTCCTAGAAGATATATAATTTTGAACGACAGCTCCTTTACTTTCTAAAAA
>NZ_JASHBX010000044.1:0-1390 GCF_047464415.1 Streptococcus infantis | reverse complement strand
ACTTGGTCGTCCAGATATGATTGATAAAGAGGAAATCGCTCGTCAAAATGCCACGTCAATCGGTGGGACAATTCTAAAAAATATTAAGGAAGGTGATTGGTTTACCCTGCACAAAATTGGTAAGACTCAAACAGGGAAAACAATTTCTGTGAAATTCATTTCGAAATCAACACCTACTAAAGCATTTGAAAAAGAAGGTAATTCTCAAGTTTATAGTCGTTTGTGGGTCTGGTGGTCAAAATGGTCGATAGATAACAAAGGTGTTTCGCCGTTTGGATTTAGTCCATTTAATTATTTGAATCCGGATTTTGATTATGAATTCTTTGATGAAGCAACTGGCAAGCCATTAAACATTGGACGTGCCGATGTGTATTCAGATATTGACTACGGTCAGTCCATTCGTCATACCTATGAAGATGGATCAACAGGTATTGTAAAAACACCTAGTGATTCATTGGTTCAAGAAACACCTATTCCAGCATTTGGAAATAAAACTGGTTGGAAAGGTGTGAAAACGTCAGGTACGTATCAATCAGACGACGATACAGGTTTAGACGAGTATAAAGCTGGTGACCCAATCTATTCAAATGTAAACGATTTTCATGATACACCTGTAGGAACTATTGTATCTATTGGCTATGGTTCGAAAGGACATTTGAGTTATTACTATGGTAAAAAAGAATTCAAACCTTATTCGCAGGAAAAATTTGAAGCATATCGTAAGTATTCTGATGCGGAACGAAAAGCGGAAGGTTTGCCACCTTACACAGATAGGGAATTGTATGAAGCAACATACACATTCCAACTTTGGGGAAATAACAACGTTGTAGAAACAGTAGAAGAAGTTCATCCGCCAGAATTGGAGAAGCATGAAAAGGATACAATTCCTGATCCTGAATATCTTCCTGAACCAGGTAAAGTGAAATCTCGTACTGTCCATGTTCGCTATGCTAACTTGCGCTACAAACCATCTGTAAATCCTACAAAATCTGTTGAGGATACACATGGAAACAACATTGATGGAGCTAAGACATTTGACAAGAATGTGAAGTTTACATTGAAAACTGACTATGCTCCTTATTCAAAATTTACTGCGTCACCTAAATCTATCGCGAAACGTTTTGCGATTGTAGACGATGTTCAAGACGGTGCCTATACCGTTGATGATGCCAAAACCAAGGCAAGTGACGACGAAGGAAAAGATGTGAAGCAACTATTTGACATGTATCACGTTCTTTCTGACAAGGGAAGAACAGATGTTGTCAATGAAATCTTGAAAGAAGCAGGATTGTCACCAAAAGGTGAGTTCTATATGTGGGTTCCAAAAGACAACGCTGCTTACTATAAGAACTATGTTTCTAAGGGCAAAAACGTGACTTTTGATTTGGTT
>NZ_JASHBX010000043.1:0-1482 GCF_047464415.1 Streptococcus infantis | reverse complement strand
TAGCAGTATCCTGAGTACGGCGGGACACGTGAAATCCCGTCGGAATCTGGGAGGACCATCTCCCAACCCTAAATACTCCCTAGTGACCGATAGTGAACCAGTACCGTGAGGGAAAGGTGAAAAGCACCCCGGGAGGGGAGTGAAATAGAACCTGAAACCGTGTGCCTACAACAAGTTCGAGCCCGTTAATGGGTGAGAGCGTGCCTTTTGTAGAATGAACCGGCGAGTTACGATATGATGCGAGGTTAAGTTGAAGAGACGGAGCCGTAGGGAAACCGAGTCTGAATAGGGCGCCTTAGTATCATGTCGTAGACCCGAAACCATGTGACCTACCCATGAGCAGGTTGAAGGTGCGGTAAGACGCACTGGAGGACCGAACCAGGGCACGTTGAAAAGTGCTTGGATGACTTGTGGGTAGCGGAGAAATTCCAAACGAACTTGGAGATAGCTGGTTCTCTCCGAAATAGCTTTAGGGCTAGCGTCGACATTAGAGATTCTTGGAGGTAGAGCACTGTTTGGGTGAGGGGTCCATCCCGGATTACCAATCTCAGATAAACTCCGAATGCCAATGAATTATGGTCGGCAGTCAGACTGCGAGTGCTAAGATCCGTAGTCGAAAGGGAAACAGCCCAGACCACCAGCTAAGGTCCCAAAATAATTGTTAAGTGGAAAAGGATGTGGGGTTGCACAGACAACTAGGATGTTAGCTTAGAAGCAGCTATTCATTCAAAGAGTGCGTAATAGCTCACTAGTCGAGTGACCCTGCGCCGAAAATGTACCGGGGCTAAAACAATTTACCGAAGCTGTGGATACCTTTATAGGTATGGTAGGAGAGCGTTCTATGTGTGAAGAAGGTGTACCGTGAGGAGTGCTGGAACGCATAGAAGTGAGAATGCCGGTATGAGTAGCGAAAGACAGGTGAGAATCCTGTCCACCGTAAGACTAAGGTTTCCAGGGGAAGGCTCGTCCGCCCTGGGTTAGTCGGGACCTAAGGAGAGACCGAAAGGTGTATCCGATGGACAACAGGTTGATATTCCTGTACTAGAGTATGTAGTGATGGAGGGACGCAGTAGGCTAACTAAAGCAGACGATTGGAAGAGTCTGTCTAAGCAGTGAGGTGTGAATTGAGTTAAATGCTTAGTTCTATAACATTGAGCTGTGATGGGGAGCGAAGTTTAGTAGCGAAGTTAGTGACGTCACACTGCCAAGAAAAGCTTCTAGCGTTTAAACATACTCTACCCGTACCGCAAACCGACACAGGTAGTCGAGGCGAGTAGCCTCAGGTGAGCGAGAGAACTCTCGTTAAGGAACTCGGCAAAATGACCCCGTAACTTCGGGAGAAGGGGTGCTGACTTTAAGTCAGCCGCAGTGAATAGGCCCAAGCAACTGTTTATCAAAAACACAGCTCTCTGCTAAATCGTAAGATGATGTATAGGGGGTGACGCCTGCCCGGTGCTGGAAGGTTAAGAGGAGTGCTTAGCG
>NZ_JASHBX010000042.1:0-1511 GCF_047464415.1 Streptococcus infantis | reverse complement strand
GCGCTGCATCATGCTTTTTAGACCTTTTATCTGGATCAAAAAGATTCAACTGCTTGTGTCCTAAAACCAATATATCTGTCCTAGAAGATATATAATTTTGAACGACAGCTCCTTTACTTTCTAAAAATCGTATGGCTTCTTCTCGAGTTAGAGGACGTAGGCTTCCTGTGATAACAATGTTCTTCCCTGTTAGATCCATAGTTCCGCCTATTCTTCTTCGTCGTCACTCTCAGCGCCAGTGATATGACGTCCTCCCTGCATACGCTGACCTGCTTGTTGCATTTGTTGGTTCATGTAGTTCATTTGATTCATACTCTGTTGAAATTTTTGTTGAGAAGAATCAGGCTGTGCTGGTGGTGTCGATTCTGAAACTGGCGCATCTGCAGGTGGATTTGAATCTTGGATTGGGGACTCCATGCCTTCAGCTGAAGAAGTTGGATCGACAATAGGTGCATCCGTTGTTCCTGAATCAATTGGAGGCTCAGGAATATCAATTGGACCAGGCTGAGCAATTCCAGGAACCGCATCATTTTTCAGAGCGTTATAGGTCGCATTTTGAGCAGAGGCAGCCTTATCATCCAGCTTATCTAAAACTTTGCCAACTGCCCCTTGCCCATTTTGCATGGCTTCAAATGCTTTCCATTCTGCCAAATCAACCATATTACTTACGCCACCTTTGGCCGCATTCATCAAGCCTTGGTCTTTTACAGAGTTCAAAGCACCTTGAATGCCACCTCCAGTTCTGGCTAGGCTATTTCCTAGGATCTGACTTCCTTTAGACAGGGCATCTGGAGCTTTTTGTGCCATATCCATACCAAATTGGCCAAGTGCCATACTACCATTAAAGAGACCGCCTGCTCCAGCCGCAAAGGCATTGCCCATCATCATAGCTCCGAGCAATTGTTGAGCTGTTTCACTATGACCTGTTGAAACTCCAAGCCAGCGCTCGATCATGGCCACTCCTTGCATTGCTGCAAAGAATACTCCAACGTAAACAAAGGCAGCTGCAAGACACTGTTCCCACATATTGAGTCCATCAAAGAATCCGCCAGAAAGCTTAGATACTGCTGAAACAGAAAGGATTGGTAAATCTCTGAAAATCTCAAGTGTTACACGCATAATGATAACTTCAAAGAAGATTCCTGCTAAGGCACCGCCAATCGTTCTTAACAACTCTTTGTATTTCTTTGAGTTTGATAGAGAACTGTATCCAAGGATTGGAGAAATCATTGCTTCAATCACAATATCAAAAATTGATTTGACGAGCTTAATGATCATGCTGACCAAAAGAACAACAAGGATAATGTACTGGAGGAACATCCCTATCCAGTTGACTTTGTAGCGCATATAAACTGATTCAAAAGCACTCAATTGATTGATGAGACGGTGTTCTGTAATGCTTTCAACTCCAGTATTATTGGAATCCAACTTATGGAGGAACAAGCCTTTAATCCCTGCTATTTTGTCGGTTTCCTGCATATCCTTTAACAGTTTTGGATTTGTCGTACCAT
>NZ_JASHBX010000041.1:0-1961 GCF_047464415.1 Streptococcus infantis | reverse complement strand
TGCATCACTACCAGATGGACCTGCGTTGTATTAGCTAGTTGGTGAGGTAACGGCTCACCAAGGCGACGATACATAGCCGACCTGAGAGGGTGATCGGCCACACTGGGACTGAGACACGGCCCAGACTCCTACGGGAGGCAGCAGTAGGGAATCTTCGGCAATGGACGGAAGTCTGACCGAGCAACGCCGCGTGAGTGAAGAAGGTTTTCGGATCGTAAAGCTCTGTTGTAAGAGAAGAACGAGTGTGAGAGTGGAAAGTTCACACTGTGACGGTATCTTACCAGAAAGGGACGGCTAACTACGTGCCAGCAGCCGCGGTAATACGTAGGTCCCGAGCGTTGTCCGGATTTATTGGGCGTAAAGCGAGCGCAGGCGGTTAGATAAGTCTGAAGTTAAAGGCTGTGGCTTAACCATAGTACGCTTTGGAAACTGTTTAACTTGAGTGCAAGAGGGGAGAGTGGAATTCCATGTGTAGCGGTGAAATGCGTAGATATATGGAGGAACACCGGTGGCGAAAGCGGCTCTCTGGCTTGTAACTGACGCTGAGGCTCGAAAGCGTGGGGAGCAAACAGGATTAGATACCCTGGTAGTCCACGCCGTAAACGATGAGTGCTAGGTGTTAGACCCTTTCCGGGGTTTAGTGCCGCAGCTAACGCATTAAGCACTCCGCCTGGGGAGTACGACCGCAAGGTTGAAACTCAAAGGAATTGACGGGGGCCCGCACAAGCGGTGGAGCATGTGGTTTAATTCGAAGCAACGCGAAGAACCTTACCAGGTCTTGACATCCCTCTGACCTCTCTAGAGATAGAGATTTCCTTCGGGACAGAGGTGACAGGTGGTGCATGGTTGTCGTCAGCTCGTGTCGTGAGATGTTGGGTTAAGTCCCGCAACGAGCGCAACCCCTATTGTTAGTTGCCATCATTCAGTTGGGCACTCTAGCGAGACTGCCGGTAATAAACCGGAGGAAGGTGGGGATGACGTCAAATCATCATGCCCCTTATGACCTGGGCTACACACGTGCTACAATGGCTGGTACAACGAGTCGCAAGTCGGTGACGGCAAGCTAATCTCTTAAAGCCAGTCTCAGTTCGGATTGTAGGCTGCAACTCGCCTACATGAAGTCGGAATCGCTAGTAATCGCGGATCAGCACGCCGCGGTGAATACGTTCCCGGGCCTTGTACACACCGCCCGTCACACCACGAGAGTTTGTAACACCCGAAGTCGGTGAGGTAACCATTTGGAGCCAGCCGCCTAAGGTGGGATAGATGATTGGGGTGAAGTCGTAACAAGGTAGCCGTATCGGAAGGTGCGGCTGGATCACCTCCTTTCTAAGGATAAGGAAAGCACATTGGTCTTGTTTAGTCTTGAGAGGTCTTGTGGGGCCTTAGCTCAGCTGGGAGAGCGCCTGCTTTGCACGCAGGAGGTCAGCGGTTCGATCCCGCTAGGCTCCATTGGTGAGAGATCACCAAGTAATGCACATTGAAAATTGAATATCTATATCAAATAGTAACAAGAAAATAAACCGAAACGCTGTAGTATTAAAAGAGTTTATGACTGAAAGGTCAAAAATAAGGTTAAGTTAATAAGGGCGCACGGTGGATGCCTTGGCACTAGGAGCCGAAGAAGGACGTGACAAACGACGATATGCCTTGGGTAGCTGTAAGTAAGCGATGATCCAGGGATTTCCGAATGGGGGAACCCAACAGGTACTACCTGTTACCCATATCTGTTAAGGATATGAGGAGGAAGACGCAGTGAACTGAAACATCTAAGTAGCTGCAGGAAGAGAAAGCAAAAGCGATTGCCTTAGTAGCGGCGAGCGAAACGGCAGGAGGGCAAACCGAAGAGTTTACTCTTCGGGGTTGTAGGACTGCAATGTGGACTCAAAGATTATAGAAGAATGGTTTGGGAAAATCAGCCAAAGAGAGTGATAGCCTCGTATTCAAAATAGTCTTTGTAC
>NZ_JASHBX010000040.1:0-2265 GCF_047464415.1 Streptococcus infantis | reverse complement strand
TTTGTATCCATGTGAGGAATCGCAGGGATATTTGTAAACTCATCTAAGATATGGAGAATCCGATTAATACATTTACGACCACTTGAGAGAGCAAGCTCATAGTTAGCATTGAATAGCTGATCTAAGAATAACGAAACAATCCCATTATACTCTGTTCGGTTTGGTGGTGTTACCAGGTAAATGACTTTCGGTTTATCTGAATAGACCAGTTCAATATCCGACTCCTGAAGAAGATTTTTGGTATCTTCTTTATTCTTAAGGACGGTTATATCGATATGATCTAAAATCGGCTTCTTGCTATACTCATCTAGTTCTAGACTATCTCCGTTTCTTCGATAGACTTTTTCAGCTGAAAATTGAAAGATTTGATCTCGAACAGGGGAATTGCCATTATTCTTATGATTGAAATCAATCGTTACCGTAAACTGATCTGGAAGTTTAGGCTCAATGGCATAGGTCAGATACCCTTCCCCATCGACTAAAGCTGTCGCTTGCTTTATATAATCGACTTTCTTTTCGACTTTACCCCACTTCTTCAATCCTGTAATCGTTACTTTAGCAGTTTTGTGCTTAAATTCGTTTTTAAGCTGACTGTTGGTGCTTGATCTCAGCTTGACAGATAATCGACGTGGGAAGCCAACAGACTCTAAATCAATAGAGTTTTTAGAAGTCAGTTTGGCCACGTTGTCTTGCAAGAACAGATTGATTCCTGTCATCATGCTAGAGTAGACATTACCTTTAGTCTCATCACCACCAAAGTCTGAAGCACGAAATTCGATATCAGCCATTTGTCTAAATTTCGAGAATTGTTGTTGATTGACTTGTCTCAAATTATCAAAATAGACTGTGATTTTTGACTTTTTCGACACTTGTTGTTCTCTGCTTGGATTCTCGACGATTTCTCCAGCACCATCTACAAAGACTTCTTCAGAACCCATTGTCGCCAAGAATTTTGCAACGTTAGGGATCGTAATGGTATCCCAGGCATCGTCTTCACCATTTTGAACGGTTTCATTAGCTCGATCCATCAAAGCCATTGTAAGAGCATTAAACAGGGATATAGAAGACTTACGGAAATATTCAGCATTCCCCTTCTCTCCACCTTTTTGTTTCGGATAAATGGATTCTGCGACTGCATTGACATAGGTTTGAGTTTTCTCATAGTAGCCCTTCTTTGCAGCAGCGATAGCTAGAGCTAGCGGATTGAAAGACATAGACCAATCCATATTTTGGAAAGAAAGAACATTGACATCATAGTCACGTTGCCTCATGAGTTTGTAGGAGGCTTGATAATGTTCCCCTTTCGGGTCTGCTAGTACCATCGATGGCTGCAATTCAGCACGACTGTTGATTTCAATTGCTGGAGTAATATGACCTTCACCCTTACCTGAACGAGTCATCCCAATTCCTAACAGATTCGTCGGCTTATCTTCAATGTAATAATATCCAGAAGGAAAAGCTAACATGCCTAAAATCCGCTCCGCATTTGTCACGTATCGGCTCATTTTTCTATTTTGCCATAACATTTGAGTTCTCAGTGTTTGTCCTGCTAGATCATGAGTCAGTTCATGAAGTACAGGAGCTCCACCTTCACCTGGATAAGTTAAATCTTTATTGGGGATCTTTTTGTATTGACGACGAATTTCATCAATCGTCACAAAACGGTCATCTCCTTCTTCGTTGTTGTTATAGTCTCGAAACTGCTCGAAGTTTATCCAGGCAGATTTCCAGGCGATAACTAAGCCCAATAGAAAGATTGGAAATGCTAAAATCGGTGCTATCAAGAAGACCTTAGCATTCAATAAACTTTGAAATAAGAGGCTGTTTAAGTCAAAGTTTACGGCCTTACTAGCATCTTTAAACGACCAAATACTAAAGTAGAGAAAGCGGATTGTGGCTCTCAAAACAGTAACCAGGTAATTGGTTAAGATAAAAGCAATAAAGCTAAAACCTAATCCCATATAAACGAAGCTGCGGTAACTCTTAAAATAAAGAATGGGCTTCATTTCTTTATCAAAACGTTTCCGTTCTCGTTTAACAAAAGGGAGGGTATAGAATATCCTGAAGAAAACATTCCAAAGAATGAGAGAGACAAGCGCAAAGATTTTAGGTAAGAATGACTTCATCCCATTGAGCAACCCTCTAACTGATTTGAACCATACTTGTTTCCAATCAATTCCTTTACGATTTTTCCAACCTCTTTTTATTGCTTGCCTTAGACTACTCTTTCCTGCTAATAACCTTTGATAGCTTCTTAAAAAATAC
>NZ_JASHBX010000039.1:0-2461 GCF_047464415.1 Streptococcus infantis | reverse complement strand
CTCCGACATTCGCTCCAGGCTTTGTCCCACTTAAATCAACACTATCTTCACCATACGTCGCAAGAGTAACTGGAAAATTACTTTTACTAGAGGTTTTAACACCTCCCATATTGTGAGCTTTCCAGAAAGAAGTACCATTAGGATTCGTAAAATTGAAGCCATTCTCTATCATTGTTTGAGTGATAGAGGCTGAAGGTAGGAAACCTCCTGCCTTCCAAGACAGGATGTAGGCTTCCTTATGCTTTTTTACAAAGTCATCAATGGAACCATCAGCTGAAGAAACTGTGGAGTCACCAGTTGAAGATGTTGTTTCTACAGCACCACAATCATTTCTTCCATTATTGGTTACAGCTCCCATTATCCCAACTAACATGGTTATCCCAACATTGATAATTAATAGAAGAGCCACAAAAGGAATGAGAATCTTCAGTTTGAATATTTTTTTCATGGACACCTCGCTTATTTACCACAATCCTAATATTGTTCGCAAAATTCCATAAAAAACTAAAAATACAATAAATCCTATTCCAATCTTCTTGAGACCGTTCAAAAACTCCTTATCTCGTTCCTTTTGTGCTTCCAGGCGTTTTGGATCTGATTCTCCTTCTGAAGCGAAATAATCTCTTTCTTGTTGCATGCGATATTTACGAATCAACACATATTGATCAAATCTCTGCTTAGTCCTTGCAATCATTCCTAGTTTATTTTTGGCCATTCTGGTTTACCTTCCTTTCTTACTCAATACCGCCATAGCGCTCAACTTCAGGGGCTAACAGCTGTTGGTTAAAGACCAGATTTCCTACCCCTGCAATATTCATGAATAACTGTCCTTTCTTCAGACGAGGCAAAGTCTCTAGTTCAGACTGGTTCATTGATCCAGATAAGGCGTTAGCTAGTAGAGGAACACTGGTTTCGTCCGTCTGAGCAAAAACTCTATATTGCATCAGACCAAAAATCCTCTGGACTGCCGTTACGTACGGATCCTTATGAGTGCCAATCCCCGTCTCAAACAGAATCCCTCGCAGTGAATTAACAGACAATACAACACCAGCAAAGTTTTCGCCCATTGTATCAATCATATCAGCCAGAAGGTTGACACTACTTTCATGCTTAGGGTCAATGAGTGTCTGTGCCCCACTAATATTGACAATATAGTGCTGCATATCCATCTCCGTTAAGTCAGGACGTCTCTTCAGTGATTGCTTACAGCGTTTTCCGTTATTGACAATATCAGCCGAGACAAGTGAAAGAACAGAGAATATTTGAACATTTAACAAATGAGGGGCGTTCTTCAAACCTGAGAAGTCAAATGTCACAACTTGCTCTGAAGAAATATCTTGAAATTTGGTTGTCCCCTCGAAAATTTCTGCGTTTGTTGTCAATAGTTCGTTAAACGTGTTGTAAATACGCTTAACAGCCTTGTGTTCGGCTTTATCCGTACTAGTTTGTTCCAGTCGACGTTTGTAGGCATCAACAAACAAAATAAAATCAGACAGAATAGGATACTCTTCCTTCACAATATCCGTCGCTTTCAGTTTTTCTGGATTCAATGAAGGATTTCGAGCCCACATATTTCCCTCAATATAAAACTCATTCAGGAGAGTTCCAAATGTGATTAAATCGTCTCCTGTCACTTCATTATTCAGGAGTTTATAGATACTCTTCAGTTTCTCGATATGAAGGTTGTAGGATTTCTTCTTATCGATTTCAGTTCCTGCTTCATTGGTCACTGTTGGAAATACCTGGAAGATATTGATACGGTTAGCCTCACCTGATAAATCAAGAATCAATCCATGTTGTTTTCGTGTCTGATCAAGAAACTGGCCAGTAGCATCAAAGTTACGAATATAATGCCCCTTCGCATAGAGACCGTCTGTGTGTTTCATAAGAAAAGATCGTTGTCCCATCTTTGGATTTCCAGATAGGATCATAAAGGATCGTGTTCTTTTCTCGTCACGTTCTAGAAAATTGAAATTTACCGCTCCGTTAGTTGGAGTCCATCCAAGATAGAAGCCTTTCTCATCTTCTAGCTTCGTATGATTAAAGAAATATCCACCAGCTATTGAGTGAGCTGGAGTCGGTATCCCTCTTCGATGATTGGGCAAATCAATCTGATATTCGGCTGGAATAAATGGAGCATGGTATTCAAAATCTAATTCTCCAGACAGAATAGTGGATTTGAATTTCGACGTTTTGTCTTTGACTTCTTCAACCTTCTTGAATAACTCTTCTTTGATTGATGCAAACACAAAGACACGAATATACATCCCATACATAGCTATATTCCGCTTATCAATTTCACGGCTTAGTTTATTAAGATTATCAATCTCATCTAGTTCTTTCCGATTATTGGTTAGTTTGCTATTGTTTGTAATCCGTGTTGACTTCTCTTCAATAGAGTCCTCAATCTCTTTTTGAAGCTGTCTGTTATCCTCCTTGTACAGTGACAGGAAGGAACGTG
>NZ_JASHBX010000038.1:0-2886 GCF_047464415.1 Streptococcus infantis | reverse complement strand
CTTGGGGGACTACGACACCCCCAAGGGAGAACTGAGAACTGAGAACGGAAAATGGAGAAATTGAATGGTTGAAGAATTGATAGGTGTAGAGGAAAACCTAGAGCCAGCTTGGGCTTATGAGACCTATCCGAATACTGATAGGGCGAAGAATTATACTCTGGTTGTGTATCCTGATGATATGCCTGAGGATTGGCTTGAGATTATGCAACAAGATATGTATGACATGGTCATTTCCCCTTACCACGATAAAGATGTAAATCCTGATGGAACGAAGAAAAAACCGCATTACCATATTTTGGTTAGTGCGGGGTCGTCTTGGATTAGAATGAGTATGCTTGCCGAATGGGGTAGGAAACTTAAAGGTATTGCCAGACCTCAAAAATGCTCAAATCCTAAAGGGTTAGTGCGATATTTTACGCATATTGATAACCCAGAAAAGTATCAGTATAACCGATCTGATATTAAGATTATAGGTCAGTATGATATTGAACCTTATTTTAAATCTACAATTGGAGAGGATCGGGAAACTCGTAAAGAGATTATGCATTTCATTATTGATAATGATGTTCTGGAGTTTGCTGATTTGGTGGAATATTGCTTAGAGCATAATGAGACATGGGATGACTATCTAGCTAATAATACTCTGTATATCAAAAATTATGTTTCGTCTCGTAGATATCGGGATATTGAACGTAAACGGGAGCGAGAATTAGCTAAAATGGAACTTTTAGAAAAGGAAGTGGAGCAACTAAAAGTTGTAAGATCTATCGAAGCGAAAGCCTGATTATAGGCGGAGGAGGGAGGGTGGGTTCGATGTCCAAAATGTTGCGAGCATTTTTGGATTAGTGTATAATAACAGTATGTTAGGAATGTAAAAAGGACTGTCGCCAAACAGTCCAATTTCCGAAACAGCCACGCCAATGGCTATCAATATTTTTCTTATTTACCTTAATATTCTATCGCATTTGTGGTAGGAATTCAAGCATTTTATGCTATTCTCTATGATTTAGAGGATTTGTTTAACTTTGGAAAAATAGATAGTCGCAATTGACGTGGCCCCTCTTTAGAGGGTCTCTGTTGATTGCGACTTTTTTGTGTTCTATATGGATAATTGAGGACACCGGCACAAAAAAGCGTTGTAATTGTACGGTGTGTAGAAATATGGCGAAAGCTAAAGATCTGTTGAATAGCTTTGAAAAAGAAGCTGTTGTTGTTAAAGCGGTAGTGGTTTACCTTGGTGCAGAAGTGCGAGAGAGTACGGATGGGCAATATACGCATCAGTTTGCTTTGTTGCCGTCTAAACGGGACCCGAAAGGTGGAGTGGTCAGCATTAAGCATAACAAGAAACTAACTTTGGAAGAAAATGCTGTTTACTATGTAGAAGCTGAAGCTAGTAGTGAGCGTCCGGATAATCATTTTGGGGTATCTATTTATTGGTTGCGTAACCCTAAATCGATTAAAGTAGTATCTGCTTTCCGAGAAGTGGAGCGTACTAATGGCTAAAACTTTTAAGCGTAATTATCGAGGCAGGATGGAGTGGGTGCTGTATCAAAGGCCCTTATTCCTGAATGGTGTTGCTTTTCTTGTGTTAGTCTTTGCTTGGCTGGTCCGAATGCTTACGGTTGCTTTAGATCGCTTAGGTGTGGTTCTGGATTGGTTGTCAGTCTTTAGCTTTTGGTTTTTACTGGTAGCTTTTCTTGTGGTCTTGCTTGTATTGACTGTTAGGGTTGTAAGGTTTGCTAAAGATCTGAAAACCTTTGGCGGTTATAGCGGATATATGACGCATAGACGTGCGATTAAGGACGTAGAAAAAGGTTTGTTATCCGCTGGACTTGTGCGGAAGATTGTAGGCGAATCAGTTGTAGATGTCCCAGCGTGCGATTTCCTCGTAGAGGATAATCGCACGGTACTGCAGGTAGAGAAGTTGCCATCAGTATCAGATGTCGCAAAAGTAGCGGAAGCGGTAAACTCTTCTTTGAGGACCGGTAAATATGCTGGTTATGCGGTGTCTGAACCGATACAAACCGCTGATGGTTTGTACTATCGCTTTGAGTTAGCTGATGTAACTACTGATTTGTCATACGTTCCTCGATCGATTGAAGATCTGGTTCCAGAAGACCCTTATAGGTTGCAACTGATGGCTGGTAATGAGCCACTTTACTGGGATTATCCATCGCAGCCACATGCGATTATTTCGGGGCTTACAGGATCGTATAAAACAACTACGGCATTAGCCTTGCTTGCCCAAGCACTAGGCGCTGGAGCTGATGTTTATATTCTTGACTACAAACAAGAGTTGAGCGGTTTTAAAAAGATTTTAGGGTCCCAAAATGTAGCGTCTACACCTGATGACATTCTTGATCTGCTTGATCGACTAGTACAGGATATGAATATCAGGAATGAGCGTATAGGGTCAGAGATCGCTTCTAGAGGCGTTGTAGGCTTGAATGGTAAAGATCTGAATGCTAGACCGGTATTTATCTTCTGTGAGGAATTAGGGGCCTTATCTGAGGCGTTAGGTAAGGATAAAACCAAATTACACGCTTACTTGAAGAATATCGCAATGGTTGGCCGTAGTTCTTTGTATATCCTTATTGATCTCCTGCAGGTAGCTGATGTTAATTCTGCTCCTGCTGGGATCCGCAGTAATGCTTGTTTGCGTTTATTGCTCGGTAAGTCTACCTCAGAAATGGTTACTCAGATTTTTTCATCTGGGTATGCTGATAGGGTTACTAATAACCCAGGGAAGTACAGAGGATGGTATTTCCTATCTGGACATAGCACGCAACCAAGTATGTTCTTCGTCCCGAACTTGTATCAGAATGGGCTAAATACTCTCGATACGTTCCAAAAATTGTATGACATCGGACGAAAGCGATCGTATAA
>NZ_JASHBX010000037.1:0-3760 GCF_047464415.1 Streptococcus infantis | reverse complement strand
AGATAATCGATCACCTGCTCCCTCACTAAGCGATTGTCAAGACCAATAAATTCCTTTTTGTCCTGGAGTTCAAATCGATTGCTGCCAACTTTTTGGCTTCCCGTATGGACTACAAAATGGGATAAATCGTAATGCTTATTATCCTTCTGTGTGTCACGTGCTTTGACCATTACACCATCACCCTCAATATAAATAACCTGGGCTTTTCTTTTGCTAACCTCTTTATTCTCTTCATAATATCGATAGCCTTCCCTTTCCTCCAATAACTTCTCACAAATTTTTACAGCTTTTACTACAATTGGCTTTGTGATCGAAATGTGATAAGTCAATTGGATCACCTGAGTTACTTTATCATATGGCATTAAAGTAGATAATTTAGCCACCTGATACATAAATTCCCATGAGAAGCGGACGTTCTTCTGAAGCCCTAACTTCTCATCTACTGGAATGACCCAATGATCTCCTTTTTTCCAACGTCTTCTTCTGAAAGTAAACTCTCCAAATGTAAAAGCAACGGTTCGCTCCATTGAATGAATACAGGTATAGCCCTTTGCTTTCATGACTGGAATCATCTCCTCATCATACCTAGAAACAAAGTTATAAAATTCTTTTGCATTTTGAAATAGCAATTGATTTTTTAGTTCTCTCTCATCAAAGAAAGTCATTCAGAATCCTCCCTTATTAAAATTACGCTTATTTTAATAAATTTTGACCTGAATGTTCAAATAATCCTTTGTTCTGACAAAAAAAGAGCCTATCTTTTCAGATAAACTCTTACTTGTCATACCAGGGTTTCTCTTTTTTACTAAAATAGGATTTGCTCATGTCAATAGTGAATATAGCCATCGGAATCAAAATGATACTCCATAGAATTGTCACAATCCCATCTGCAATAAAGGAAAAGTCACCTGTAAAGTGAAGCCCAAAATACAATAATAATACAACTGGAAGGAAAGCTGGAGCGAATTTTAAAACGGCCAATCCTAAAACGACTATAAACACCATACTAAGACCAAATGTCTTATAGAACATATAGATAGCTATAGCTCCGATAAAAATAAAGAACAGCTGAACAAGTCTTTTAATATCAATGAAAATCATCATAGATTCCTCCTACTTTATCAGTAATATTTTAAAATCTCATCTGTTAAGTAAATTCTATTGGGTAGATTGGACCCTTGGCGGACTTCTTCAATTAAACCATGATTCTTTAGCTTCTTTTTCAAAGAAATCACTTTGCTTTTACCTGATTGAAGAGCCTCCATTAGCTCCTCTATAGGGTAACATACAAAAGTATTTCCATTTTCATCATATCCTTTTAATTCAAAGTCAACTGCAGCTCTTAAACGATTTAATAAAAGCATGTAGAGAAAAATTCCACTACTCTTCAAATCATTGAACTGTGGGTTGTCTATTATTGGACGAGGAATAAAGAATTGTCCTGAATCTGTTGCTGCTGAAGAAAACTCTGGAATATCTGATAGATCTGATAAGTATTTCATTGCTATATTTCCTTTCTTATGGAACTCTATTTTTTCTTTCGCTCCATCTTTTCCCATTCTCTTATAATCAGATTCTCAAGATAAGATGAAGCTGATTTTTCACCGTGAAACTCTACTAAAGCATCTAACATATCATATCGAACATTATGATGCAGAGAGAAAGGGAAACGTTGCTTTTTATTGTAGCTTTCAGGAGACTTTCTAGCCTCCTGATTTTGTTTCCTAGACGAAGGAATCTTTTCTCTCTTTGGTGTACTTTGGAATGTTTGTTTTACTTGTGCGAATCGATTCTCTGTCATGCTACCTCTCCTTCTAACACACTCAAAATATTTTCATATACGTAGTTTATATTATCATAAAACTTTTGATGTGTCTCTTGTTGGTTAGCTGTCATCTCTTCATGCTGCTCAAAGACACTCTGACTGATCACAAGACTTTTAGCCATGAGCTCTTTCTCCTGGATAGATCCCAGGTAAGCCTGATCTTCTTCAACAACTTCTAAAAATTGTTTACAGGTGTCTGTTACATTGTTTCCAATGTACTTAATCTTATTTCCAATAAGATAAGGTTCTGCTTTAACATAGCTTTTCTTAGTAATAACTTCGATAGCTTCGCTCTTAATGAAGTCTACAAAATTTTTCAAAGATAACCAGGCACGAAAACCATTAAGAGAGGCATCAGAAACAGCCAAGACAATATCTGACACAGCTATAAAATTTGCTGTAACTAAGCTCTCGTCATTGTGCGTATCAATCAGAATGACATCAAATTGTGCTTCTAACTCTTCGTAATGTTCGCTAAACCACATAAACAACTGAAGATATTTGTTGTTTCGACTAGCAAGATCTAGCTGCTCATCCGTCAAACGCTCATCACCACAAATCAGACTAAGGTTTTCTGATATTGGTACAATTTCATACTCTCCAGTCGTAAATATATCATAGACGGTTTTCTCACATTTTACATCAAATGTTCTTGTCAAATTGCATTCCCAGGCTCCATCAATGAGTAGTGTTCTAAGCCCCTTAACACGTGCCAACCAATCCCCTTCATTAAAGGTATCTGTAGTCTTACCACCGCCACCTTTACCTAAGTTTGTTGTCTGAATCTTCATGATTCCCTCCTTGGATAATTGTATATTTTGTTATATAACTTTTTATATACTTAATTATACCTAAAACAACTTTTCTTGTCAATATAAAAGCACAAAAAGTTATATAACTTTTTGTGCAACTTGTTAGCCGTATGTACCACCTATATTTCCACCAACATAGGCTTTTAGCTGGATTTGTTGAACCGTAGTATTGAAATTTCCAACGAAGTAGCTGTTCTCTTCTCCGTTTTTAGTTAGAACAATCAAAAATTGAATAACATCATCTGATTCAGTTGGCATCACTTCCAATTGTTCAGGTTGGAAATCATACTGATTCGTCAGAATAGCCATCGCAAAGGTTTGAACCATCGCATTCTGTGTCATAGATAAATGATTCTCGATTGTTCCCTTGACATTTGGCAGAAACTTCGTCTTTTTTATATCTGCTACTGCTTCTTCAAAGGCTTTTAACACTTCCTTTTTATCTTCCAGTGTTGCCTCTGCATAGGGACGTTCTAGTTTTAGCTTAGCTGTCCGATAATGCTTCTCATCTGCTGTTTCCTCTTTGGAAGACGGTTCGTTTTGAGAGGTTCCCGAAGAACTCACCTGAGCTGGTTCCTCTATTTTGGTTTGTTGAGATGGTCTGAAACTCGACACAATCCCTATTCCTGCCAAAATCAATAGAACACCTGCTACAATCGATACAACCATATTCTCTTTTATCCAATCAATCATCTTATATCCTCCTTTTAATTTGAACTTAATTTAGCTTCTCTGTCATCTGGATAAGCAAAAGAGATTACCTGTTCTTGCTGTTGAGATTTAGTCCAAATACGATAATTCCATGTATATGGAGTTTTGAACTGATCCCAACCACTCAGAGGTGTATTTTGCTCTACAAACAAGATGGAGCCATTCTCAAAAACATGACATACAATACCAGTATGGCCATATCCTCCGCCCCCTACCTGTGTAGAAAAAATAGCGCCTTTTTTAGGTGTAGTCTTAACTGAGTTTCCAAATATTGCAGCCCACGCTGCCGCCTGATCTTTCCCATCGCCCTGTACGGATCCAGAATGGCCCCATAAGTGATTTCCAATACTAATTGTAAGATTCACACATTGTCCAGCATACTCGTCACTTCCAGGATTATACCATCCTGTAG
>NZ_JASHBX010000036.1:0-4230 GCF_047464415.1 Streptococcus infantis | reverse complement strand
CCAGTTGAAGTGACAGCAGAACCAGGCTCAACAGTTGCCCTTTACGATAAAGACGGCAACAAGATTGGTGAAGGTACAGCAGGCCCAGATGGTAAAGTTACAATCACACCAGATGTAGATATTCCAGCAGGCCCAGTAACAGCTAAAGCTACGAAAGATGGTCAAACATCAGACGCAAGCGCACCAAAAGAAGCTACAGTAGCAACACCAGCTAAACCAAGCCAACCAGTTGTATCTACAGATCTCACAGGTAAAGCCGGCACTAAGACACCAGTTGAAGTGACAGCAGAACCAGGCTCAACAGTTGCCCTTTACGATAAAGACGGCAACAAGATTGGTGAAGGTACAGCAGGCCCAGATGGTAAAGTTACAATCACACCAGATGTAGATATTCCAGCAGGCCCAGTAACTGTTAAAGCAACGAAAGATGGTCAAACATCAGACGCAAGTGATCCAGTTCAAGCCACAGCAGCAACTCCAGCTGTGACCCCAGTAGCGAACCCATCAGCACTTACAGATGCCGAAAAAGCAAAAGTAGCAGATGAAGTTAAGAAATCTAACCCAACAGCAACAGATGTTAAAGTTGGTGAAGACGGTACAGCGACAGTAACCTTCCCAGATGGATCAACAGCAATCTTGACACCAGCACAGACAGTAAAAGAAGCTGATAAAGAACTTAAGGATCCAGCTGTAACCCTAGTTACAGATCCAAGTAACTTGACTGACGCTGAAAAAGCTAAAGTAGCAGAAGAAGTTAAGAAAGCTAACCCAACAGTAACAGATGTTAAAGTTGGTGAAGACGGCACAACAACAGTTACATATCCAGGTGGTACTACAGCTGTTCTCCCATCAAATAAAACTGTTAAGAGATCAGTTGATAAAGAACTTAAGGATCCAGCTGTAACACCGGTTACAAATCCAAGCAATTTGACTGATGACGAAAAAGCTAAGGTAGCAGAAGAAGTTAAGAAAGCTAACCCAACAGTAACAGATGTTAAAGTTGGTGAAGATGGCACAACAACCGTTACATATTCAGATGGTACAACAGCAACCTTAACTCCAGAGAAGACAGTAAAAGAAGCTGATTCAACTGGCGTTAATAGCCCAGCTGTAACCCCAGTTGTAAACCCATCAGCTCTTACAGATTCTGAAAAAGCTAAGGTAGCAGAAGAAGTTAAGAAAGCTAATCCAACCGTAACAGATGTTAAAGTTGGTGAAGACGGCGCAACAACCGTAACTTTCCCAGATGGATCAACAGCGGTTATCTCTCCAGATAAGACTGTTAAGAAATCTGCTAATAAAGTTATTAAAGATCCAGCTGTAACTCCAGTCGTTAATCCATCAGCCCTTACAGATGACGAAAAAGCAAAAGTAGCTGACGAAGTTAAGAAGGCTAATCCAACCGTAACAGATGTTAAAGTTGGTGAAGATGGTACGGCAACAGTTACATATCCAGATGGTACAACTGCTGTTATTCCATCAGATAAGACTGTTAAGAAGTCAGATGATAAAGTCATTAAGATTCCAGCTGTAACTCCAGTCGTGAACCCATCAGCCCTTACAGATGCCGAAAAAGCTAAGGTAGCAGAAGAAGTTAAGAAGGCTAACCCAACAGCAACAGATGTTAAAGTTGGTGAAGACGGTACAGCAACAGTAACCTTCCCAGATGGATCAACAGCAAGCTTGACACCAGCGCAAACAGTGAAAGAAGCTGACTCAAATGGCGTTAAGATTCCAGCTGTAACCCCAGTCGTAAACCCATCAGCACTTACAGATGCCGAAAAAGCTAAGGTAGCAGAAGAAGTTAAGAAAGCTAACCCAACAGCAACAGATGTTAAAGTTGGTGAAGATGGCACAGCAACAGTAACCTTCCCAGATGGATCAACAGCAAGCTTGACACCAGCGCAAACAGTGAAAGAAGCTGATTCAAATGGCGTTAAGACTCCAGCTGTAATCCCAGTAGCGAACCCATCAGCCCTTACAGATGCCGAAAAAGCTAAGGTAGCAGAAGAAGTTAAGAAATCTAACCCAACCGTAACAGATGTTAAAGTTGGTAAAGACGGTACAGCGACAGTAACCTTCCCAGATGGTTCAAAAGCAAGCTTGACACCAGCGCAAACAGTGAAAGAAGCTGATAAAGAACTTAAGGATCCAGCTGTAACTCCAGTCGTTAATCCATCAGCCCTTACAGATGCTGAAAAAGCTAAGGTAGCAGAAGAAGTTAAGAAAGCTAACCCAACTGTAACAGATGTTAAAGTTGGTGAAGACGGTACAACAACAGTTACATATCCAGGTGGTACAACAGCTGTTCTCCCATCAAATAAAACTGTTAAGAGATCAGTTGATAAAGAACTTAAGAATCCAGCTGTAATCCCAGTTGTAAACCCATCAGCTCTTACAGATTCTGAAAAAGCTAAGGTAGCAGAAGAAGTTAAGAAAGCTAACCCAACCGTAACAGATGTTAAAGTTGGTGAAGACGGCACAACAACAGTTACATATTCAGATGGTACAACAGCAACCTTAACTCCAGAGAAAACAGTAAAAGAAGCTGATTCAACTGGCGTTAATAGCCCAGCTGTAACCCCAGTTGTAAACCCATCAGCTCTTACAGATTCTGAAAAAGCTAAGGTAGCGGACGAAGTTAAGAAAGCTAACCCAACCGTAACAGATGTTAAAGTTGGTGAAGACGGCACAACAACCGTAACTTTCCCAGATGGTACAACAGCGGTTATCTCTCCAGATAAGACTGTTAAGAAATCTGCTGATAAAGTTATTAAAGATCCAGCTGTAACTCCAGTCGTTGATCCATCAGCCCTTACAGATGCTGAAAAAGCTAAGGTAGCAGAAGAAGTTAAGAAAGCTAATCCAACCGTAACAGATGTTAAAGTTGGTGAAGATGGTACGGCAACAGTGACATATCCAGATGGTACAACAGCTGTTATTCCATCAGATAAGACTGTTAAGAAGTCAGATGATAAAGTCATTAAGATTCCAGCTGTAACTCCAGTCGTTGATCCATCAGCTCTTACAGATGCCGAAAAAGCAAAAGTAGCGGACGAAGTTAAGAAAGCTAACCCAACAGCAACAGATGTTAAAGTTGGTGAAGATGGCACAGCAACAGTAATCTTCCCAGATGGTTCAAAAGCAACCTTGACACCAGCACAAACAGTGAAAGAAGCTGATTCAAATGGCGTTAAGACCCCAGCTGTGACCCCAGTAGCGAACCCATCAGCTCTTACAGATGCCGAAAAAGCAAAAGTAGCAGAAGAAGTTAAGAAAGCTAACCCAACTGCAAAAGATATCAAGGTAAACAAAGACGGATCAGTAGTTGTAACCTTTAAAGATGGCAGCACAGCGGTTATCCCATCAGATAAGACTGTTAAGAAATCAGCTGATAAAGCTAAGGAATCAGATGGCGTTAAGAATCCATCAGTAACAGCAGTTACAGATCCAAGCAACTTGACAGACGCCGAAAAAGCAAAAGTAGCGGACGAAGTTAAGAAAGCTAACCCAACTGCAAAAGATATCAAGGTAAACAAAGACGGATCAGTAGTTGTAACCTTTAAAGATGGCAGCACAGCGGTTATCCCATCAGATAAGACTGTTAAGAAATCAGCTGATAAAGCTAAGGAATCAGATGGCGTTAAGAATCCATCAGTAACTCCTGTTGTAAATCCAAGCAACTTGACAGACGCTGAAAAAGCAAAAGTAGCAGAAGAAGTTAAGAAAGCTAACCCAACTGCGAAAGATATCAAAGTTAACAATGATGGCTCAGTAGTTGTAACCTTTAAAGATGGTACAACAGCTGTTATTCCAGCAGATAAGACAGTTAAGAAATCATCAGATAAAGTTAAGGAATCAGATGGAGTTAAGAATCCATCAGTAACCCCAGTTACAGATCCAAGCAACTTGACAGATGCCGAAAAAGCAAAAGTAGCAGAAGAAGTTAAGAAAGCTAACCCAACTGCGAAAGATATCAAAGTTAACAATGATGGCTCAGTAGTTGTAACCTTTGAAGATGGATCAGTAGCAGTTATTCCAGCTGAAAAAGCTGTTACAGCTGCTAACCAAGATTCACCTGCTCAAGAACCATCTAAGAAAGAAGGAGCGAAAGAATTGCCAAACACTGGTACTAAACAATCTAACGCTTCACTTGGACTAGCACTTCTTGCAGCAGTGACAGGAGGACTTCTCATCGCTAAAAAACGCGAGGAAGAAGAGTAAGAAATT
>NZ_JASHBX010000035.1:0-4266 GCF_047464415.1 Streptococcus infantis | reverse complement strand
CAATTGATGACATCTAGAATCTGGATATTAGGGTCTTTAATATCGAGTAGTTTTGTGATAAAATGTAATTGTTCCATATGATTCTTTCTAATGATGGTTTGGTCGCTTTTCATTATAGATCTTATGGAACTTTTTTTCTACACAAAAATAGGCTCCATAATATCCATAGGGGATTTACCCACTACAAATATTATAGAGCCTACTATTATTTGAAGTCAGATAAAATAAATTTTTTTTTGATAACGATATCTCGGAAAAATTGCTGTATGTAAATTAGTCAACAATTTATTAATACTAGTTGTATAGTTCTATCAGAAACGATCAAGAGCACTAAATTAAATCTGAGTAAGAAATAGTACGGGGAAACTGATACTAAACCTCAGATAACCTCACGGAGGAATATGGTGTGCTATGTGCTATAATAGAAAATCTATAACATTTATAAAATGCCAAAAATTAAGCATGAGAATGACATACGAACTGTTTTATTATTATAAATAATAGGGTAATCAAAAAAATAAATCATGAGGATAATCTAGACTAAAAATGAGGAATACTAAAGATAGTTAACCAATCGCATAATAAATGCATCTCCACTAATTAGAAGTAAGTTAGATATAGTTTCTGATTTGAGTGAGAATATTTCACGAGGCTATGAAAAAATAAATGGATTACTTGAACGACTGG
This sequence comes from Streptococcus infantis, assembly GCF_047464415.1. Taxonomy (GTDB): domain Bacteria; phylum Bacillota; class Bacilli; order Lactobacillales; family Streptococcaceae; genus Streptococcus; species Streptococcus infantis_AE. Next base: position 3,579 of record NZ_JASHBX010000035.1, on the reverse strand, counting down.
ACATAATGTAAAATAACAAGTAAAAAAATAGAACTATTACACTTAAAATATCACTAGTTTGCTTCATATAGAGTTCCAGTAAAGGAATCATCAATTCCATACCAGACTGGTAAAAACTTTAAATAAAAACTAAAATATGGTAAAATAACGATTAAATAAAATTTTTAGGAGACATTTATGAAGACAAAAACACTTGCACAAGTTGATGGAATTATTGGGATCATTGCAGGAGCTGTTTTGGCAATTTTGCCAGTTGTTATAGTTATGATTGCGGCTATTTCTGAAAATGAAGATTTTGCGGGAGTTGTTTTGGGAATTGTTTTCCTTGTTTTTACTTTAGTAAAAATCGCAACTCTAATCCTAGGAATTCTCACTCTTGTCTACTACAAGGATGACAAGCGTATCTCACTTGCTCCGTCTATCTTATTTATCGTTGGATCGGTAGTATCATTGATTCCGTTCTTGGGATGGATCGGTGGAATTATTCTCATCATTGGTGGAGCGCTATACTTGTCAAGCTTAAAACATTTCCAAATTGAAGGATAGTTCTATACTAAAAGAGAAGAGTCAAGAAGTCTCTTCTCTTTTTTGATTGATTTTGACTAGCTTTTTTGTGAAAAATTGTGTAAAATAGAATAGATAAACGAGGGAAACCTCGGAAAATAAAAGGAGTATCCATCAAATGGTAAAATTGGTTTTTGCTCGCCACGGTGAGTCTGAATGGAACAAAGCTAACCTTTTCACTGGTTGGGCTGATGTTGATTTGTCTGAAAAAGGAACACAACAAGCGATTGACGCTGGTAAATTGATCAAAGAAGCTGGTATCGAATTTGACCAAGCTTACACTTCAGTATTGAAACGTGCAATCAAAACAACTAACTTGGCTCTTGAAGCATCTGACCAATTGTGGGTTCCAGTTGAAAAATCATGGCGCTTGAACGAACGTCACTACGGTGGTTTGACTGGTAAAAACAAAGCTGAAGCAGCTGAACAATTTGGTGATGAACAAGTTCACATCTGGCGTCGTTCATACGATGTATTGCCTCCAGCAATGGATCGCGACGATGAGCACTCAGCTCACACTGACCGTCGTTACGCTTCACTTGACGACTCAGTTATCCCAGATGCTGAAAACTTGAAAGTGACTTTGGAACGTGCCCTTCCATTCTGGGAAGATAAAATCGCTCCAGCTCTTAAAGATGGTAAAAACGTATTCGTAGGAGCACACGGTAACTCAATCCGTGCTCTTGTAAAACACATCAAAGGTTTGTCAGACGACGAAATCATGGACGTGGAAATCCCTAACTTCCCACCATTGGTATTCGAATTTGACGAAAAATTGAACGTAGTTTCTGAATACTACCTTGGTAAATAAGAACCATAAAGCCTAGGATGATTCCTGGGTTTTTTCAATTTCTATATATTACAGTGCGAGATTAAAAGAAACCATAATTTGAAAATTTAAATAGAAAGATTTAAGAATACAAAAAACAATTAAGCTTGTCAAAGCAGAGGATTCTTGTTATAATAGGTAAGATGGAGGCGTTATGGCACTTAAAAAAGCAAGTCTAGCCTGTGCGGTTTGTGGTTCTAGAAACTATTCGATTAAGATTAGTGGAAATCCAAAACCAACACGCTTAGAAGTAAATAAATTTTGTAAACACTGTGGCAAGTACACCACACACCGAGAAACGAGATAGGAGAAAACGATGCGTTTTATTAAGGACATTTTTAAACTTCTTAAAGAAACAACTTGGCCGACTCGCAAGGAAAGTTGGTTAGATTTTAAATCTATCATGGAATACACTGCTTTCTTTGTAGTGATGATTTATATTTTTGACCAATTGATTGTTAGCGGATTGATTCGTTTTATTAATATTTTTTAACATAAGCTAAGAAAAAGATCTAGTCGCTGAAATTCTTTAGTTAGGAAAGGAAAAAACATGGATAGTTTTGATAAAGGATGGTTTGTGCTACAAACTTATTCTGGCTACGAAAATAAAGTAAAAGAAAATCTATTGCAACGTGCACAAACATACAATATGCTAGAAAATATTCTACGTGTTGAAATTCCTACACAAACAGTGCAAGTAGAAAAAAATGGAAAGAAAAAAGAAATCGAAGAAAATCGCTTTCCAGGTTATGTTCTTGTAGAAATGGTTATGACCGACGAAGCATGGTTTGTTGTGCGTAACACACCAAACGTAACAGGATTCGTAGGCTCACACGGTAATAGATCAAAACCAACTCCACTTTTGGAACAAGAAATTCGTGATATTTTAGTTTCTATGGGTCAAACTGTCCAAGAATTTGATATTGATGTTGAAGTTGGCCAAACTGTTCGCATCATTGATGGTGCTTTCGCAGATTACACAGGTAAGATCACAGAAATTGATAACAATAAAGTTAAGATGATTATCTCAATGTTTGGTAATGATACAGTTGCAGAAGTAAATCTTAACCAGATTGCAGAACTTTAATTGCGCATTTTTGAGAAATTTCGTCAATTTAAACTACAAAACAAAGACAACTGTAGAGAAAACAGTTGTCTTTTTTTACTCTCACTTGTCAGAATTCATACTTCCTGATACACCTTGGACTCAAAAAAACACAAGATAGAAATCAAAGCCCTTCTTTCCGCCTTTCTCTGCTATACTACAAGCAGAGAAAGGGGGAAAGCAAATGCTTGAGAAGTATTATGCAAAGGTAAAAGGAATTGTTCATAGATGTCGAAAAGATTACTATCTCCACCTGTGGGAGAAAGAGGATTGGGACCAAGAAGGCATGATCTGTCTCCATGAACTTCTAGAACACCATCCAGAACTGGTGGAAGAAGAAAAGAAACTCTACGTCTACTTCAAAACAAAATTTCGCAATCGAATCCTTGATAGTGTCAGAAAACAAGAGAGTCAAAAGCGTCGCCTAGACCGAATGGCGTATGAAGAAGTAGGAGAGATTAGCCATCGACTACCAGAAGGAGGATTGTGGTTGGATGATTACTACGCCCTTCATGAATTGTTGGATACTTATAGAAGAAAATTACCAGAAGATAAACAAGAAGCCTATGAACGCCTCTGGGCAGACGAACGATTTAAAGGCCGCAAAGCCCTTCTCAGAGAGCTGAAGGAAACATTACAAGACTTCTAAAAAAAATTAAAAAAGGTGTTGACAAAGCAAAAAAAGTCGGTATAATAGTAAGAGTTGAAAATAACAACTCCGGTCCGTTGGTCAAGGGGTTAAGACACCGCCTTTTCACGGCGGTAACACGGGTTCGAATCCCGTACGGACTATAGTATATTGCAGATGAAACACTGGATGAAAAAAAATAAAAAAAGTTTCAAAAAAGTGTTGACAAGTGAAAGCAGTTGTGATATACTAATATAGTTGTCACTTGAGAGAAGTGAGTGACAAAGACCTTTGAAAACTGAACAAGACGAACCAATGTGCAGGGTACTACAACTAAGGTTGTAGTACTGAACAATGAAAAAACAATAAATCTGTCAGTGACAGAAATGAGTGAGAACTCAAACTTTTAATGAGAGTTTGATCCTGGCTCAGGACGAACGCTGGCGGCGTGCC
>NZ_JASHBX010000034.1:0-4703 GCF_047464415.1 Streptococcus infantis | reverse complement strand
GCCGCCTGATCTTTCCCATCGCCCTGTACGGATCCAGAATGGCCCCATAAGTGATTTCCAATACTAATTGTAAGATTCACACATTGTCCAGCATACTCGTCACTTCCAGGATTATACCATCCTGTAGGCTTAGCATAATCCATGCCTAAGCTCTTAGGATCAATAATGAATGGTTTCAAACTATCTGGTAAGTCTTCTGGTTTATACCCCCACGCAGTCGCATCTGAAGGGACAGTTCCCGTTCCATCGGTACTGCTGCCTGATTCTCCACATCCACTGTTTTCAGCTGAAGAAGACACCGCACTATCTGAAGAACCGACATCTTGTGTACTGGATCCTTCATAAGGTTTCTCACCATGAGCAGCAATAGCTTCCTTATCAAGCCACTGATACTTCGTACCTAGTTTTTGGTACATATCAGTTAGTTTGCTCTTATAAGTGCCATCTGTGGCCCATCCACCATCTGCTATAGCAGATAGGCTAGCAATACCATTTGTATTGTTTATAGCCCCTTTATAGAGTGTCTGGTGAGCCATAAACTCAGCTTTCCCTACGATCCCTGCATCGTAGCTAGAGAACCAAGTATAAGCTCCTCCTGTACCGTCTCCGACATTCGCTCCAGGCTTTGTCCCACTTAAATCAACACTATCTTCACCATACGTCGCAAGAGTAACTGGAAAATTACTTTTACTAGAGGTTTTAACACCTCCCATATTGTGAGCTTTCCAGAAGGAAGTACCATTAGGATTCGTAAAATTGAACCCATTCTCTATCATCGTTTGAGTGATAGAAGCTGAAGGTAGGAAACCTCCTGCCTTCCAAGACAGGATATAGGCTTCCTTGTGCTTTTTTACAAAGTCATCGATGGAACCATCAGCTGAAGAAACTGTGGAGTCGCCAGTTGAAGATGTTGTTTCTACAGCACCACAATCATTTCTTCCATTATTGGTTACAGCTCCCATTATCCCAACTAACATGGTTATCCCAACATTGATAATTAATAGGAGGGCCACAAAAGGAATGAGGATCTTCAGTTTAAATATTTTTTTCATGGATACCTCGCTTATTTACCATAATCCTAATATTGTTCGCAAAATTCCATAAAAAACTAAAAATACAATAAATCCTATTCCAATCTTCTTGAGACCGTTCAAAAACTCCTTATCTCGTTCTTTTTGTGCTTCCAGGCGTTTTGGATCAGATTCTCCCTCTGAAGCGAAATAATCTCTTTCTTGTTGCATGCGATATTTACGAATCAATACGTATTGATCAAATCTCTGCTTAGTCCTGGCAATCATTCCTAGTTTATTTTTGGCCATTCTGGTTTACCTTCCTTTCTTACTCAATACCGCCATAGCGCTCAACTTCAGGGGCTAACAGCTGTTGGTTAAAGACCAGATTTCCTACCCCTGCAATATTCATGAATAACTGTCCTTTCGCCAGACGAGGCAAAGTCTCTAGTTCAGACTGGTTCATTGATCCAGATAAGGCGTTAGCTAGTAGAGGAACACTGGTTTCGTCCGTCTGAGCAAAAACTCTATATTGCATCAGACCAAAAATCCTCTGGACTGCCGTTACGTACGGATCCTTATGAGTGCCAATCCCCGTCTCAAACAGAATCCCTCGCAGTGAATTAACAGACAATACAACACCAGCAAAGTTTTCGCCCATTGTATCAATCATATCAGCCAGAAGGTTGACACTACTTTCATGCTTAGGGTCAATGAGTGTCTGTGCCCCACTAATATTGACAATATAGTGCTGCATATCCATCTCCGTTAAGTCAGGACGTCTCTTCAGTAATTGCTTACAGCGTTTTCCGTTATTGACAATATCAGCTGAGACAAGTGAAAGAACAGAGAATATCTGAACATTTAACAAATGAGGGGCGTTCTTCAACCCTGAGAAGTCAAATGTTACAACTTGCTCTGAAGAAATATCTTGAAATTCGGTTGTTCCCTCGAAAATTTCTGCGTTTGTTGTCAATAGTTCGTTAAACGTATTGTAAATACGCTTAACAGCCTTGTGTTCGGCTTTATCCGCACTAGTTTGTTCCAGTCGACGTTTGTAGGCATCAACAAACAAAATGAAATCAGACAGAATAGGATACTGTTCCTTCACAATATCCGTCGCTTTCAGTTTTTCTGGATTCAACGAAGGATTTCGAGCCCACAATTCTTCTTCAATATAGAACTCATTCAAGAGGGTTCCAAATGTGATTAAATCGTCTCCTGTCACTTCATTATTCAGGAGTTTATAGATACTCTTCAGTTTCTCGATGTGAAGGTTGTAAGATTTTTTCTTATCAATTTCAGTTCCTGCCTCATTGGTTACTGTCGGAAATACCTGGAAGATATTGATACGGTTGGACTCACCTGATAAATCAAAAATCAGTCCATGTTGTTTTCGTGTCTGATCAAGAAACTGGCCAGTAGCATCAAAGTTACGAATATAATGCCCCTTCGCATAGAGACCGTCTGTGTGTTTCATAAGAAAAGATCGCTGTCCCATCTTTGGATTTCCAGATAGGATCATAAAGGAGCGTGTTCTTTTCTCGTCACGTTCTAGAAAATTGAAATTTACCGCTCCATTTGTTGGAGTCCAACCCAGATAAAAACCCTTCTCATCTTCTAGTTTCGTATGATTAAAGAAATATCCACCAGCTATTGAGTGAGCTGGAGTCGGTATTCCTCTTCGATGATTGGGCAAATCAATCTGATATTCAGCTGGAATAAATGGAGCATGGTATTCAAAATCTAATTCTCCAGACAGAATAGTGGATTTGAATTTCGACGTTTTGTCTTTGACCTCTTCAACCTTCTTGAATAATTCTTCTTTGGTTGATGCGAACGTAAAGACACGAATATACATCCCGTACATAGCTATATTTTGCTTATCAATTTCACGGCTTAGTTTATTCAGATTCTCAATTTCATCCAGTTCTTTCCGATTATTGGTTAGTTTGCTATTGTTTGTAATCCGTGTTGACTTCTCTTCAATAGAGTCCTCAATCTCTTTTTGAAGCTGTCTGTTATCCTCCTTGTACAGTGACAGGAAGGAACGTGTACCAGGAATCAACAACAATTCAGAAAGCCAAAAACGATCCATCCCTTCAGTTGGATACTCATAATAGTGTAAGACCGTATGGTGCCCATCTCCACTTATCCAGGAGCGGTCATCCTTTTGAAAATCAATATTTCCTTGCGGTTGAATCTGACTAAGAAAAGCAAGGTCATATCCTTCATTTTTTAGTTGTCTTTGTCTACGTTTTGATAAATCAGGCATGCTATCTCTCCTATACTTTCTCATTCATATTGTTGTATTGCTTTATTATCTGAATTTTCTTCCTGTAGTTGATATCTTGCGGAACAAAATCATTATTTCCATAGGTTTTAGCCTTCCGAACCAATTCGTCCAATTCGGTTGTTGTGGGCGCAAATAGCCACAGAATGAACTCTGTATTATAGACTTCTTGTCGGATACTTTCTTCAACCTTAATTTGGCTTTGAAGCCAAATTTCACGATCCTTGAGTTGTAAAAAACGTCTATCGTTTACTGATAACTTAGACATATCTTGTCGCACTAAATCCAAATGATGGCGCAAGTCAGAAATTTGCGTGTCTGTATTTGTTGGCAAAGTTGTCGTCTCCACTTGGATATTCGGTCCAAATCGAGTCAACCAGGTTTCAAAATTTTCAATGGTTCTCATAACCTCGTTATAAGACATCGATCCTAAATCTTTACCTGGTATCTCCATCAGCTGCAAGTATCCATAATCAACTAACTGGATATAAGCCTGGCTGTTTGGAATGATTGATTTTACATCCAACAACTCAACGCAAGAATGCAAATCAAAATATTCCTGCGTTTGTTTCTTTGTTTCTTGAATACGTCCCAGCGGACGTTTCTTATTTTTTGGGGGTTGAGTTTGTTTAATCGCCATTATGGTTTTCTCCTTCTGATGTAATTTAAGCTGATATAACGTTTTCTTCTTCGTCTGAAGAAAAGAAACATGCTGTGCCAATTCTTTTTGCCACCGTTGGCTGGCAATACAAGATATAAACTCATGACTGGTGTCAACAAAATGAATGCGAACATCTGTATCCACTGACTTTTAGGAAAGATTTTTAAGCCAACGCTCAAAGCGATTACGCCAGTAATTCCTACAAAAGCAATATCTAGAATAAGAAGACCTATAATCTTGATTTTGGCATAGATATCTCTAGGTACACCGTATTTTTCACCGTACATTGATTTCTCCTTTACATTTGTTTTGACACTCACATTATAATGAATAATCGAAAATATCTTTTAAAGGGACAATAGCATTTTTGCCATTGTCTTTCAGGAAAGAATTGTATAAAAAGTTATATACTTTTTTGAACAATAAAAGAAGCCTCAATCTTGAGACTTCTTAACTAGATCAAAGAATGATTCTTCAGAAAGGAAAGTGATGAATTGACCGTCTGATATTCGTCTAAGCGCTTCATCATGCTTTTTAGACCTTTTATCTAGATCAAAAAGATTCAACTGCTTGTGTCCTAAAACCAATATATCTGTCCTTGAAGATATATAGTTTTGAACGACAGCTCCTTTACTTTCTAAAAAGCGTATGGCTTCTTCTCGAGTTAGAGGACGTAGACTTCCTGTGATAACAATGTTCTTTCCTGTTAAATCCATAGTTCAGCCTATTCTTCTTCGTC
>NZ_JASHBX010000033.1:0-4866 GCF_047464415.1 Streptococcus infantis | reverse complement strand
ATCTCTAATCCTACCATCGTCGAACTCCTTTCAAATAGAATTTTAAGCGAACAAAAAAGAGAACAGATTTCTCTGTTCTCCTAAAAATATTGAATTATCTGATTTTCTAAAAACTCTTACCACTTACAGCAAAAAACAAGAAAAGAGACCAAATCAAAATGAGATTCAGTCTCTTTATACTTTTAAATGATTATCTGCTAGTTCATTGCATCTATCCTTAACCTTACAGGCTAGAGTTCGGTACGATTTTCGATGGCTCTTAAGAGTGTTACTTCATCTGCATACTCGATATCAGCTCCCACTGCTAGACCTCGTGCTAGACGAGTAACCTTGATCCCTGCAGGTTTAAGAAGTCGAGAGATATACATAGAAGTCGCCTCACCATCAGCAGTGGCATTGGTGGCTACAATGACCTCTGAAACCTCGCTATCCATAAGACGAGTCATGAGACTTTTAAGATTGATGTCATCTGGGCTAATCCCATTCATAGGGGAAATCAAGCCGTGCAAGACATGGTATAGTCCGTGGTATTCTTGGATATTTTCCATAGCAGCTACATCTCGACTATCCTCTAGGACGAGGATAGTTGTTTGGTCCCGACTTGGATCTGTGCAGATAGAACAGGGATCTTCATCGGTTAAACGTCCACAGATAGAACAATAGGTCAACTCTCTTTTAGCTGAAAGGAGATTTTTAGCAAATTCGTTGACGTCATCATCCGGCATTCCAATAGTATAAAAGGCTAGACGGGTTGCTGTCTTGATCCCAATACCCGGAAGTTTAGAATAACTGTCAATCAACTTAGCAATAGGTGTTGGATAAAGCATGGCTTCCTTTCTAATTCATTGGATGGTGTTGGTTGTATAGATTGATAATGTCGCGAGCAATTGCTGGCCCAACATTTTTGGTTAAATTGGTATTATGAGGAAAGACTACTGCAACTGCAATTTGAGGATTTTCTGTTGGAGCATAGGCCACGGCATTGGTATTATTAGCTTCTTTTTGACCACCAGCTACATAGCTTTCAGCTGTACCGGTTTTACCACTGATAGAAACAGTGGCACCATCTGAAAACGCCCGTCCTGTCGTTAGGGGACTAGTTCCATGCGATACTTGGTAAAATCCTTGGTGCAAGATTGCCATATCTGATTCAGAAATATTGATTTTATTCATTTCGGTGCTAGTTGTTTGCTGAATCAAATTTCCTAGACCACCTTGCTCATTATTATCATAGACTCCTTCTACGATATGAGGAGCCAGGCGAACACCATTATTAGCGATTGTTGCCACATACTGGGCCAACTGCATTGGTGTGTAGTTATCAAACTGTCCAAAAGCATTGTACAGATAATTAGCCAAATCAAAGTTTTTAGGAATAAATCCTGTTGATTCCTCTGGCAAGTCAATCCCTGTAGCAGCACCCAAACCATACTCACCAAAAGTTGCGCGTAGTTTTCCCATGGCAGACTCTAGTTGGTCGGTCTTAACTGTCATATCCGGTTGATAGGTTTGCCCCATCATTCCTAGGGCAGTTTGAATCATATAGGCATTGGATGAGTATTCCAAAGCCTCGACTGCTGTAATCGGGAAGGAACCGTAAGCAAGAGTATACCAAGAATTGATAGCTGGGGATCCTTGGAAAACGATTGGCTGGTCTGTCAAGGTCTGGTTCCCCTTAAGAACACCATTTTCCCATCCCGAGCTGATGGTAGCCGCTTTAACGACAGAACCTGGAACAAAGACATTGGTCACAGTCCCCAGCGAGTCTGTGGTTAAGTCACCCGTTTCCAAATTATGTTTAATCCCTGACATAGCTAACACAGCACCAGTCTTAGGATTGAGCGCTACTGCATAGACACCTTCAGAATATTTTGCTCCACCATTTGAAAGTTCCGAACTGAAGTAACTTTTCAGAAGATTATCCACACTGTCTTGGAAGGTCAAATCAATGGTCAATTTAATATTTTTTCCCTTGCTACCTTCTTCGACATTTTCCACACTCTCCATATCGCCATATTTATCGAGATGGATTTCTTTTACGGTGCGCTTTCCTTGTAGAACTTCTTCGTATTGTTTCTCCAGATAAGAAGTTCCAACACGGTCATTAAGTGAATAGCCTTTTTGCAAATAAGCATCCACATCCTCAGCTGGAAGACCTGATTTCTCACTAGAGACACTTCCAACGATAGATGAAAGAGATGTTTCTAAAACCTTTCTATCCCACGAAGTTGAAATGCTAATACCAGGTAATTCCTTGGAAGCTGAAGCAATGATGGCCACCTGTGTGTCACTTAATGGATCGGTTTGAATATTCCCTGTCGCAAAATTACCAACTGCATTGAGCTGGTTAAAGAGGTAGATAACCTTCTTTTCATCCTCTGAATAGTTCAGTTGATCAGAAGTGATACTCTCAGCAGCATTGTTATAAAGTTGAGCTTCGGATAGTTGATTTCCATCAGAATCAAAACGTTTATCCTTAGGAAGAGCCTCTACCGTTTTTTTATAGACAGCTGGATCTGCTAGATAATAGTCAGCCATTTGACGTTCTGTCAAATCTGGCGAGGTAACTGTTACATACGTTAAGAGTTTAGTGGAAATATCCTTTAAATCAGTAGCTGTCATCTTATTGCTTCGTGTGAAAGCCACGACTTGTTTAACGGTATTTTCTACCAAGGGTTTTCCAGCCGCGTCATAGATTTCTCCACGAGCAGAACCCGTTGTTACCCTAGTTTGGCTAGCAGACGCTAACTTGGTTTCATAGAAATCCTTGTTCAAAACTTGCATATAGAGCAAGCGACCAATGATGGTCATGAAAAGTAAAATAACGATTGCAAACAATAAATTAAGCCGAATCGGTATCGAATGGCTATTGAATTTTCTCATACAAATCAGTCTCATTTCTAATCAAAATCTCAATTTCCATTGTACCATAATTTGAAGAGAAAATTATGGAAAAAGAAAAGACTTTTCCTTTTTATCCCAAAAACAAAGCAACTGTGGTATAATAGAAGTAAGCGCTATTTTATTTGTTAGGTTTTATTGACAAATAATGTTTAACAAATAACTACAAAGGAGTCCCATGAACAAGCCAGATATCTCTACGATTATTGATCTTCACTTTGAAGAAATGACCGATTTAGAGCAAGAGATTGCCCGCTATTTTTTGCAGGCAGATACCATTCATGATGACTTGTCTTCTCAGCAGGTCACTCAAAAACTTCATATTTCTCAGGCGGCTCTCACTCGTTTTGCCAAAAAATGTGGCTTTACGGGCTATCGGGAATTTATTTTCAAATACCAGCAACAAAAGGATACCCTTTCCGTTCCACAACAGGATATGAATCCTTTGACCCAAAGAGTCTTGAGAAGCTATACAAATATCCGAGAAATGACACAAGAATTGATTGATGATGACCAACTGGAGCGCATTGCCCAAATGATTGATCAATCAGAACGCGTCTATTTTTTTGGGACTGGAAGTTCTGGCCTCGTTGCGCGTGAAATGAAATTGCGTTTCATGAGACTTGGAGTCGTTTGTGAGGCTTTGACAGATCCAGACGGTTTCGCTTGGACAACCAGTATCATCGATGAAAAATGTTTGGTCTTTGGTTTCTCCCTTTCAGGAACAACTCCATCCATCATTGATAGTCTACTAGACGCTCAAGATATGGGGGCTAAAACTGTTCTTTTTACTAGTACGCCTAGCAAAGAAACTCAGGCATTTACAGAAACTGTACTGGTGGCAAGCCAAAGTCAGGCTTCCTATATCCAACGTATTTCTGCCCAACTTCCTATGTTGATCTTAATCGATCTACTCTATGCTTATTTCCTAGAAATTGATCGTGAAAGTAAAGAAAAAATCTTTAACAGTTATTGGGAAAATAAAAAACTAAATGGCTATCGTAGAAATAGAAGAACAAAATAGCCCTACATAACTGGACTACTTCCTATTAAGTAGGTCATAAAAAAATAGTACCAATGGTCTTATCACTTCTTAAAAGAGGGATAAGGCCTTATTTTTTTCTTAACAGCCTCCTCACCCCATAATTAGATCTGGTTTTCAATATCGTCTGTAACAATGAACACTCCCATTAAATCCTGAGATAAGTAGACTCTATAATGTCTATAGTTGCTTTACTAACTGTAGGAATTATGGAGTTTTTTGACAATAGACAAAATAGCTCAACAGTAAAATAGAAAAGCACCACACAAGTTATTAAGCATACAATAGAATTGTCTAATCAAAAACAAGAAATCACTTGTTTTTGAAACACATACTAAATAAAACTCAATTAGACTTCTCCTTTATGAATTCACTTCCAAGATAAAAGGTTCAAAGAGATTTATCAAAAGCCCAGCTTTCCCTCTCTTTGAATAAGTTGAAATCATCGTCTTTCTTCATATTTCTAAGACTAAGAATATTATCAAGCCCTCGTAACCGATTCACCTTTCGTAAAGCAGCTTTATCAAATATCAGCGTCATTTGCTAAAAGGCAACTCACCTCTAATAAACACTTGCTTTTAGATTCTCCTTCTGTTGTGATTTCATCTACGACTATATCCAATAGAAAATTTTTTGTACCTAATCTGTAAAAAAACACCCCGAATCATGATAAATCATAGATTCGGGATGACTTTATATCTTTTTATGAATCTTGTTACTAACTTTTCTTCTCATAGACTCTCAGCATAGATTCTATTTTATAACTAGTCGAAAAAAGAGGCTGGGACAAAAGTCCGGCTCTATAATATTTGTAGTGGGTAAATCCCCTATGGATCTTATGGAGCCTATTTTTGTGTAGAAAAAAAGTCCCATAAGATCTATAATGAAAAGCGACCAAACCATCATTAGAAAGAATCATATGG
>NZ_JASHBX010000032.1:0-5126 GCF_047464415.1 Streptococcus infantis | reverse complement strand
CAATGAAATCTTGAAAGAAGCAGGATTGTCACCAAAAGGTGAGTTCTATATGTGGGTTCCAAAAGACAACGCTGCTTACTATAAGAACTATGTTTCTAAGGGCAAAAACGTGACTTTTGATTTGGTTGCTAAATTGTTGGTAAAAGAAGGTCAAAAGGTTCAGAACGAATTCCATCAGATCGATTTTGGAATTGATCATAAGTCTAATCTGGTAACTGTTGAAGTTCCAGATATCAAGCCTGAAAAACATGTGCTTGATAAAGATGGTAAGAAAGTTCTTGATGGTAAAGAAGTCCAGCTAGGTGATTTTGTTCAGTACCTTCTTGATGGTGTGGCCGTTCCATCTAAACATGACACTCTTTCTCAGTATGATGGTGTAGACAAGCTAGATATGAAGCATGACCGTTATACAGGTAATTGGAAAGGTGTCATCAAGGGTACAGAGTACACAGCTGAGAAAGACCTTATCTTGCCTTATGATGTCATCCTGAAGGATGGCAAAGTGGTCAAAGCTGGTGATAAGATTGCCAAGGGAGCATCTTATGCGTTCACTTTTGAATTCAATCAAGATACAAATTCTGAATTCATCAAGAAACTTGTGACTGTTAAGTGGGATGCAAAAGATGGTCAATGGTCTTACGTTATCAATCAAGATTTCCTAAACTCTCTAGGAGTTAAAGGGACCTTCGATGCAGACTTCTACATCGAGGCCGAGCGTATTGAAACTGGTGGTAAGATTGAGAATACCTTCATCAATATTGTTAATAAACAAGAAATGACTGCCAAGGTTATTACTCGTACGCCAGAACCACCTAAACCAAAATACCCAGAAAAACATGCACTTGATAGAACTGGCAAGAAAGTTCTTGACGGTAAAGAAGTTCAAATGGGTGAATTGATTCAGTACCTTCTTGACGGTGCAACTGTTCCAGAAAGACACCATACGTTGTATCAATATGATGGTGTAGACAAACTTGATATGAAGCATGACCGTTATACAGGTAATTGGAAAGGTGTCATTAAGGGTACAGAGTACACAGCTGAGAAAGACCTTATCTTGCCTTATGATGTCATCCTGAAGGATGGCAAAGTGGTCAAAGCTGGTGATAAGATTGCCAAAGGAACATCTTATGCGTTCACTTTTGAATTCAATCAAGATACAAATTCTGACTTTATCAAGAAACTTGTGACTGTTAAGTGGGATGCAAAAGGTGGTCAATGGTCTTACGTTATCAATCAAGATTTCCTAAACTCTCTAGGAGTTAAAGGGACCTTCGATGCAGACTTCTACATCGAGGCGGAGCGTATTGAAACTGGTGGTAAGATTGAGAATACCTTCATCAATATTGTCAATAAACAAGAAATGACTGCCAAGGTTATTACTCGTACACCAGAACCACCTAAACCAAAATACCCAGAAAAACATGCGCTTGATAAAACAGGTCAGAAAGTTCTTGACGGTAAAGAAGTTCAAATGGGTGAATTGATTCAGTACCTTCTTGACGGTGCAACTGTTCCAGAAAGACACCATACGTTGTACCAATATGACGGTTTGGATAAACTCGATATGAAGCATGACCGTTATACAGGTAATTGGAAAGGTGTCATCAAGGGTACAGAGTATACGGCTGAAAAAGACCTCACATTGCCTTATGATGTCATCCTGAAGGATGGTAAAGTAGTCAAAGCTGGTGATAAGATTGCCAAAGGCTCTGTATATGCTTTCCAATTTGAGTTTGATCAAAGCACAAATTCTGACTTTATCAAGAAGATTGTTAAAGTAACATGGAATGAACAAGACGGTAAGTGGGCTTACACTATTGACAAAGAGTTCTTGAACTCTCTTGGAGTACGTGGTACGTTTGATGCCGATTTCTATGTTGAAGTTGAGCGTATTGCAAGTGGAGAAGTTGAGAATACATTTGTAAATGTTGTTAATGGTCAGGAGATGGAAGCGAAGGTAGTAACACATACTCCTGAGCGACCAGCTCCAGAAGAGCCACGTAAACCACAACCACAGCCATCGCTTCCAAATACAGGAACGGCTTCTAGCGTGCTTGGATTTGTTGGTACTGGTATCTTGTCAATGCTTGGTTTAGTTGGCTTGAAACGTAAGAAAGAAGTAGAATAAAATAGTTCAGTTCGTTATAAAAGGTGGTGGAGTAACAGGAACTGCCACCTTTTTTTAAAAAGTGGATAGGGAAAATAGAATGAATAAAACTGTAAATCTAACAGTTGGAGTGGCATCAGTTATTGGTCTTGGTCTAGTAAACACGATCGGTCACGCAGATGAAACACCTGCTGTAACAGCTCCCAAACAATTACAATCTTTTACGAGTGAAGTTAGTGGGATTATTGTCACTCGAGAACAAGTTGATGAGGCTAAGGATAAACTTGACAAATCTACCCAAGCAGTAGATGGAGCACAAGCTAAGAAAGATCAAGCGCAGTCTGAAGTAGATGAGGCGAAGTCTGAAGTAGATCAAGCGCTGTCTGAAGCAGATAAGGCGCAAGCAATCAAGGACAAAGCTACACCACGGAACATTGAAAAGCAAAAACAAGAGGTTACCGATGCTGAAGCTGCTAAGTATAACGCTGAAAAGCAAGAAAAAAATACTAAGAATGACCTTGACAAAGCTGAACAAGTGGCTCAAGACCAAGAAAAAGTGGTTAAGAAATCTGAAGACAATGTAGCAAGTGCTGAAAAAGAAGTCAAAGATGCACAGACTAGTGTAGATAACGCACAAGCTATCCTTGACGGTACAGGGCAAGCAGAAGTTATTGCTGAGAAAGAGAATGCTGAATGGGAACAAAAGCAGGCACAAAATAAGGTTCAAGAAAAATCTGATGAACTCTTACAAGCTAAATCCCACGATGATCAACTTCAACAAAAAATTGTTGAAGCGCAGAAACAAGTTGAAAATTCTCATTCTCTTGTTTTGACTACTAATATTGCATTGGATAAAGCCTCAGAAACAGCAAATCAGACTCAATCAGCGCTCAAACAAGCTCAATCGGATTTTTCAGATGCTGAAGCAAGGTATAATTCAATAAATACTTTGCAAATTTCAGATAGCTACGTAGAAGCACTAAAATCTTATGTGAATAATCCGTACAATATTCTTGAACAAGAGGCTCTTTGGGATAAACACAATGCTGCGCAACTGCGCAAACTTGAACAAGTCAATCAGGAAAATGTAGAACTTAATAAATTTAAGTCCAATAAAAAAGATCAGCAAATTTCTGTTGATCCGAATCATTTGACAAAAGAACAGCAAATGGAATTAGCTTTCTTTGCGAATGATTTGTTAAATCAAGTCCGTCAGCGTTTTGGTACAACTAAAACAGTTGTTTCACAAGGGATGCTTGAGGTTGCTAAGAAGGTGACTGATGGTTATGTTTCTGATAATTGGAAGTTTGGTGCAGGTCATGATAAAAAGGTTATCAATGACGTAGCTCGAGAATATGGTCTGCCGTCATCTAAGAATAATTCTTCTCAATATTTAGAGAATATGTATGGTGTCAATAGTAGTGATGAAATTCATACTATGGATGACGCTAAACGATTCATCTATAAAAGCATTGTTAAGTTTTTATTTAATGGTATGGAGTGGCAACATGCTGAGAGTATAACTGGGTTATCGAAAACGTCCTCAGGGAATAAAGATTACTTTGGCTTATCTTTATCGAAACGTGAAGGAGTCACAAGTTCTCACTGGTTGACAGTAGCAGATAAAAAAGTTTCAGGAACGAAACTTGATAAGACAGAACTTAGCAATCCTAATTCAGCTGAGACTCTAACTAGGGCTTATCACGCTGCAGTTGGTGCTCTTAGCTTAGCGCAGAAAAATAATCTTAATGCACAAACTGCTCTGGAACAAGCTCAAGCAGAATACGATACAGCTTTATCTACAGAAGAGCAAGTTAAGGAAGAATTTTCAAGACTTAAAGCAACACCATTACGAGCACCTTCGGCACAATTTGAACTTGATCAGGCGGAGAAAGTTCAAATGAAAGCACAACAACGTGTGGTGGCTGCTCAAAAGGCCTTGGATGCCTTAACTGCTGATGTAAAAACTAAACAGAAAAATCTTGCTGAAGCAAAGGAAGTGCTTGACACTAAACAAAAAGCTCTTACGGAGTCTAAAGAAAACCTAGCTACAGAACAAACGAAGTTGGTCACACTGCAGGAGCTTGCCCAGACTGCTGCTGAAAATCTCCAACTATCTAAGGATAATGTTGAAAAAGTGGGCAAGGAATTGGAACAAGCAAAAGCTGATCTAGATGCTTTGCTTAATGCTGAGCCTAACCTTGCTGAAGCTAAGAAAGTCCTTGCTCAAAAAGAAACAACTCTTAATCAGAAAGCAACTGCTTTGAAACAAGCTCAAGATAACCTTGACAAGTTGTTGCAAGAACAGAAAATCAATCAAGAGGCTTATGACAAACTCTTTGCCTTGTATAGCGCACAAGTTGAAGCTAAACGTTTAGCCGACCTAGAGGCTCAAAGACAAGCACTCCTTAAGGATGGCGAAACACCTGTTGAAGTTTATGACAAAACAGGTAAACTTGTGTCTTATATAGCGCAAACTAAATCTGTAAATACTCAATTACCTATTTCTTATAACTATACTTGGAACAAGAAACAAGAAACTAGTTTGCCAAACACTGGATCAGCAGCAAGCATGCTTCCAGTTGTGGGAATGATTTTGGGATTGTTGAGTCTTGCAGGCCTTCGTAAGTCGAAAGAAAACTAATTTGACGAACTAAAATGAAATGATGACCACAAGTTGAATAAAAACTCTCTTGTGGTCTTTATTGAAAGGAGAAAAAATGCAAGTATTTATCGCTTCTGGACGTGTTGCATTCATTCCAAATGATGCAGTAGATCGAACCAAAAATGGTCATACCAGTTTCAAATTTGAGTTTGTTTGTGATTCGAGTATGACTGATGATACAAATAAACCAATCTCTAGTTTCTTCCATGTACAAGTCTATGGAAAACAAGCGGAGTTGATGGCTCAGAGCCTATCTAAAGGCTCTCCAATCCTCTTAAAAGGAGAAATTATCCAACGACCTTATAATGATGAACATGGTCAACGTCGGACGTATCAGTTTATTTCCCCAAA
>NZ_JASHBX010000031.1:0-5547 GCF_047464415.1 Streptococcus infantis | reverse complement strand
CAAGAATTGGAGAAATCATTGCTTCAATCAGAATATCAAAGATTGATTTAACGAGCTTAATGATCATGCTAACCAAAAGAACAATCAGGATAATATACTGGAGGAACATCCCTATCCAGTTGACTTTATAGCGCATGTAAACTGATTCAAAAGCACTCAATTGATTAATGACTCGGTGTTCTGTAATGCTTTCAACTCCAGTATTATTGGAATTCAACTTATGTAGGAACAAGCCTTTAATCCCTGGTATTTTATCATGTTTCTCTATATCCTGTATCATTTTTGGATTCGTTGTACCATAGTTTGCCCCAAAATCAATCTTGGTCGCAAAATCAGTCGTGTCCCGCTGTTCAGGACTATCCGTGATATTATTGACAGGGGTAGATCCCTCTTGAACAGGCTTGATAAAGCCATAATCATCCATTGGAAACAACTCCGTAGAAAAATCCTTGTAGATCAAGACTTTTAAGTCTACCACATTATTTTTCATGGGTTGAAGAGCCAGGGAGGAAGTCGGTTGACTGCCAGATGGCGCTTCACTGGAGACTGTCTGGATAGACATGGCATCCTGTGCTACTGCTGTTGATATAGTGGTCAAAGCTAGTGGCAATACGGCAGTTACAGCCGTTACCAAAAGGAAATTCGTGATGACTCCTTTGTATTTGACTGGCTTTGTAAAAACTCCTGCGACGGCCGACACGACCAAAATCAGGGTGAACAAGGACGTCCCCAATAGCTGAAACCAGTAAAAGAACTGGCCTATAATCGTCTTCTGGTCGCCTAGATAACCGAAGAGACCAAAGAGCTTGAACATATTATTAAAAACATGTTCTAGGCTGGAAGTGATTTGATAAAGAGCCTTGGCAATCCCTCCTGGTAAATAGGTGAGAAATGCCATAAATGCAGGAGTCGGTTCTAAATAGTTATTCCAATAGGAATAAAACTCTGCCAGCTTTTTTGCATTCTCGCCTGTAATCTCACCATCAAGATTCTTGATCTCATTCACCAAATCTGAAAAGGTTTGATAGTGCACTAAAGATACCTTCTTTCTTTTTAAGATACCCCTATCATATTCGATAATGGCAAAATCGTTTTTAAAGGGACAATGAAATTCTGACAACAAAAAAAAGCCTCAAGTAATTGAGACTTTTGTAAGTTAATCTGCGGTTCCGTTGAAATCATAGAAAGCATTGTCTTCTTTATAGCCACGGCGGAGTTCAATGATTCGGATTTTTTTACCACCCTCGGTCAAGACGACTTGATAATAAGAGCGAGCTTCTTCAGGTTTATCTATATCTTTATAGTCAACAGCGATTGTAAAGTTATCCTTTCCTTTCAGCTGACTCTCTAGACTAACTAGAGTGCCTCTGAAATCAGCTGGGATTCTCTTCACTTGTTCTTCTGAAAGAACACTATAATTGATGCTTTCACCGTCGTTATTTGAGATGGTTCGTTTTTCTTTATCAAACTTTAAGGTAGTTCCTACTCCACCCTTAAAATCACTACTCTCATAACCATGTTCTGGTGAAAAGCCCGTATAGCTATCTTTTAACACATTTTTAGAGAGACTTTCAGGTGATTTTTGACCACATGCCCCTAGTAAAATCAAGGCTAACCCTACTAAAACAATTCTTAAAAAGTGCTTTGCTTTCATCATTTTTTCTCCTAATCATTATTTACCTCATTATAACAAACATCATTTTTTCTTGCAAGTGTTTATATAACTTATTGTACATCTTTTTAGATAACTTCATCCGCAAAGAAGTCGTCTCCGTCATCATAATAATCATAGTCACCGTGAATAACACTAGCTGCAGCTGCCTGGAATAATTCATCTGTGGAAGTGAAGGATTGGGATTGTACCTTTTGCCCTTTACTGTGACGGCCTGATAGTTTAGGAGTTTCGCCATTGTTGCTGAGGAGTGGCATGGTCAAACGTTGCCTCCAGTCGATGATGTTGTTGAAGGCTGTACCTGCATCAACTGCTATTTCTTGAAGCTCTAGCTCACGGTGTGCACTTTCGACTGGAATATCCGCAAGAGTCATCGATGTATCAAACTCCTCTTGTAAGAACATGTATTTGTAAGGGAAGCTGTTCTTATCATGTGCGAAGATTGGATCCGTTGTGACCTTACGTCCAACATTATCCCGTCCCTTGACCCCACGTAAGATAACTGCTTCTCCTTCCTGAAGCTTGGCCAATTGCGTTGGTGTCAACAACTCTTGTTTTGGATTCTCGACAGCTACATTTGGATTGGCTTCGTCCAGGATATTGCTGGAGCGCCGTCTTCTCGTGATTGTACGTGTACCTAACTCAGCACTAAATTTCTTATTGGTGTCTGGAGACGTTGTTTTGACATAAACCTTCAACGAACAGTTATCCATAATGGTTTGAGCAACATTTTGACCATAGACATCATACAGTTGCTCCAAGTTTTGAATCCATAGGTAATAGAGAATGTTTTGCCCCAATCCAATGGAGATTTTCTTATCCATGTGAGGAATGGCTGGCATGTTTGTAAACTCATCCAAGATATGGAGAATGCGATTGATACATTTCCGACCATTTGACAAGGCAAGCTCATAGTTAGCATTGAATAGCTGATCTAAGAGTAAAGAAACAATTCCATTATACTCTGTTCGGTTTGGCGGTGTTACCAGGTAGATGACTTTCGGTTTATCTGAATAAATCAGTTCAATATCCGACTCCTGAAGAAGATTTTGGGTATCTTCTTTATCCTTTAATACGGTTATATCGATATGATCTAAAATCGGCTTCTTGGTATACTCATCTAGTTCTGGACTATCTCCATCTTTTCTATAGACTTTCTCAGCTGAGAATTGAAAGACTTGATCCCGAACTGAAGACTGACCATTGTTCTTATGATTGAAATCAATTGTTACCGTAAACTGATCTGGAAGTTTAGGCTCGATGGCATAGGTCAGATATCCTTCCCCATCGACAAGAGCTGTAGCTTGCTTCACATAGTCAACTTTCTTTTCGACTTTCCCCCATTTCTTCAATCCTGTAATCGTTACTTTAGCAGTCTTGTGCTTGAACTCGTTTTTGAGTTGGCTATTGGTGCTTGATCTCAGCTTGACAGACAATCGACGTGGGAAGCCAACAGACTCTAAATCAATAGAGTTTTTAGAAGTCAGTTTGGCCACATTGTCTTGTAAGAACAAGTTGATCCCTGTCATCATGCTAGAGTAGACATTACCTTTAGTCTCATCACCACCAAAATCTGAAGCACGAAATTCGATATCCGCCATTTGTCTAAATTTCGAGAATTGTTTTTGATTGACTTGTCTCAAATTATCAAAATAGACTGTGATTTTTGACTTCTTCGACACTTGTTGTTCTCTGCTTGGATTCTCGACGATTTCTCCAGCACCATCCACAAAGACTTCTTCAGATCCCATTGTCGCCAAAAATTTCGCAACGTTAGGGATGGTAATGGTATCCCAGGCATCATCTTCACCATTTTGATAGGTTTCATTAGCTCGATCCATCAAAGCCATTGTCAGAGCATTAAACAGGGATATAGAAGACTTACGGAAGTATTCCGCATTTCCCTTCTCTCCTCCCTTTTGTTTGGGATAAATGGATTCTGCGACTGCGTTGACATAGGTTTGAGTCTTCTCATAGTAACCCTTCTTTGCGGCAGCTATAGCCAAAGCTAGAGGATTGTAGGACATAGACCAATCCATATTTTGGAAAGAAAGAACATTAACTTCATAGCCACGTTGCCTCATGAGTTTGTAGGAGGCTTGATAATGCTCCCCTTTCGGATCTGCAAGAACCATCGACGGCTGCAATTCCGCACGACTATTGATTTCAATGGCTGGAGTGATCTGACCTTCCCCCTTACCTGAACGAGTCATCCCAATCCCTAACAGATTCGTTGGCTTATCTTCAATGTAGTAGTAACCTGAAGGAAAAGCGAACATGCCTAAAATCCGTTCCGCATTGGTCACATATCGACTGATTTTCCTATTTTGCCATAAGATTTGGGTTCTGAGTGTTTGCCCTGCTAAATCATGAGTCAGCTCATGAAATACTGGAGCCCCACCTTCACCTGGATAAGTTAAAGCTTTATTCGGAATCTTTTTGTATTGACGACGAATTTCATCAATCGTCACAAATCGGTCATCTCCCTCTTCATTATTGTTATAGTCTCGAAACTGCTCGAAGTTTATCCAGGCAGATTTCCAAGCGATAACTAAGCCCAATAGAAAGATTGGAAATGCTAAAATCGGTGCTATCAAGAAGACTTTAGCGTTCAATAAACTTTGAAATAAGAGGCTGTTTAAGTCAAAGTTTACGGCCTTACTAGCATCTTTAAACGACCAAATACTAAAATAGAGAAAGCGGATTGTAGCTCTCAAAACAGTAACCAGGTAATTGGTTAAGATAAAAGCAATAAAGCTAAAACCTAATCCCATATAAACGAAGCTGCGGTAACTTTTAAAATAAAGAATGGGTTTCATTTCTTTATCAAAACGTTTCCGTTCTCGTTTGACAAAAGGAAGGGTATAAAATATCCTGAAGAAAACATTCCAAAGAATGAGAGAGGCAAGCGCAAAGATTTTAGGTAAGAATGACTTCATTCCATTGAGCAGCCCTCTAACTGATTTGAACCATACTTGTTTCCAATCAATTCCTTTACGATTTTTCCAACCTCTTTTTATTGCTTGCCTTAGACTACTCTTTCCTGCTAATAACCTTTGATAGCTTCTTAAAAAATACGGCTGGAAGAGTTTGAATAGGTAATAACCTGCTACCCCTAGAAAAAGGAAGGTATTGAGCCAACTGGCTCGAATCAGTTGGATAAGGGTATAAAATACTACTTCAAATAACTCAAACAAACGACTACCCCCTTACACCTTCCAAGAACCATTCCATTTTTCGAGTATAGAAGCTCGAAAAGAGAAATATGTGAAACTGTAGCCTTGGAGAGGCTTTCTCATAACGGTTAAAGTAATTTTCTAACCATTTCTCCCCATCCAACTGAAGAACATTCAATCGACTAGATCGACTTTGTTCTAAGTAATTGGTCACCTGAAGAGATTCTGCAATCAATTCATCAGACAGATAATTGTATTTTTGTCTTGCCATTGTTGCACTCCTTTCTTATTATTTCTTAATTCCCCTCTATTCTAAGGGATAATATCAAATTCTTTGTTAAAGGGACAAAAGATATTGTTATATCATAAGTTATATAACTTTTTGTATAACAAAAAAGCACACAAGTGTTCTTGTATGCTTTCAATCCCTTTAGAATGGGGATTCTACATCCATTGGTTCAGGATAAGATGGAGGAATAGAACTTGGTATCGGCTGAGAAAAGCCCTGTTGTTCCTGCTTACGTCGGTTAGATGCTTCCCTATTTTCAAGGAAAGTAATTCCTCCTTGTTGATTTGGGGAAATAAACTGATACGTCCGACGTTGACCATGTTCATCATTATAAGGTCGTTGGATAATTTCTCCTTTTAAGAGGATTGGAGAGCCTTTAGATAGGCTCTGAGCCATCAACTCCGCTTGTT
>NZ_JASHBX010000030.1:0-6108 GCF_047464415.1 Streptococcus infantis | reverse complement strand
TAAAGCTTCTGTAACGGATATGGATAAAGAACCAGTTGATTCAGCTTACGATACAGTAGTAGACAACCGTCCAAAAGAAATCGAAAAAGATGGTAAGACTTATGTATTGGTTCCAGCAGGAACTTACCCAGTAGGTGAAGTAGATGATCAAGGTCATCTTACATCATCAGATGACACAACTGGTAAGGTTATCGAAGGCGATAAGAATGTAACCTATGTTTACAAACTTAAAGAAAAGCCAAAAGGTGAAGTTATTATCACTTATGTTGATGAGAAGGGTAAAGAGATTCAAAAACCTCGTCAGGACACACCAAACTCACCATATGACACACCATATAACACTACTGAAGAAGGTGAAAAACCTAACTTCATCAAGGCAGAAGATGGTAAGACCTATAAGATCGTACCAAAAGGTGAATATCAAGTAGGTAAGGTCGATGAAAATGGTCACCTTGAGAAGTCTGATCCAGTTACAGGTAAGGTTACTAAACCAAAATCAACTATCACTTATGTTTATAAAGAAGTGAATGGTAGTGTATTTGTACACTATAAAGATACAGAAGGCAATGAGCTTAAAGATTCTGTAACGGATATGGATAAAGAACCAGTTGATTCAGCTTACGATACAGTAGTAGACAACCGTCCAAAAGAAATCGAAAAAGATGGTAAGACTTATGTATTGGTACCAGCTGGTAACTACCCAGTAGGTGAAGTAGATGATCAAGGCCACCTTACATCATCAGATGACACAACTGGTAAAGTAGCTGAACAAGATAAGAACGTTACTTATATCTACAAGCTTAAAGAAGAGCCAGTAGTACCTAAGGGTAATGTTTACGTTCACTATGTAGATACAGAAGGCAAGACCATCAAGTCAGATGTAACTGACGAAGATGCTCAACCAGTAGACAAAGACTACGACACAGTTGTAGACAACCGTCCACAAGAGATTGAATTCGAAGGTAAGACTTATGAATTGGTACCAGCTGGTAACTACACAGTAGGTGAAGTTGATGATGAGGGTCACTTGAAGTCTACTGACCCAACAACCGGTAAGGTCATTGAAGATGATAAGAATGTAACCTATGTATACAAACTTAAAGAAGAGCCAAAAGGTGAAGTGGTTATTACTTATGTAGATGAAAATGGTAAAGAGATTCAAAAACCTCGTCAAGATACACCAAACTCACCATATGATACACCATATAACACTACTGAAGAAGGTGAAAAACCTAACACTATCAAGACCGAAGACGGTAAGACATATAAGATTGTACCGAAGGGTGATTACCCAGTAGGTAAGGTCGATGAAAATGGTCACCTTGAATCATCTGATCCAGTTACAGGTAAGGTTACTAAACCAAAATCAACTATCACTTATGTTTATAAAGAAGTGAATGGTAATGTCTATGTACACTATAAAGATACAGAAGGAAATGAACTTAAAGCTTCTGTAACTGATATGGATAAAGAACCAGTTGATTCAGATTATGATACAGTCGTAGACAACCGTCCACAAGAAATTGAAAAAGACGGTAAGACTTATGTATTGGTCCCAGCAGGAAACTACACAGTAGGTGAAGTAGATGACGAAGGTCACTTGAAATCAACAGACCCAACAACCGGTAAGGTTATCGAAGGTGATAAGAATGTAACATATGTGTACAAACTTAAAGAAGAGCCAGTAGCACCTAAGGGTAACGTTTATGTTCATTACGTAGATACAGAAGGCAAGACAATCAAGTCAGATGTGACTGACGAAGATGCTCAACCAGTAGACAAAGACTACGATACAGTAGTAGATAACCGTCCACAAGAGATTGAATTCGAAGGTAAGACTTATGAATTGGTTCCAGCTGGTAACTACACAGTCGGTGAAGTAGATGACGAAGGTCACTTGAAGTCAACAGACCCAACAACCGGTAAGGTTATCGAAGGTGATAAGAATGTAACTTATGTATACAAACTTAAAGAAGAGCCAGCAGCACCTAAGGGTAACGTTTATGTTCACTATGTAGATACAGAAGGCAAGACCATCAAGTCAGATGTGACTGACGAAGATGCTCAACCAGTAGACAAAGACTACGATACAGTCGTAGACAACCGTCCACAAGAAATTGAAAAAGACGGTAAGACTTATGTATTGGTCCCGGCAGGAAACTACACAGTCGGTGAAGTAGATGACGAAGGTCACTTGAAATCAACAGACCCAACAACCGGCAAGGTTATCGAAGGTGATAAGAATGTAACATATGTGTACAAACTTAAAGAAACCCCAGCTGAACCTAAGAAGGGTGAAGTCATCATCACTTACGTAGACGAAAATGGTAAGGAAATCGAAAAACCTCGTCAAGATACACCAAACTCACCATATGACACACCATATAACACGACTGAGGAAGGTGAAAAACCGAATACTATCAAGACACCAGATGGTAAGACCTATAAGATCGTACCGAAAGGTGACTACCCAGTAGGTAAAGTTGATGAAGATGGACACTTGGAATCATCTGATCCAGTTAAAGGTAAAGTTGATAAACCAAAATCAACCATCACTTACGTCTATAAAGAAGTGAAGGGTAACGTTTATGTTCACTATGTAGATACAGAAGGCAAGACAATCAAGTCAGATGTAACCGACGAAGACAAACAACCAGTAGACAAAGACTATGATACAGTTGTAGACAACCGTCCACAAGAGATTGAATTCGAAGGCAAGACTTATGAATTGGTCCCAGCTGGTAACTACACAGTAGGTGAAGTAGATGAACAAGGTCACCTTAAGTCATCAGACCCAACAACAGGTAAAGTTATCGAAGGTGATAAGAATGTAACTTATGTATACAAACTTAAAGAAACGCCTAAGGGTAACGTTTATGTTCACTATGTAGATACAGAAGGCAAGACAATCAAGTCAGATGTAACCGACGAAGATGCTCAACCAGTAGACAAAGACTACGACACAGTTGTAGATAACCGTCCACAAGAGATTGAATTCGAAGGCAAGACTTATGAATTGGTCCCAGCTGGTAACTACACAGTAGGTGAAGTAGATGAACAAGGTCACTTGAAGTCAACAGATCCAACAACAGGTAAAGTTATCGAAGGTGATAAGAATGTAACTTATGTATACAAACTTAAAGAAACCCCAGCTGAACCTAAGGGTAACGTTTATGTCCACTATGTAGATACAGAAGGTAAGACAATCAAGTCAGATGTAACCGACGAAGATGCTCAACCAGTAGACAAAGACTACGACACAGTTGTAGACAATCGTCCACAAGAGATTGAATTCGAAGGCAAGACTTATGAATTGGTCCCAGCTGGCAACTACACAGTAGGTGAAGTAGATGAACAAGGTCACTTGAAGTCAACAGATCCAACAACAGGTAAAGTTATCGAAGGTGATAAGAATGTAACTTATGTATACAAACTTAAAGAAACTCCAGCTGAACCTAAGGGTAACGTTTATGTTCACTATGTAGATACAGAAGGCAAGACAATCAAGTCAGATGTAACCGACGAAGATGCTCAACCAGTAGACAAAGACTACGACACAGTTGTAGACAACCGTCCACAAGAGATTGAATTCGAAGGCAAGACTTATGAATTGGTACCAGCAGGTAACTACACAGTAGGTGAAGTAGATGAACAAGGTCACTTGAAGTCAACAGATCCAACAACAGGTAAAGTTATCGAAGGTGATAAGAATGTAACTTATGTATACAAACTTAAAGAAACCCCAGCTGAACCTAAGAAGGGTGAAGTCATCATCACTTACGTAGACGAAAATGGTAAGGAAATCGAAAAACCTCGTCAAGATACACCAAACTCACCATATGACACACCATATAACACCACTGAGGAAGGTGAAAAACCGAATACTATCAAGACACCAGATGGTAAGACCTATAAGATCGTACCGAAAGGTGACTACCCAGTAGGTAAAGTTGATGAAGATGGACACTTGGAATCATCTGATCCAGTTAAAGGTAAAGTTGACAAACCAAAATCAACCATCACTTACGTCTATAAAGAAGTGAAGGGTAACGTTTATGTTCACTATGTGGATACAGAAGGCAAGACAATCAAGTCAGATGTAACCGACGAAGATGCTCAACCAGTAGACAAAGACTACGACACAGTTGTAGACAACCGTCCACAAGAGATTGAATTCGAAGGCAAGACTTATGAATTGGTCCCAGCTGGCAACTACACAGTAGGTGAAGTAGATGAACAAGGTCACTTGAAGTCAACAGACCCAACAACAGGTGCAGTTGCTAAAGAGGATAAGAATGTAACTTATGTATACAAACTTAAAGAAACCCCAGCTGAACCTAAGAAGGGTGAAGTCATCATCACTTACGTAGACGAAAATGGTAAGGAAATCGAAAAACCTCGTCAAGATACACCAAACTCACCATATGACACACCATATAACACCACTGAGGAAGGTGAAAAACCGAATACTATCAAGACACCAGATGGTAAGACCTATAAGATCGTACCGAAAGGTGACTACCCAGTAGGTAAAGTTGATGAAGATGGACACTTGGAATCATCTGATCCAGTTAAAGGTAAAGTTGACAAACCAAAATTAACCATCACTTACGTCTATAAAGAAGTGAAGGGGAACGTTTATGTTCACTATGTGGATACAGAAGGCAAGACAATCAAGTCAGATGTAACCGACGAAGATGCTCAACCAGTAGACAAAGACTACGACACAGTTGTAGACAACCGTCCACAAGAGATTGAATTCGAAGGCAAGACTTATGAATTGGTATCAGCAGGTAACTACACAGTAGGTGAAGTAGATGAACAAAGTCACCTCAAGTCTACTGATCCTACCACAGGTAAAGTTATCGAAGGTGATAAGAACGTCACTTATGTATACAAACTTAAAGAAACTCCAGACAAGCCTGTAGAGCCAACTCCAGACAAACCTGTAGAGCCAACTCCAGACAAACCTGTAGAACCAACTCCAGACAAACCTGTAGAACCAACTCCAGACAAACCTGTAGAGCCAACTCCAGATAAGCCTGTAGAGCCAACTCCAGACAAGCCTGTAGAACCAACTCCAGATAAGCCTGTAGAGCCAACTCCAGACAAACCTGTAGAACCAACTCCAGATAAGCCTGTAGAACCAACTCCAGACAAGCCTGTAGAACCAACTCCAGACAAACCTGTAGAACCAACTCCAGACAAGCCTGTAGAGCCAACTCCAGACAAACCTGTAGAACCAACTCCAGACAAGCCTGTAGAACCAACTCCAGATAAGCCTGTAGAACCAACTCCAGATAAGCCTGTAGAGCCAACTCCAGACAAGCCTGTAGAGCCAACTCCAGACAAACCTGTAGAACCAACTCCAGACAAGCCTGTAGAGCCAACTCCAGACAAACCTGTAGAGCCAACTCCAGACAAGCCTGTAGAACCAACTCCAGATAAGCCTGTAGAACCAACACCAGACAAGCCTGTAGAGCCAACTCCAGACAAGCCAGTGAAACCAACACCAGGTAAACCTGTAGAACCAACTCCAGACAAGCCAGTGAAACCAACACCAGACAAACCAGTAGAACCAACACCAGGTAAACCTGTAGATCCAACATCAGCTAAAGGACAACTTCCAAATACTGGTGAAACTACATCTGCAGGCTCAACTGTACTCGGAGTAGTTGCAGGACTTGTAGGATTGGCAGCACTTGGACGTCGTAAAAAAGAAGACGAAAAATAGTCATCTTTCTTAAGTGAGTAATGTTACTTTATTAAAAATAACAAGTCACGATTGACGACCAGAGCCGGTTTTAAGTCATAGAAAAAAGAGAGTGGGACAGAAATCGGTAATTCGTTAGAATTCGATTTCGTCGTCCCACCTCCGCACAGTTGAGTAGGGCTGTAAAAGCTGATGAAATCAGCGTAGTAGAGCCCACTCAACCACTGCGTCTTGCTCAACAATCCAAAGACAATTTAGAGGCTAGGACTTTTGGCTCTTTGTCAACTGTAGTGGGTTGAATAAAAAGCTAACATCTGGAGAGGACAACGATTGTCCTCTCCATTTTTATATTCAGAGCGATGAAAATTCGTTTCTTAAAGTTATCAAAGTTCCTA
>NZ_JASHBX010000029.1:0-6668 GCF_047464415.1 Streptococcus infantis | reverse complement strand
ACAAATGTTTCATTTAAGCAACATCTGAAAGAGGACAAGGGTTCTAGAGAAAAATTTAAGAGAATCTATGATGAAGTGGTAGCAGCGGATCAAGTGATTATTGGGACGGATGCTGATAGAGAAGGAGAGCGTATTGCGTACTCTATTTTATCGCACATACCAGGAGGCAAGGAGAAAATTTGGAAACGGCTTTGGGCAAGCTCCATGACAAAGAAAGCTCTTCAAAAAGCTTTTCAGGAATTAAAGGAACCTTCAGAAACCTACAATTACTATTTAGAAGCTGAAGCACGTGCACAAAGTGATTGGTTGGTAGGAATGAACTTATCACCTCTTGCAACGATTGATCTTCAAGCAAGAGGACAACTCCCTCGAACAAAAGGTAGCCATCTATCGGTTGGTCGAGTTCAAACACCAGCGGTCAGACTAGTTTGTGAGAATGATTTAGAGATTCGCAACTTTACTCCAGAAAAATATTGGAAACTTCAGCTGGAGGATAAGGAAAATGGGGTATTCTTTACTACCAAAGATAAAACTAAAGATAGTGAAGCTATTTTAGCCTCTTCAAGGGGATTATCAGCCACCTCTATTGTTTCTTCAGTTGAGGTAGAAAAACATCAGAAATCAGCTCCACAACTATTTACCTTGTCAGCATTACAAAGTTTTGCAGCAAGTGCCTGGAAATTTGACTCAGATAAAACTGAGAGCATTGTTGAGGGACTGTACTTAGAAGGTTTTCTCTCCTATCCACGACCAGACTCAGAATACATCAGTCATTTTGAATTTGATGATTTAAAAGAAAATCTATCTGCCTATCAAAAAGCTATTAATTGTCATTTTCAGCCAGCGTTTTTGGAGCCTAGAGAAGATTACGTCAATGATGAAAAAGCGTCTGGTACGAGCCACTCAGCCTTGATTCCGACTGAAAGAATTCCAAACCTTTCAAATCTAAAAACTGACCAACGACTGATTTATGAAGCAGTTGTGAAGCAGGCGATCTTGATGTTTGCGGATGATTGTCATTATTCAATAAAAACAATCGATGTAGAAAATAATGGTCTTGTTTTTAAAACAAAAGGTAGAACGCTTCATAAGTTAGGATGGGCTGAATGGAGTTCTCGAAAGGTACGAGGTTCTGTTGAAGTTCCTGATTATCAAGTGGGAGATGAAATTGATACGCAGGTTCAGATTGTAGGAGGTGAAACAAAACCACCTAAGAGACTAACTGAAAGCCAATTGATTGGCCAAATATTTCCTAAATATGGCTTGGGAACACAAGCCACTAGAGGAGAAATCATTAAAAAAATTCAGAGTAAAGGCTATGTTGTCAAAGATAAAAAAACAGGTCAACTAACTCCTACCAACAAGGCCTATCTACTTATCAATTATCTCTATGACAATGAATTCTCTGATCCAGAGACAACAGGAGGCTGGGAAATGTTTCTATCTCAGATTGGAGAAGGGACAATCAATCCACGAGAATTTGTGGATGCGATAAAAGATAAGCTCACTCTTCAAATCAAGGAAGTAAAAGAAAGAGGTGATTAAGTGTGACTACTGAAGAAAAGAAAAAAACACCTTATTTAGATCGTTATACAGATAATTTGACAGAAAAAGTTTCAAAAAAAGCAGAAGATTATCAGGTGTATGGACGTGATAAAGAAATAGAAGCTGTTCAGACGACTCTTCTCAGACGAACCAAGAATAATCCTATTTTGGTAGGAGAAGCTGGAGTTGGAAAAACAGCTATTGTTGAAGGATTTGCTTTAGCCATTTTAAGAAACCAGGTATCTCCCAAATTAAAAAACTTGACTGTGCGCTCTCTGGAACTATCTAGTTTAATGTCAGATGAGGATGGAGGATTTATTGTTAAGTTTAAAAAAATTATTGAGGAGATGGTAGAAACCAAAGGAGAGAATCTTCTCTTTATTGATGAATTTCATACTATTGTTGGTGCTGGTGGTTCAGATAAGGGCGCTTTGGATGCTGGAAATATTATTAAACCAGTTTTGTCACGTGGTGAGATGCAATTGATTGGCGCAACTACTTTAGATGAATTTCATGAATATATTGAAACGGACCGAGCGCTTGAGCGAAGGATGCAGCCAATTAGGGTTTCTGAACCAACAACTACTCAAGCGATTGAAATTCTTGAGCAAGCTAAAACTATTTACGAAAATTTTCACCAGGTGTCTATTAGCTCTGATGCTGTAAAACAAGCTGTACTTCTATCCGTCCGCTACATACCTGATCAATTTTTACCTGATAAAGCCTTTGACTTAATAGATGAAGCAGCAACAATTTGTTCTACAAATGGATTAGGCCATGTCAGGAAGCAAGAAATTGCAGAGGTGCTGAAAAATAAAACAGGTATTCCTGTCACGACGATTTTGAAAGGTAACAAGGAAAGACTAGATGGTTTAAAAGAAAAGCTGTCACGACGTGTTAAAGGCCAAGATGAGGCTGTAGATGCTGTTGTGAATGCTATAACTGTTGCCCAAGCTGGTTTACAGGATCAAAGAAAGCCCTTGTCTTCCTTCATGTTTCTAGGAACTTCTGGAGTTGGAAAAACCGAGCTTGCCCTGGCATTGGCAGAGGGGATGTTCGATGATGAGGAGGCAATCATTCGTTTTGATATGTCTGAGTATAAGCAAAAAGGAGATATTACAAAACTGATTGGCGATCGTCAAACGAGAACGAAAGGTCAATTGACTGAGAAGGTTAAACAAAAACCTTATAGCGTTATCCTGATCGACGAGGTGGAGAAAGCACACTCAGAAGTTGTAGATTTATTTTTGCAGGTGCTTGATGCAGGACGTTTGACTGATTCAACTGGAAGGCAAGTGAGTTTTAAGAATACGATTGTCATTATTACTACGAATATTGGTTCTCAAAAAATTATTAATCAGTATGAATTGAAAGGGAATTTTAAAAAGCTAACCGACAGGGACAAAGTTCAGTTTGAAAAGAGCATGACGTTGGAGTTGGAAACTAGATTTCGACCAGAATTTCTCAATCGAATTGAATATAAATTGATTTTCAATATGTTAGACGAGGAAGTGAATAAGGAAATTATTGTCAAACAACTATCAGAAATCGAAGAAAGAATGAAGAATCAACAGTTGACTCTTTCTTATGAAGAAAGTTTGGTTACTTATTTATTAGATGTAGGAACAAATATAAAGGATGGTGCACGGCCACTTGAAAGAGTGATTAAGCATAAGGTGCTTCCTTTAATTTCTAAAGAGTTTCTGAACTTATCCGATCACAATCAAGAGTATCATTTTCATCTTTGGGTAGAAGGTGATGCGCCAGATGAGCATCACCGTGAAGATAAAAGAAAAATATTATTCGATGTCGAAGCTGAAAAGACGTCATTTGGGGAAGCATTATTTTCTTAAAACTCACCTTAAAAAAATGATTGTCCCTTTAAAAAATTTTTTTCAATTATCTATTATACTAACGTTGTCAAAAAAACAAAGGAGGATTTCTATGAAAAATTATTTGACAAGACAACTTCAGCAAGTAAAAACAAAATCACAGATGTTTTTATTGAGCCTTTCCCTGTTCCTAACAGGATTTACAGTCTATGCGGACGATCCATTTGCTAAGTCGGATAACTTGGCGAAACAAGGAATTACAAAAGTTCAGCTAGTCAGTGTTGCACTATTTGGGCTAGCTGCCGTTGTCACTTCGCTCATTTATGCGTTTGGTGGACGGGAGTTAAAAGCCTCAATGAAAAAGAATTGGATATCAATTGCAATTGCAATTATTGGTGTTTCAGCGGGACCAAGTATTATTGAATGGATTTTTGATTTCGTAAGAAGTTAAGGGGTGGTGATTTATGGCTTTTTCACTCTTTAATAAAGATCGCTGTACGATTACAGATGATCTATTTTTAGAAATTTCCTGGGAAGATGGAAGAGGTCCAGAGGATGATAGTGAGTTACTTGCTATCATCGAGGGATTGGATCATCTTTCTGATTTTTCTCAGCCGATTTCAAAAAGTTTGCCCTACCTAACATTTAACCAGGCCGAGTTGTTATTTAAAGAGTTGAAACAAGCGTATAGTCAGTTTCAGCTGAAAAAAGTAGCAATCGCCCATCTGGAAGGGAAAAGCGTGGTGACAGAAGGAGAGGTTTACGCTAGTCCCTTCCTCATTACAGAAGACTATGAAAACCTCTTGCTTCCCCTCATTCAAGCGATACTAACTCGCTCTGAATTTGCAAATTACAGCTATCAAGAAAAAAGGGAGTATTTTGAGAACCAGATTTATCCTGTATATAAACAAAGTATGGGATTGTCCGATTCTTCTCTTCCTCTTTTCCCAGCTGAAGGTGAGACGATGGCTGTTTCGCAACCCAATCGCCTTCCACCTGTTCCAAAAGCAAGGGATCAAACAGATGTTGTGCCTTCCGTATCTCAAAAGCAGTCAGTTTCTCTGAAGAAATTTTATCTATTCTTAGGTGTTTTGGGAGTGTTATCAGTAATAAATATCATTTGCGTATTTTTTGCTTTCGCTCAATTGTCAAACCAGTCAGAAAAAGTAAATTTCTTATATCAGGAACAAAAAAATACTCAACTTATCATTTCAACGAAAAATGAAGTTGATGTATTTAGCCGTTATTTCTTACCTTCTTATTACTCGGGCAAAAAAGAAAACCTAGCAGATTTTCTTTCTGAAGGAGATGCAAAATTTACCAAACCAAAAGAAGGGATTTTACAGTCCGTTATTTTAGAGAAATTGAATTATGATTCAGAAACTCAAAAATATACGGTTTCCTATATCCTGTCCGTCAAAAAAGGGGATAAATCATCTAGCGTTAGATTAACTTTTGATGTAAAAGCTTCTGATTCTTCAAAATATGGATTTGTTGTAGAAACAGAACCAAAAGAATCAAATTATCTTAGAAATTAGAAAAGGAAAAAAATGAACAAAAAACAATTATTAGCTACACTAGCACTTTCAACTATCGCACTAGCACAAGCTGGATTTGTATCAGCTGATGAAGTAACACCAATTGATTCTTCTGCTCCAACAACGGAAGTGGTTACACCAACAGCGCCAAGCGCTTCAACAGAAACAGAGGCTCCAGCAACTCAGCCAACAGAGCCTTCAGTTACTCCAGTTGATCCAACAGCTCCCTCAGACAAGGATAACGCAGGAAGCCTTGACGGAGTGCCAGCTGATAAACCAGCACCTTCAGATAAGGTGCAAGACAAGGATAATGCAAGTAGTCTCGATGGTGTTCCAACACCATCAGATAAACCACAAGACAAAGACAACGCAGGAAGTCTTGATGGAGTGCCAGCTGATAAACCAGCACCTTCAGATAAGGCGCAAGACAAGGAAAACGCAGGTAGTCTAGATGGTGTTCCAGATGAACAGCCAAAAACTACTGATCAAGCGAACCAGCAAGGGAAGTCGCAAATTGGAACAACCTCTACATCAACAGGTCAGGCGGTGCATGATATTACGAAAGCACCTGTTCAAACCAGCACAGGTAATTCCATTGTCAGCACTAAAGATGGAAATCTTGTCCTTGAAGATGGCTCTGTAGTTGCTCCTGAAGCACTTGGAGCTGTTACAAATGAAGACAAGACCATCAGTGTTTCAACTGCAGATGGTAAAATGGTAACTTTGCCAAACACAGGGTCAGAACAAAGTTTCCTAGCTGCAATCGGCGGCTTATTGCTTACAGCAGTAAGTTATTTCTACAAGAAACAATTATTTTAATTAAAGGAGAAAAGAAAAAATGTTTAAAACACAAGAAACAAAAGTATTTGGATCAATTCGTAAGGTGAAGCGCTACGGTGCTTGTGGAGTAATTTTGGGTATGGCTGCTCTTGCTATGGCTTTTTCATCAGGTACTGTGTCTGCTGATGAGTTGAGTGCAAATCAAAATGTGCCAAAAACTGTTCAGGAAGCACCTAAACAAGAAGTGCCTAAGCAGGACGAAACTGCCAAGCAGAATACTACCGTCGATGTTGTAGTTGATCATTCAACTGTTGATAAGGCTGTTTCTGAAGCTAAGAAAGCAGGCCTAGAAGTAAAACAGGATTCTCCTGTGGATGCTGGAGTTGCTGAGAGTCAGGAAGAACTTGCGAAGCGTCAGACTGCTGTAGAAAAGGATTATGCGAATCAAGCAAATACGGTTTCTACTGAAATTGATGGCTACAAGAAAGATGTAGCAGATAATGAGCGCGAGAAAAAGGATGTTCATGATAAAAACGAAGAGATTCGTCAGGATCATGAGAAAGCTAAAAAAGAGCTAAAAGAAAAGAATGATCAGATTGATGAGCATAACAAAGAAAATTTAGCAAAATATGCTAAAGAACAGACAGCTTATGAAAAAAAATTGGAAGAGCTTAAAAAGAAAGGTGTTGCTGCAACTGCCCCAAACATTTCTTTGTATGGTAACTATGACGAAACAAAACGTGGTTCTTTGGAATACTACGGTAAACTTACCGCAGCGTTTTCAGGAGTAAAAGATTTGGAGTTGGTCAAAGGTACGTTAGGAGCTACTTCTGAAACCACGATTGAACTTGGTCGTCCAGATATGATTGATAAAGAGGAAATCGCTCGTCAAAATGCCACGTCAATCGGTGGGACAATTCTAAAAAATATTAAGGAAGGTGATTGGTTTACCCTGCACAAAATTGGTAAGACT
>NZ_JASHBX010000028.1:0-8396 GCF_047464415.1 Streptococcus infantis | reverse complement strand
CTCCTTCTCTATCAGCATCCGTCCCAATAATCACTTGATCCGCTGCTACCACTTCATCATAGATTCTCTTAAATTTTTCTCTAGAACCCTTGTCCTCTTTCAGATGTTGCTTAAATGAAACATTTGTAAGAGGTAATTTATCAAGTGACCAGTTGTCTGGTTCGCTGTATTCAAATAGGTGCCCTTCAGCAGCCACCACATGTACTTCAGCTGGAAAATAGAGTGATTGCCTGATAACATAGACACCTTTCTTTTTACTGAATTGTCCCAAAGCTGTAGCATAAGCTTCTGCCTGTTTCTCTTTTTCAGCCAGAATAACTATAACCATATCATTCTCCTTCTACTTCATTTTCTGTCATTGTAAGCTATAATTAAAAAATCTTTTGTAAAGGGACATCGACAAGGGATAGAGTGAGTTGATATCAAAAAACAGCACATAAAGTTATATAACTTTATACACAAAAAGAGGCTCTTAAAGAGCACTCTTTCTAGACTTTAAGCCCCTTCTTTGGGCTTTGGATAAAATTTTGATTTTGAACCACCTGTCTGTTTAACTGGTAAGGCTTTGTATGTTGTTCAACACTTTTTACAATCTTAGATACTGTTCCATGAATCCGTTTCATAGATTGCGCTAGTTGTTGATCGTCAAGAGAGGTCAAATTATCAGTCCAAATTGCCATATAGCGAATGGCTTTCTCAGAGGTATCTAACCCAAAATGCTTAGAAACGAGATAACTTGTCATCTCAGCTTCAAGTTCTCTACGATCTTTTGAGACATCCTCCTTATACGAGTTAGCAAATTTAGGATTATGCAGACTAGCATGCGCTAACTCGTGAATGGTGGTTGCAACGACTTCTCCAGGAGTATTATCTGGATTCAAAAGTATTTTTTGTTCATCTGGATAAAAAGCTCCCTTCGCACTCCTCAACTCTTTTGCATCGTCTTGATAAATGGTTACACCGATACTATTTGCATAATCGGAAAGTCCTTCTAGCACTTCTTTAGTACGAACATGATCCATATTAAAATCATAATGACGATTTGGCATCGCTTTTGGATAAAATTCAGGCTTCAAGGTTGTTTGAGACAACTCAAATACCTTATACGTAGCGAATTTAGCTAAGCCTGTATTTGAATCTCTTTCATGGAAGAAGCGAGATTTCAATTTTCCTTCCTTCTTCAAAGCCTTTTCTTCAGGTGTCGCTTCAGAAAGTCTTTTATATTTTGGATTTCCTTTTCCATTTTTCACCTGATTCCCATTTTCATCCAATACAGGAATCATTTCAACCATCATAGGTCTAAACAAGGTAATATGTGATTTTTCTCCTGTCTTAACCGAAAGATTGTTATGAACAACTTCTCTTGTTCGACCTGTTTTTTTATTGGTATAGGTATTTCTAGTTTCAAATACCTGATCTGAAGTAATCCCAAGAACTTCCCCCATCGATTGCCATTGATTATAGGTTGCGACTGCATTCGCTCCTGGCCACTGTTCCTGAATCAAAGCGATATTTCTAGGTGAGAGTTCTGGAAACTTACTCATAAAATTCAGATACTCTTCTAACCGTTCTGGTGTTTCTGTGTACTCTCTCACTTTTTGAAAAGCAACTTCACTCAATTCATGAGGCGTTAAAGCAGCATAATCAATACTACTTGAGTTTACTTCAGGGGTTTCCAAATCCGAAATAGATTCCTCTTTCAGAATCTCCTCTACACGCTGAAGCAAATTAGTTTTAGTTTCTTGCTTAGAAGATTGAAAAGCTACCGTTTTTCTTGTATCAGGAGTTTGACCTTCTCCTTCTTCTATCAATCGAGACGATTCATTTGCTTCCTGAGAAATTTCCTTATTCACCACTCTATTTTCCAGCTGAGAAAGAATTTCTTCATCCATTGATGCTAGTTCAGATTGACCGTTGAGTCGACGATATCCTAACCCTAGCATTTGTGAAATTGGTGTAGTCTCATCTCCAATATCATAACGAATTCCCTCCTTAATCATTTCACCACCTGGAGCATAGATATCAAACTTAATTTTGGTAGGAGGGATATAGACTTCAGTATTGCCTGCAGTTACTTGTTTCATTCCTTCTTGATGAATTGGATAAAAGTCCTGATTGGCCTTATATAGCTCCCTAGCGAAATCTTGATAAGATATCAGCTCGGTCTCTTTAAAGGGCAATTTCGGCCCACCTGGGCGATCCTCAGACCATTGGAGACGTACATGGTAGTTTTCCTTATAAATATGGTCTTGTTGCCATTCTTTATAAAAATCTGAATTTGTATCTAGGAGATGATCTTTCTCAGCTGCAGCAACAATCTGATCAAATTTATCATTGTACTGTTTCGCATAGTCAAGATATTGATTCCAGGCTTGATGAAATTCTTCTGGCGTTTTTGAGATATCATCTGGCACACCTAAATTATAGACAGTATCTAACACCTGAGTAAAGGTAGCTGAATCAAGTGAGGTTTTATTCAGAGTGTTCTCTGGAGCTGGTGGTTCAATTTCTTTAGAAACTTCTTCAAACTGCTTATTCTTCAAAACTGATAGCATTTCTGCACCATTGTCTTTAACATATTCCTCATTAATTGACAGTTGCTCAATGTGACCATCTCTTTCTCTATAGACACCGAGAATGATCTTTTCATCCAACAATTTAACACTAGTTGCAAGCTCTCCTTTGAGTTTCATAAGAGAGGCTGGAATTTTTTCATCTCCGATATCTTTAA
The DNA here is from genome assembly GCF_047464415.1 of Streptococcus infantis. Taxonomy (GTDB): domain Bacteria; phylum Bacillota; class Bacilli; order Lactobacillales; family Streptococcaceae; genus Streptococcus; species Streptococcus infantis_AE. The sequence continues at coordinate 5,665 of NZ_JASHBX010000028.1, read as the reverse complement.
ACAGTAGTAAGAAATCTTCATCTTTTGCTTTAATAGCTTCACTCATATTGAGATTGTGAAGCTTTTCAACACTGCTCAAATCATCCAGAACAAAGGATTGTGGCTCTAAAATATCCTGAAGCATTGGAAGAACCTGCAATTTATCCTTAATTGAATTACTAATCAACATACCGTCATAATGACCTCGACCAGCCGCAAAATCTTCTAAGAAATCAGCAGCACCTTTTCCTTCTTCAAAAGGTCTAATCCCTGAAAGATGGATAAAGTTTTCTTTTTGGAAAGTTACTTGAAGAACATTCTCTTCTCCATGATCCGCATAAACAAAACTTATTTTACTGCCAGCCATTTCACTTAAATACCAGGACGCTGTACTTTGAATGGAGGGCGCATATTGGTTCAAACGTCTTAAATCGGCAGGTGTAATTGGGTGATAATTCCCCACTCGCCGTTGCACTTTATCATAATTTGTGCTAAAATGAAGGTACGGATAGGATGATGTCGGGTGACTGGTAACAGTTTGCTCAAAGGTACTTGTTTCAAGTACAGGTGAGGTACTGCCTTCAGCTTTAGGCTGTAAAGAACCCGTGCCACCACTGGTCCTATCATTCATTTGCTCCTGAGAACTCTCAGGAGCTTTTTCTTCTGATTCAACTGACTCTGTTTGAACATTCTCCTCAGCTGAAATCTGTGATTGATAATCATGATCTGCTTTTTGTGCCTGTTCTAAATAAGGAGTTGGAAGAGTTTCTCCCAATTGCGTTGAAAGGTCACTGTCTTCACTACCAATATCATATCGAAAATCATCTGTCAGACGACTCCCCTTTTCATCTTGCAATGCAAAATAAGTTTTATCATATCCCAGGCTAAGCATTCTCAAATTATTCTCTTCATACAATTGAGCTATAAAATCCTTATATGGAATCACATCTCCTGATGAGAATTTCTGAGATAGATTTGGATTTTCTGTAAAATCAAAGGCTACAAATAACTCTGGAGGCACTGAACCTTGCTCTTCCTGTATCATTGGTTTTACTCCAATATTTCCTTGCGCTTGTTTGGCAAGTAATTCATCCACCTTCAGTCTTTCCTCGTCTGTTTTCGGATGATACTTGATTTGTGAAGATAATTGAAACTCTCCTTCTTCAGTCAACTCCAGGGCAACTCTTCGTAACCCTTTTACAAAATACGTATTTGATTGTTTTTGCCACTGGTTCACTAGCCCTTCATCAATTAAGGCTTGAGTTGCTGGTTGAATGCTCGTTTTACCCATTTGTTCAGATATGGCCTCAAGTCTAGTCAACTCTTCTTGATAGCGTTTGAGAGTAGCTTTGGTAAAGAACGACTCCCCACGTTTAGCTTTTTCTAACTCTTCACGGATTCTAGGTATATTTTGAACACTCATCTCCAGACCACTTCCCTGACGATTCAACCCCATTTCTTTCAAATGTTGTTGGTGCTCCAGGCGCTCTACTCGCTCTTCCTGTTGCCTAATCTCATCCATCTTTGAGAAGACTTGATCTTCTATTTGTTCTTGCTTACGTTTAAAGCTAGCACCTCCTCGCTTATCATTCATGGGTTGCCCATTTGTTAGCGCTTGGTGGGAATAAGCTCTTGAAATAGCCTCGTCTTGTTCACCCCTTAGTCGTTCCAATTTTCGACGTGCCTGTGCAAGACGACTGTTGTCAGGCTTTTCTTCCTGTTGATTCTTTAGAACATCATTCCAGTCCGTTTTATCTTGTCCTGGTCTTAGTTCTGGTAGATCTGAATTGATAACAGCTCCTTTTGCCTCTAATTCTTGAATGAATGTTCTACCTGCTTCATCATTATCTAAAGCTAGAGTAATCAAATCCGCATTTTTCCCATCTTCAAAAAAGTGATGATCAATAGCTACTTGAAGCCCGTCCGCTAATTGTTCAGGTGTCCATCTTAGCGGTTTTCCTGATATTTCAGCTTGAATTTGAGATAGATGACGGCCTATAGTCGATTCTTTCAAACCATCCATAGAGACTAATCTGACGTCCTGAAGACTATCTTTGTGCAATTCATAGTAGGACATTAAATCAATTGGACTCTCAGTGAAAATCAATCGTTTTGGACTGCCAATATCAACATGAATACCTGTCATAGGATCGGAGTTTTTCATAATCACTTTAGCATATCCATGTTTTGGCCACTTCTCCCAATTCTCCTGTATTCCTTGTAAAGAGGCTCCAACAACTTCACCTGAAGAAGAAAGGGACTTGAAGACAATAACTGGCTCAATCGCATTTGTTGTAACTCCATCATTGCCTTCCGCAAAGTAGTCAAGTTTGGCGTTAGCTTGGGCTAAAACACCCTGTTCCAAAAAATAATCAATCGTTTCGTCTGACAGCCCACGTTGATTCCGTAGATAATCTCTTCCAGCTGAAAACGGCTGCTCGTATTTCTCAAGATAGTATTTAAAATCTTCTTGAGGCCTTTCAACCATTTGAAACTCTTTAAAGTTTCCATCATTTAAAAAATCTACAGATTGGTTAAAACTTACTTCCTTTATCGTCTCAACCAAAGAAATCGCATCTCCACCTGTATTTCTAGAGAACCATTTCCATAAATTTTTATCAGGTGAAATAACTAGGCTATCATGTTCTTTCCATCGATAGTCTCGTCCGGAGCGAACCAGCTCCATCTGAAGCTCATTTGCAACATCCAAAATATCTCTAGAACGTGCGAATTCAACACGTTCTCTACGACTTTTACCACGTCTTGATTCTTGTTCTGTCATATAAAATCTCCTTAAAATCCTTCATACTGTGGTTTGTACGGCTCATTCTCTGCTTGTAGAAATGATTCTGGATCTAAGTGAACCAATTCCCCTACTGAAAAAGATTCAAATAGCTCAGAATTTTCCTTAAAATCTAGAACCATTTCTAAATCAGAATTTCTTCCTTGACCCTCAAAATGCACTTGCTTGGTATCGGCATTCATTGCCGTAATTAACCATTCGGCTGAGAAATCAAAGTCTTCAACTGCGACATCTGGAAATAATAGCTTCATTTTTCTTCTCCTTTCTCTTTTTATCCTTCTATTCTATTCAATAACCAAAAAATCCCATTTAAAGGGACAATAGATTTCCATTTTTCAACAAAAAAGTCATTGCTTTTACAATGACTCTTATATACTTTGCCCTTTTTCTTCAAGTTCTTGTCTCTCATCGCTTCTCTCACGTTCCATAAGGGCTTTTTTATTTGCACGTTGAGCCCTTTGAAGAGAATTGGTCAGATTTCTCATGAAATCTGTATTGATGATTGCTTTACCTTGAGATTGTTGGATATTTTTTCTTTGCAGGACCTTTCTTTCTTGCATTTTCTGTGAAACAGCTTGAGCTAACTGACTTTTCTGATTACTTTCCTCCTCTGGCAACAATTTCTGATAGAGTGATTTGAGCTCATAAAATCCTTTCGCATTCTCCTGTTTTAATTTTTGAACAGTTCCTTGATCAGTCGTTTGTGAAATTTCCTTGTTTCGACTGTAAATCTGATGTTTCAACTGAAAAATAGAGATATGTGTCTGTAACTCTTCTACGTAGCTATCTTTCGTAACAGGATAGCCCTTTAGAATGGTCAAAACTCCTTCATCTTGAAGAGGTTGAATTGTAGCTAATTCCTCCTTTAAACGTTTAATAGGAGCTTGAATTGTTAATGAATCAGCTTTCTCTACTGAAAATGAAACACTATCTTCAAACTGGTTAGCAAGAGAACTTCTCAGAGATTGATCTGCTTCACTCAGTTTATAATTTGGAGTCAGCTGCAATTCAGTCAGCTGCAGTCTTTGAAGAATCTCCTTCTTTTTTAATTCAACAAATGGCTTATCCGATTCAAGTGGTTGGATTTGATCAAAAAGAGTTTTACGAACTAATAAACTACTCTGTTTTTCCTCCAATAAACTCAATTTTAAAGCATAGCGAAATGTTCCTAACTCCTGGCGCTCTTTTAATGATCGATCACTTTTCTTTTTAGCTGCTTCTACAAGTTCTTTCAAATCAGCTGAAGAAAATAGCGACAAGTCTCTTAAAGTAAGTTGCTTCTCCAGTAAGTCTTCTTTCAGCTGACTCACATCATAAACTAATTCCGTAACATATTCAGGACGTCCCAAACCTGTTCCGTGTTTATCATAAGCAGCATAGACTGGTTTTGTAATTTCAATAGGTTTTGCCCCATCTTTCAACTCATAACCCAGTTTTTTCCAGGCATCTAGTGTTTTGATAACACTTGCATTGGGATCCTGTTCTAAAATCATTTGTTGATTCTTTACTGAGAAATTGGCCAAATTTTTTTCCAGTCGAACATCAGCTATTTCAGGAGCATTCTCACGAAATAGGTGCAAGATTTTATTTGCTAATCGTTCTCTCAACTCCTTCTCTCGGTTCGCTATTAATTGCTGCAGATGATAGCCTGCAGCCTCCTGTTGTGTTTTCTCAATACGATCATCAAGTTTCCGAATCTTCTCGTAGGTTGATTTTTTTCCAGCCGAATAAGCTCCTCTATAGGTTTCTAGGAAGTCCTTCGTTTCTTTCAGAAATTCTTGATAAAGCTCTTTCCCATCATTTTCTAAATAGGAATCCAGATAGCGATCAATGAAGAATTTACTGACTGCAAAATCTCTTGCATTTGAGCCATAGCGCCATTTTTTATCCATTGGTAAATGGTTGTAAGCCTGTTCCAAAAAATTTTTTTCAGCCGAAGAACGAACCTTCTGATCTCTAAATACAGAATTGATCAACTCACTTCTGATATTGGCCAAAATTTGTTCTCGTCTAACAATCATTCCCCTAGTCTGTTCATTCAACAAGCCATGAAAAACATCGCTTTTAAATCGCTCAATAGTTTTCTGGGAAAAGTTTCCTCTGTACTCCATTCGTCCACGAGGTCGATAGAAAATTTTTTCTCTTGCAGATTCAACTTCAGATAAACCAAAATGCACATGAATATTATCCGTATTCAAGTGAATGTTAGCCCACCAAAATGATGAATCAGATAAGCCTTCTTTTTCAATCAACCTCGGCAATGCTTCACGTATGACCGACTTGATAGCTTGCTGATCGACTTTTCCAGTTTCCAGATCATATAATCCCTCTTTGGCCAAAAAATCATTATCAAAAGAGATAACACCCTGCCATAGAAGAGAGCCATTTTGATAAGCCTGTTCTAACTTACTTTTCAATTCAGTTACTTTGCTACGCTGCAAGTAATTGGCCTCTTTTGTAAAAATGGCTGTCATCTCTTCATTTTGGTTTTCAGTAGCATAAGAGCGATTCATATAATCAATGTATTCCTGAAAATTAAGTTTTGTTTCTGGAACTTCAGCTTGAATTTTTTGTAGTTCATCTTCAGTTAGAGACTCAATATTTTGTCTGTGTGTTTCTAAATTTAATTCATTATCAACCTCAACAGCTTCGTCTCTATTGGTGTAGTCTACAAAGCCACTATTTGCTTCAGTGTATTGCAGCATGAAGGTAATACTTGGACTAGACTCACTCACGAGTAAGGTCTCCTTTCAATTAATGAGAATGTTTGATTGTTTGACCACGTGCAACATCTTCTTGAATGACATCGTTAATTCTTGCCATTAATTCATGCTGTGTAGGATCCAGTCGTGAATGAATAGATTCCAAATCTTGAACATCAAA
>NZ_JASHBX010000027.1:0-9146 GCF_047464415.1 Streptococcus infantis | reverse complement strand
TTTTAGGAACTTTAACAACTTTAAGAAACGAATTTTCATCGCTCTGAATATAAAAATGGAGAGGACAACAATTGTCCTCTCCAGATGTTAGCTTTTATTCAACCCACTACAGTTGACAAAGAGCCTATTTTTCTTGTTTACGACTAGTCCAGAGGGCTGTCGCTCCAAGAATCATACCCAATAGCATCATGAAAATAGATTGCTCACTACCTGTATTTGGAAGTAATTTTTCTGATACAACTGTCTTGTTGGCAAATTTATCTGCAACCTTATAATCAACTTTTACAGTAGATGTTTGAGCAGGAGTTGTTCCCTGATTTTTTCCTGATGGAGTTGTTTTTGTTGCTGAATCTTGCTCCGATTTAACTGGAGTTGTCTTTTGAACTTTTCCTGGCTTAGTTGCATCATTTCCTGAATTAGCCGGAGTTGTTTCCTGAGTTTTTCCTGGTTGAGTAGGAGTTTTTGCTGAATCTTTTTCTGGTTTTGCTGGATCTGTTGCTGAATCTTTTCCTGGTTTAGCTGGATTTTGCTCTTTACCTTGATCTTCTGGCAGTTTAAATGTTTTTGAATCCACAGAAATCGTGCGTGAGTTTGGATTTACCTTTTCATACTGAGTCAAATCAGCTGTTTTAAGGTAATCTTCAAAGGCAGCATCCATTGAAGGGCCTTCTTCTCTGGCACCACCAAGCATGGTATAACCATCACCACCTGCTGCAAGGAAGTCATTGGTTGCTAGGTAGTAAACTTTTTCCAAATCTAGTTTTTCATAAAGACCAGTTGCACGATTCTTAACTTGAATAGCCAAGACACGTTTGCCTGCAGCTAGATTTGTATCGTAATAGACCTTGGCTCCTGAAATCTGTAAGAATCCGCCACTTGGTTCTAACAATGGTTGACCATTTTCATCCAAGACAGTTTTTCCTGACTTATCCACTTGTAAGATAGATCCGAGTGATTTTTCAAACATGTCAAAAACTTGCTGACCAGTTACTTGAATTTGGGAAATTGTGTTCCCAAATGGTAGAACCGCAATGACATTGCCTTTTGTAATTGGCTTATCTTTGGCAATCGTTTCACGCAAGCCACCACCATTGGTCACAGCGATATCTGTTGGATGACTAAAGCCTGTTTGACCGTATTGATAGAGAGAATCTGCGACAACATTTCCAAGGTTGGTTTCACGAACACGGACATTTTCACGGTCACCGTTCAATTCAACTGGACTATTTGAAACAACTTCTATAGCATTTTCAGCGTCATACTTTTGTTTGATATCCTTGACAAGTTTTTCAATTTTTGGATTAGCTTCCAATTTCTTAGCATCTGCAGCTGCAATGAGTGAAGGATTTCCCAATAATTGGCGAGATTTATAAGTGATTTTACCAACGTTATGGAGATAGCTTCCTGTCTGGTTGTAGGTTACATTGTCCCCATAGGTAGTAGATTCTACTGTATGAGAGTGACCATCAATAACAGTGACACGCTTACCTTTCAAAAGAGGATTTTTTGAAAGTGCTTCTGCAAGAGTAGAACCACGCCATTCTACTGGTGTTGTTGTATCAACTCCCAAGTGAGCAAGGACAACATAGTGTTTGTAGTCTTTGCCTTCTGCCAAGGCTTTAGCTTGAATTTCTTCGATAACCTTATTAACCTCTGCAATAGGCTCTGTAAAGGTTACACCTGTAACATTTTTAGGGTGGGTCTTGGTAGCTGTTTCAGGCGTTGTCACACCGATGACGACAAATTCATCACCTTCAACATCCTTGTTCTTATCAACAATTGTTGCTGCTTCAAATAAACGAGCACCATTGACATAAGTGTTTGAGCTAAGCAATGGGAAGTTCAAAATTTCTTTGTATTTTTTAACTTCATCAAGTCCAAAGTCAAACTCATGATTTCCTACAGCCATAGCATCATAGCCCATCTCGTTTAAGATTTTGGCACGTGCTTCACCCTTTGTAGAGTTTGAAATTGGCAGACCTTGGAAGGCATCGCCGGCATCTACTACTAGAGTCGTTTGATCGCTCTTTTCTCGCTCCTTCTCAATAACCGTTGCGAGTTTGGCATCTCCGATTACTCCTTTTTCTTCTACAATACGACCATGCACGTCATTGGTATGCAAGATAACAGTATCTGCTTCTTCTTTTTGAGGTGCAGCCTCTTCAACTAGCGTTGCCGGACTTGTAACAACCTCAGAAGTCGCTGTTACTACTGGTGCTTCTGCAGTATTCACAACTTCTGTTACTTCTGAAGAACTAGTACTTTCTTCAGCATAGACTTGTCCAGCTAAAAAGGTTGGAGCTAATAGGGCTGTCGATAGCACAGGCAACAAAAAACGTTTATTCATATTGAAATCCCTTTCTCTTCTTTCTTCTACTATTATACGCTATTTAGCATCATTTTTAAACTTTTAACCTTTTTGAAGGTAACCTATCCGACATTTCATAAAAAAAGTCTGAACAAAAAGTTCAAACTCCTTTTCTATATTATTGAAAATCTTGGATATTTCCATCATAGGTTGCCCAATCTTGGCTAAAGAAACGGTCATTCATTTGGTAATCAGGCGCTGTTGTTGGATTGCTCAAAAAGGGATTTACAACCTTATCAAATGCTAACCAGCCTAACCAACCGATATGAATCGTGTCCTTAACAAAGTAGGGATCTCCACCGTTTTTTGAAAAGTCAGCGATATTAGTGAAACCCTGACTTTCCAACTGGTAACGAATTTTTTCAACTGTGTGTTGATACATCTCCTCACTTAACCCGGTATAATCCATCCATTTTTTATTGACAGGTTGAAAGACAAAGAGCACATTGACCTTAGACTTGGCAAACTGATCAAGCACTAGCTGCAAATCATTGTACTCAGGTGATTTGAGAAAGTTAAAATTCTTTTGAGAACCTTCCCATTTTTTCCAATCTTTCTTTAACTTAGTATTGTAAAAATGGTTCTCTACTCCCAAATCATTATTGGTTGTATTTTCTTCACCCTCTTTTCGAGCGATATTTTCCAATTCTTCATAAGAAAATTGATCTGGGAGACTGCTCAAATATTTCTCAACATGATCTTTGTACCTTAAGCGTCCACGAATGGAGAATTGTCCAAAAAGAGCTGATTGTTTCTCATTTAATTGCGACGAAATATTAATCATACTTTGGTCGAACTCTGATAATTTTTCTCCTTTAGCTAATTTTTCAACGATGCTCTTCATAGAAACACCAGGATTTTGCTTTAAGAGTCTATTGGCAGCATACTGAGAGGCTGCATCCCCAGATTGATTCTCTAAAAAGGCAGTCAACTGGTCATTGTTAAAATAAGTTTGGAAAATAGTCGGGTCATGATCTTCTTTTGTAAACCACTGTGGGGAAATGACAAATACCGCTTGCTTATTTTCAAGTTCGGATGTAATTTGTTGTATTCCAAAATACTGACTGAGGGTAGCTGCTCCTGCCTGTCCCATAAAGTAAGGGCGATAAGAACGGTCATACTTTTCAGCTAGTACTGCTGGATGCATACTATCAAAACGCATCCACTCACTAGATCCAAAAAAAGGCACAAAACGCATATCAGGATCCGTAAGAGCTCTTACTTTTTGACTTCTTTCCTTAAAGCTTTCTGCACTTATCGAAGCGGCAGAGTATTTTTCCTCCATGAGATTATGACTTGGGCTACTTGGATAGAAACAGATAAGAAGGCACACCAACAAGCCCGCTACAAAGACAGGCCCGAAAATTAGCCACAAGCGTTTAAGCATTCTTTAACTCCGTAATTCCTGCTACGATTTTATTAGCTGTATTCCAGTCATCACGACCAAATTCTGTAACTGGGACACGAATATCAAAGCGATTTTCGATTTCCACGATCAATTCAACTGTCCCCATACTATCCAAGACACCTGCATCAAAAAGATCTTCATCCATCATGTCAGAAACATCTTCCATAAACAATTCATCAATAATTTCAATAACTTCTGATTTGATATCCATTTTTTAATTCCTTTTATTTTTTAAACCATAAATCATTCAAAAATCCAGAGAAGATTAAGAATGAAATCATCACGACATGGAAGGTTATAACCATGCCAAGCAACTGAACCCAACGATTCTCAGGCAAGGGAGCTTGCCCTGCTTTCTTACGTTCTTTATTGAGCGTTTTTTTCTTTCGAACCCAAGCATCATTAATCACTAAACCTAGCCCATGAAAGAGTCCGTAGGCGATGTAAAACCAAGTAATCCCATGCCAGAACCCCATAAGGAGCATGTTCAGGATATAGGCGACACTTGAGGTCACATTTCGATTCTTAAAAAGCTTCTTTCTCGTCATCACCATGACCATGCGCATAAAGACAAAGTCACGGAACCAGAAGGATAAACTCATGTGCCAACGATTCCAAAACTCCTTCAAATCCCTTGATAAAAAGGGTTTGTTGAAGTTGATCGGACTACGAATCCCCATCAGATTTGAAATAGCTAGAGCAAACATAGAGTAACCTGCAAAGTCAAAGAAGAGCTCCAAACCAAATGTGTACATGATGGCCACTACATAATAGTTAAAGACGCCACCTGTTTGTAGAGCTAAATTCTTTAGCGGTGGTAATAAAATCTCGCCTAAAATATGAGCTAGGATAAATTTATACAGAAATCCCCACATGATATATCGAACTGACTCAGCTAGCATATCTAGCAACTCATCGCGCTCTGGTATCGTCTTATAATTTTCATTAAAACGTTTGAAACGATCAATAGGACCACTTGAAAATGTTGGCATAAAGAGAAGAAAACGCAAATACTCCCACATCTTCAAATCCTTAATGACTCCATCTCTAAGTTCGATAATGATTCCCACCGAACGAAATGTCAAATAAGAAATTCCGATAAAACCCAGCAAGGATTGTGTTCCGTTAATGGCTGTTTGCGCCTTTACAAATATGATTGGAAGCAAAGACAACAGACTAACGAGATAGAAAATCCATTTGCCATCTCGAATTTTTCGATACTGCTTGTAAAAAAGAACCAACAAGATTTGCCAGATTAGATAGATCCCTAAGGCAGCCAATTGATTGGTCTTGCCACCCGTCAACATGGTAACGATAAAGAAGAGACTAACCAGTATTTCATACCAGGCAAAGCGTTTTTTGAAAAAAAGTCCGATAAAGATTGGCAAGGTAGCAGTAATCACGTACAAAAAGTACTGCGGATTCCCATACGGCTCAATATGAGGCAGCTGTTTCAGGAAATCCATCATCTATTATTCACCTCGTTAATTAATCCTTTGATATCAATCTTGCCATTTGGAGTCAGTGGCAATTCCTTTCTGTAAAGGAACTTAGACGGCATCATGTAAGACATCATAATATCTTCCAAGTCTTCCTTGATAGCTTTCGTGATATCAATTTCGCGCTCAAATTGTTCTTTGACGCCATCTTTTAAGATAACATAGGCCAAGAGATTTTGGACCTTGTGGTCTTTGTTGTAACGTGGAACTGCAACAGCAGATTCAACATACTTGGATTTGTTCAAGTTTTGAGAGACATCCTCTAGTTCAATACGATAGCCATTAAACTTGATCTGGAAGTCCATCCGTCCACCATAAAGAAGAAGACCTTCATCTGTCATGCTTCCGACATCTCCCGTATGGTAGGCTGGCAGACCTTCAAATTCGAAGAAAGCTTCAGCTGTTTTTTCAGGATTGTTCATGTAGCCTTTTGAAACAGCTGGACCAGATACGATGATCTCCCCTTGTTCTCCATTTGGCAGTTTATTGCCCTCTTCATCGATGATAAAGGTTGGTGAATCAGGTTTGGTGTAACCAATCGGAAGACGTTTCAAGGTTGCCAACATCTCATCTGTAATAGCGACTGCTGACAAAGCAACTGTTGCTTCCGTTGGCCCATAAGCATTGATGATGCGTGCATTCGGGAAACGCTCGCGCAATTTCTGAGCTGTTTTAACTGTCAACTCTTCCCCATCAAAGTAAAAATGAGTAATGCCTGGCATCTTTTCAGCATTAAAATCTTCAGACAACATGGCCATATCTGCAAAAGATGGTGTCGAAGTCCAGATAGCAATTGGAAGTGAAAAGATGGTCGCAAAGAGTTGTTTGAAGTCTTGAGTGATGGCTGATGGAAGAGCAAAAAGGGTTCCACCAAGAGCCAAGGTCGGTGCCCAATACATGACAGACAAGTCAAATGAATAAGGTGGCTGAGCCAACATTTGTGGACGCTCTGGCGTCGCAAATTCCTTGTCCGTAATCATCCAGTTGGTAAAGCTGAGCAAATTATCATGCGAAATTTGCACCCCTTTTGGTTTTCCAGTTGTCCCTGATGTAAAGATGATGTAGTAGTTATCATCCCCCTTGACCGGATGCTGCAAATCATAAGCTTTTTGAGCCGCATAAGCTTCACGCACCTGCTCCAAGGACATGATTGGAGCAGCTGGGGTTTCGATTGGAAACTCTGAAATGGCGATGATTAAGCTTGGCTCTGCTACTTCAACAATGGCAGACACACGCTCCAAAGCCGAATGGCTATCGATTGGAATATAGGCATGACCAGACTTAGTCAGAGCTACAAAGGTAGCCAACATTTCATACTCCTGACCACCAAAAACGACTACTGGAGATTTTTCAGGTAATCCTAGCTGATCAATGGTTGCAGCCAAACTATCTGAATCAGCCTTTAAATCACCATAAGTGTGCTCTTGCCCTAAGACATTGTATACTGGAAAGGTAGGTTGAGTTTGGGCGAAATATTCAATCGCTTCAATCATATCTTTTATCGGCTTATTAGACACGATGATTTTTCTCCTTTAAACTAAAATTCATTGTAAATAAAGCTTCCCTGACTTTGTCCTAGGTAACTAAAAAAGTAAAGCAAACCAAGTAGAACAATAAAATACAGGACCGTTTGCCCTAAAAAAACATAGATTGGTTTCTTTTTATCCATAATTAACTTCTTTTTGTAAATTTTCAATAATTTTATGCAAATATACAATTACTATTTTTTCTTGTTCCCATTTTACCACTTTATTCCCTCTATTTTCAACTGTTTACCATTTTTGGGGAGTTGATTTTAGCCTACTTTAGTTCTTTCTTCATAATTTCACTGATATAAATAAATCACTTTAAAACGATAGTAGACACCCCACTCCCCCTTTGGGCATTTTTATGCTAAAATAGTAGCTATGGATAAAATTATTAAAACTATATCAGAAAGCGGGGCCTTTCGTGCTTATGTTCTTGATAGCACTGAAACTGTCCGCACTGCTCAAGAAAAACATCAAACCCAAGCTAGCTCAACTGTTGCACTTGGCCGCACCCTTATCGCTAGCCAGATTCTCGCAGCCAATGAAAAAGGAAATACCAAGCTAACGGTTAAAGTTCTTGGAACTAGCTCTCTAGGTGCCATCATCACCGTAGCTGATACCAAGGGGAACGTCAAAGGCTACGTTCAAAATCCTGGTGTTGACATCAAAAAGACTGCAACTGGTGAAGTTCTAGTCGGACCTTTTGTCGGCAATGGTCAATTTCTCGTTATCACAGACTACGGCACTGGAAATCCTTATAACTCTATGACTCCGCTTATCTCTGGAGAAATCGGAGAAGATCTTGCCTTCTACTTGACAGAAAGCCAACAAACTCCGTCAGCAGTTGGACTCAATGTCCTTTTGGACGAAGAAGACAAGGTCAAAGTAGCAGGCGGTTTCCTTGTTCAAGTTTTGCCAGGAGCCAAGGAAGAAGAAATCGCTCGTTTTGAAAAACGCATCCAAGAAATGCCTGCCATTTCAACTCTTCTAGAAAGCGACGACCATATCGAAGCTCTTCTAAAGGCTATCTACGGCGACGAACCATACAAACGCTTGTCTGAAGAAGAGATTCGTTTCCAATGTGACTGCAGCAAAGAACGATTTATGAAGGCTCTTTCGAGTCTCCCAAGCTCAGACTTGCAGGAAATGAAGGAACAAGATCACGGGGCAGAAATCACTTGTCAATTCTGCCAAACAACTTATAACTTTGATGAAAACGACCTGGAGGAACTCATTCGTGACAAATCTTAATACACCCTTTATGATTGGCAATGTTGAGATTCCCAATCGTACCGTTTTAGCACCCATGGCTGGTGTAACCAACTCCGCCTTCCGCACCATTGCTAAAGAACTTGGAGCTGGACTCGTTGTCATGGAAATGGTCTCTGACAAGGGAATCCAATACAACAACGAAAAGACTCTTCACATGCTTCATATCGATGAAGGAGAAAACCCAGTCTCTATCCAACTATTTGGTAGTGATGAAGACAGCCTAGCACGCGCAGCAGAATTCATCCAAGAAAACACCAAGACCGATATCGTTGATATCAACATGGGCTGTCCAGTTAACAAAATCGTGAAAAACGAAGCTGGCGCTATGTGGCTCAAGGATCCAGACAAGATCTACTCTATCATTAACAAAGTTCAATCAGTCCTTGATATCCCTCTCACTGTCAAAATGCGTACAGGCTGGTCTGATCCATCTCTAGCTGTGGAAAATGCTCTCGCCGCTGAGGCTGCAGGTGTCTCTGCACTTGCTATGCACGGTCGTACTCGTGAACAAATGTACACTGGACATGCAGATTTGGAGACTCTTCACAAGGTTGCACAAGCTCTGACAAAAATTCCATTTATCGCTAACGGTGACATTCGCACTGTCCAAGAAGCCAAACAACGCATCGAAGAAGTCGGTGCTGATGCCGTTATGATTGGACGCGCAGCTATGGGGAATCCTTATCTCTTCAATCAAATCAATCATTACTTTGAAACTGGAGAAATCCTTCCTGATTTAACCTTTGAAGATAAGATGAACATCGCCTACGAGCATTTGAAACGCTTAATCAACCTCAAGGGAGAAAAGGTTGCGGTCCGTGAATTCCGTGGACTCGCTCCTCACTACCTCCGTGGAACATCGGGTGCAGCTAAACTCCGTGGTGCTATCTCACAAGCTAGCACACTAGCAGAGATTGAAGCACTCTTACAGTTAGAGAAAGCATAAATCATAACCACCCGTCAAACGGGTGGTTTGTACCAGGGCTATAAGCCCAAATTACCAGCCAGCGCCTAAAGACGCTGGCTTTCACGTTGTTCAAGCCTTATTGCTCTTGACTCGTCACTTGCCT
>NZ_JASHBX010000026.1:0-9725 GCF_047464415.1 Streptococcus infantis | reverse complement strand
TTGTCGTCAATGAAAAATCACAATTTACAAAAGACGAATTGAGTTTAGAAAATGACAGCTGGGAAAAATATTCTGATCTAGATTTTTTAAATCGTGTAGGAATTGCTGAAGCGATGTTGGGAAAAGAATTGATGCCAACTGAAGATAGAGAATCTATTTCGTCTATCACGCCAACAGGATGGAAAAATAAAAAAATAATTTTCAACGGGAAAGAAGATTATTTATATAATCGTTCTCACTTAATCGGTTTTCAATTAAGTGGAGAGAATGCGAATGCTAAAAATTTATTTACAGGTACACGTGCTTTAAATGCAAATTTTGAAGATGAACAATCATCAATGGTTTACTATGAAAATAAGATTGCTAACTACATAAAAAATACGAATCACCATGTCCGCTATCGAGTAACTCCTATATTTAGAAATGTGGAATTAGTTGCTAGAGGAGTTCGTATGGAAGCACAGAGTATTGAAGATGATGAGATCTCATTTGATGTATATATCTTTAATATTCAACCAGGATATAAAATCAATTATTTGACAGGATCATCTCAGAAAAATTGAGGAGGGAAAAATGAATCCAAGACTTAGCTTATATTTTAGCGAAGAAACACATGAAAAATTTAAGGAAATAAAATCCTACTTGAAAGAATCGTCTGCTTTGCAGAAACAGTATCGAAATAATTCAGCAACGCTCGTTACTTTGATTGAAGTTTTTTATAAACTCTTTATTGAATTAGGAGAAGGAAAAAATTTCTATGAGCGACTGACTCAGCTGGAAAAAAATTTGGGGGATGGCTTTGATTCTGGAAATGACAACAAGGCAATTCATCGTCAACTTGATCAAATTCTTTATTTAACACTAACCAACTTTCATGCTATTACGAAAGATGATTTTGATGTTCAAGATTTGGAATCTATTCATTCACGACTGGATCCTACACAGCATGAATTAATGGCAAGAATTAACGATGTCATTCAAGAAGATGTTGCACGTGGTCAAACAATCAAACATTCTCATTGAGGTACAGTAAATGGTAGATGTTGTTGAGATCTATTTAGAAACAGGAGATTTTCATGAAGCGGTGAGACAGTCAGGGTTGCCTACTCATATAGCTCATTTGAAATTGATTAAGAGTGGCTGTCTGAAAATTCAAGATAAAATTCAGTATGGTTCTAGGACAGCTAAGCTTGGGGGACTGGCCGAGGAGCTTTTTCAAAAGTATGTTCCAGATGCAACGGATGCGAATAAGTATTTCAAGAAAAATAATCCAGTATATGATTTTTGGCTAGATGGTCTAACGATTGATGTAAAATACAGCTCATTGTATAAAAGGAAAAACGGGAACTCCCATCACTGGCAATTGAGAACAAAAGGTAATCAAGATTTTATTGTCGCCTTTTTAGAACGAGAAAGTGGTTCAGAGTTAGAAAAACCAAATATCTTATTGATTCCCATGCAATTTATTGAAGAGCAAAAAGAATTACATATTTCTCAATCAGGACGGTGGATCAATGATTTTCAAGTTGAACCTGAAGAATTACAACCGTTATTAAAAGACTATGCTCTTTTAAGAAAAAATGGACTATTTTAATTCAAAGAGAGGAAAATAATGAACGTATCTTCTAGTCCAAGTATTACCTTCATGCTGCAATACACTGAAGCAAATAGTGGCTTTGTAGACTACACTAATAGAGACGAAGCTGTTGAGGTTGATAACGAATTAAATTTAGAAACACACAGACAAAATATCGAGTCTCTAACTGAAGATGAACTACAAAAAATTCAAACTGAAGTTCCAGAAACGAAACTAAATTTTCAGGAATACATTGATTATATGAATCGCTCTTATGCTACTGAAAACCAAAATGAAGAGATGACTGCGATTTTTACAAAAGAGGCCAATTACTTGCAGCGTAGCAAAGTAACTGAATTGAAAAGTAAGTTAGAACAGGCTTATCAAAATGGCTCTCTTCTATGGCAAGGTGTTATCTCTTTTGATAATGATTTTTTGGCCAAAGAGGGATTATATGATCTGGAAACTGGGAAAGTCGATCAGCAAGCTATCAAGTCGGTCATACGTGAAGCATTACCAAGATTGATTGAAAAAGAAAGCTTATCCGACTCATCATTTTGGTGGGCTAACATTCACTTGAATACGGATAATATTCATGTGCATTTTGGTTTATCAGAAGTCGAGTCTGCAAGAGAAAAAATTTTCTATCGACCTCGTGGACGAATGGAGTACAGAGGGAACTTTTCCCAAAAAACCATTGAGCGTTTTAAAAGTGATGTTTTTCATGGCTTGTTGAATGAACAGACTAGAGGAATGATTGTTAGACGAGAACAAATCTTGGCCAATATCAGAAGTGAGTTGATCAATTCTGTATTTAGAGATCAGATGGTGCGTTCTTCAGCTGAAAAAAATTTTTTGGAGCAGGCTTATAATCATTTGCCTATGGATAAAAAATGGCGCTATGGATCAAATGCAAGAGATTTTGCAGTCAGTAAATTCTTCCTTGACCGCTATCTGGACTCCTATTTAGAAAATGATGGGAAAGAGCTCTATCAAGAATTTCTGAAAGAAACGAAGGAGTTCCTAGAAACCTATAGAGGAGCTTATTCGGCTGGAAAAAAATCAACCTACGAGAAGATTCGGAAACTTGACGGTCGTGTTGAGAAAACACAACAGGAGGCTGCAGGCTATCATCTGCAGCAATTAATAGCGAATCGAGAGAAGGAGTTGAGAGAACGACTAGCAAATAAAATCTTGCACCTATTTCGTGAGAATGCTCCTGAAATAGCTGACGTTCGGCTGGAAAAAAATTTGGCCAATTTCTCAGTAAAGAATCAAAAATTAATTTTAGCCCAGGATCCTAACGCAAGTGTCATCAAAACACTAGATGCCTGGAAAAAACTGGGTTATGATTTGAAAGATGGAGCAAAACCTATTGAAATCACAAAACCAGTCTATGCTGCTTATGATAAACACGGAACAGGTTTGGGACGTCCTGAATATGTTAGGGAATTAGTTTATGATGTGAGTCAGCTGAAAGAAGACTTACTGGAGAAGCAACTTACTTTAAGAGACTTGTCGCTATTTTCTTCAGCTGATTTGAAAGATCTTGTAGAAGCAGCTAAAAAGAAAAGTGATCGATCATTAAAAGAGCGCCAGGAGTTAGGAACATTTCGCTATGCTTTAAAATTGAGTTTATTGGAGGAAAAACAGAGTAGTTTATTAGTTCGTAAAACTCTTTTTGATCAAATTCAACCACTTGAAACCGATAAGCCATTTGTTGAATTGAAAAAGAAAGAAATTCAACAAAGACTGAAGCTGACTGAATTGCAACTGACTCCAAATTATAAACTAAGTGAAGCAGACCAATCTCTAAAACAATCTCTTGCTAACCAGTTTGAAGATAGTGTTTCATTTTCAGTAGGAAAAGCTGATTCATTAGCAATTCAAGCACCTATTAAACGTTTGAAGCTAGAATTAGTGGCAGTTCAACCTCTTCAAGATGAAGGAGTGCTGACTATTCTAAAGGGCTATCCTGTGACGAAAGATAGCTATATAGAAGAGCTACAGACCCATATCTCAATTTTTCAGCTGAAACATCAGATTTACAGTCGAAACAAGGAAATTTCACAAACGACTGATCAAGCGATTATTCAAAAATTAAAACAGGAGAATGCGAAAGGATTTTCTGAACTCAAATCACTCTATCAAAAAATATTACCAGAGGAAGAAAGCAATCAGAAAAGTCAGTTAGCTCAAGCTGTTTCACATAAAATGCAAGAAAGGAAGAACCTGCAAAGAAAAAACGTCCAACAATCCCAAGGTAAAGCAATCATCAATACAGATTTCATGAGAAATTTGACTAATTCTCTTCAAAGGGCTCAACGTGCAAATAAAAAAGCCCTCATGGAACGTGAGAGAAGCGATGAGAGGCAAGAACTGGAGGAAAAAGGACACAGTATATAAGAGTCATTGTAAAATCAATGGCTTTTTTTGTTGAAAATGGGAATCTATTGTCCCTTTAACTGTGATTCCTCAGTTATTACGTAGAATAAAAGGATAAAAGAGAAAGGAGTAGAAAAATGGAGCTAGTATTTCCAGATGTTGCAGTTGAAGACTTTGACTTTTCAGCCGAATGGTTAATTACGGCAATAAATGCCGATAGCAAGCAAGTGCATTTTGAGGGTCAAGGAAGAAATTCTGATTTAGAAATGGTTCTAGATTTTAAGGAAAACTCTGAGCTATTTGAATCTTTTTCAGTAGGGGAATTGGTTCACTTAGAGCCAGAATCATTTATACAAGCAGAGAAAGAACCGTACAAACCACAGTATGAAGGATTTTAAGGAGATTTTATATGACAGAACAAGAATCAAGACGTGGTAAAAGCCGTAGAGAACGTGTTGAATTTGCACGTTCTAGAGATATTTTGGATGTTGCAAACGAGCTTCAGATGGAGCTAGTTCGTTCTGGACGAGACTATCGATGGAAAGAACATGATAGCCTAGTTATTTCACCTGATAAAAATTTATGGAAATGGTTCTCTAGAAATACAGGTGGGGATGCGATTTCTTTAGTTGAAACGATAAAGGAAGTAGATTTTAACCAGTCTGTAGATTTTTTAAATGATGGAAATTTTAAAGAGTTTCAAATGGTTGAAAGACCTCAAGAAGATTTTAAATACTATCTTGAGAAATACGAGCAGCCGTTTTCAGATGGAAGAGATTATCTGCGGAATCATCGTGGGCTATCCGATGAAACGATTGATTATTTTTTGAAACAGGGTGTTTTAGCCCAAGCTAATGCCAAACTTGACTACTTTGCGGAAGGTAATAGCGGAAATTCAACAAATGCGATTGAGCCAGTTATTGTATTCAAGTCCCTTTCTTCTTCAGGTGAAGTTGTTGGAGCCTCTTTACAAGGAATACAGGAGAATTGGGAGAAGTGGCCAAAACATGGATATGCTAAAGTGATTATGAAAAACTCCGATCCTATGACAGGTATTCATGTTGATATTGGCAGTCCAAAACGATTGATTTTCACTGAGAGTTCAATTGATTTAATGTCCTACTATGAATTGCACAAGGATAGTCTTCAGGATGTCAGATTAGTTTCTATGGATGGTTTGAAAGAATCGACTATTGGCCGTCATCTATCTCAAATTCAGGCTGAAATGTCAGGAAAACCACTAAGATGGACACCTGAACAAATGGCAGACGGACTTCAAGTAGCTATTGATCATCACTTTTTTGAAGATGGGAAAAATGCGGATTTAATCACCCTAGCTTTAGATAATGATAAAGCAGGTAGAACATTCATTCAAGAATTGGAAGCAAAAGGAGCTGTTATCAATTCGGATCTACCAGGACTAAGATCAGGACAAGATAAAACGGACTGGAATGATGTTCTAAAGAGTCAGCATGAAGAAAAATCTGATAGTCGAAAATCAGAATATGAAGAAATGGCTGAGGCAACTTTATCAGAATCAAGTCACTTTCCTGATACCAGCCACCTTTCTCCTGAAGATGCGGAGTGGCTTAAAGAAAATTGGAACAATATTTCTTTCTCTATTCAGTCAACTAGACCCTCTGAAACAGATCTAGCTGCGGAAGAAAAGCATTCTCCAGGCAATCAAGAGTCTATTAGGAATATAGAGGAGAATGCTGGAAGATTGATGAGCTATGAAGAGGTAAAACGTGAAAATGAAGCATTAACAAAGAGTTTAAATAATCGGATTCAATCTGGAGAATTATCAATTGAATTTGCACCAGATTTCTATCTGTATGATGTCTTTGCGAAGTTAGGAAATAGCCATCCTACAAAATATCTCAGCGATAAAAAAATGGAAGTGTTGTCTCCCATTCATTCACTTTTGACCTCTATTGATGATCAAACGATTGATTTATACAAGAAAAAAGGGACTCCAGAGCAAGATTCCTTGTATCAAGCATTGAAACCTCATCAGAGAACTTTGGGAGTAGATATTTCAACCCGTTTTATTGGTGAACTTGCAATAGCAGCCTACAATACCAACAAGCAGATAGAAAGCCTTTCAAGTGATAGTTTTGGCGTCTATTTTAATGAAAGAACCCTTGATAATCTGTCACAATCGGTTGAGCGAATGTTAGAGTATCCATTGATTGAATCGGGAATAAGAGACTTTTCCTACGGTTTTGTGACAACACCAAATACATTGTTTCACTATCTGGAAGAACAAGAGGGAGAAGTTGTTTTAAATCGAGAATTATTGGATAACTTGACGTCACGTCTTGAGACTCATCCTATTAAGATAATGGAAGATTCAGAAGAAAAAGAAAAGTCTCTTGAGGATGGACAAGAGACTACTGATAATTCTGAACAAAACAAAAAGGTTGAGACAAAACTCGGGGATTTTCCTGAAGAAACTCAGGGGGCAGCACCTCTACCAGAAGCGAATGTATCGCAACCTTTGAATGACCTGTCACCAAGTCAAACTCGATCTCAACCTTTACTTCATTTTAGCATAAATGAGGAAAGAAAGTCAATTCATAAGGATAACTACCATCCTATTTCAGATAAAGACTTGCTGAAACTAAACAGATATGCTCCTCATCTTCAAAATGCTGCTCAATGGTACTTAGAAAACATAGCAGACTCACAAGTGATCTATTTTTACCAGGATGGTGCAGATACGAATAGTGTTGCTATTTCTTATAACAAAGAAAGCTTTATGCACTTAACGGGTATTTATCCTTATAGAGAAGGGCAAACTGCAGAACAAACTTTATTGGATTTTGCTACTGGAAATGGACAATTTGATAATATTTTGATTGCCAACAGAGGTGCTGCATTCGATAAGTTGAAAGTTCTCCCTGAATTACCTACCATGGTAGACGCAGAGTCCTTTTATTTTGGAGACTTGTCAGATGTAGAAAAGTTTCATACCCTAAATTTAGATAAGGCAATTCGCTCAAATGATCAAGATGTTTTACTTGCTTTTCGGACAGTAGATGGCACGGTTCTGCCAGCTAGCCTTATGCGATTAAGACAAAGTCTTAATCTTCTACTAAATCAGACAAACCAGGAAAAGATTATTTTAGGTGTCTTTAGAGAGCGAGATGGTCACATCGATCAACTCTCAATCAATGAGGAATATGTTAAAGACAAAGGTGCAGAAATGCTGTCAGTTTTGAAGAATAAGCAGTATGAAGAAGTTTCTAAAGAGATTGAACAAACAACTCCAGAGAACACCCTGAATAAACCCCTACTTGATTCGGCTACGTTTACTCAAGTCTTAGATACTGTCTATAATTTAGGTGTGCCAGGTGACATCTCAAAAACTCCAGAAGAATTTCATCAAGCCTGGAATCAGTATCTTGACTATGAGAAGCAGCATAATGATAAATTTGATCAGATTGTTGCTGCAGCTCGTGAAGCTCATCTCCTAGATACAAATTCAGATTTTTATAAAGAATGGATACAAGATCATATCTATAAGGAAAACTACCATGTACGCCTTCAATGGTCTGAGGAACGCCCAGAAGGCCCTATATTGCCATTTAAAGAGACAGAGCTGATATCTTATCAAGATTTCGCTAGGGAGCTATATAAGGCCAATCAGGACTTTTATCCAATTCATCAAGAAGGAATGAAACAAGTAACAGCAGGCAATACTGAAGGCTTTATCCCTCCTACCAAAATTAAGTTTGATGTCTATGCTCCAGGTGGGAAAGTGATTAAAGAAGGAATTCGATATGATGTTGGAGATGAGACTAAACCAATTTCACAAATGCTAGGATTAGGATATCGTCGACTCAACGGTCAATCTGAACTAGCATTGATGGATGAAGAAATTCTTTCTCAGCTGGAAAATAGAGTGGTGAATAAGGAAATTTCCCTGGAAGCAAATGAATCGGCTCGATTGATAGGAGAGGGAGAATCTCAAACACTTGATACAAGAGAAACGGTAGCTTTTCAATCTTCTAAGCAAGAAACTAAAAATAATTTTCTTCAGCGTGTAGAGGAGATTCTAAAAGAGGAACCTATTTCAGAATTGGAGACTCCTGAAGTAAACCCAAGTAGTATTGATTATGCTACTTTAACGCCTCATGAATTGAGTGAGGTTGCTTTTCAAAAAGTGAGAGAGTATACAGAAACACCAGAACGGTTAGAAGAGTATCTGAATTTTATGAGTAAGTTTCCAGAACTCTCACCTAGAAATGTAGCGTTGATTCAGGAACAGTGGCCAGGAGCGAATGCAGTCGCAACCTATAATCAATGGCAATCTATGGGGGAAGTTCTTGGAATTACTTCAGATCAGGTATTTGAAACTAGAAATACATATACCAATAAAAAAACAGGTCGAACAAGAGAAGTTGTTCATAACAATCTTTCGGTTAAGACAGGAGAAAAATCACATATTACCTTGTTTAGACCTATGATGGTTGAAATGATTCCTGTATTGGATGAAAATGGGAATCAGGTGAAAAATGGAAAAGGAAATCCAAAATATAAAAGATTGTCTGAAGCGACACCTGAAGAAAAGGCTTTAAAGAAAGAAGGAAAGTTAAAATCTCGCTTCTTCCAGGAAAGAGATTCAAATACAGGCTTAGCTAAATTTGCTACGTATAAAGTCTTTGAGTTGTCTCAAACAACCTTGAAGCCTGAATTTTATCCAAAAGCGATGCCAAATCGTCACTATGATTTTAATATGGATCATATTCGTACGAAAGAGGTGCTTGAAGGACTTTCAGACTATGCTAAGGGTATTGGAGTAATGATCTATCAAGATGATGCAAAAGAATTGAAGAGTGCGAAGGGAGCTTTTTATCCAGATGAACAAAAAATACTTTTGAATCCAGATAATACTCCTGGGGAAGTCGTTGCAACCACCATTCATGAGTTGGCGCATGCTAGTCTGCATAATCCTAAATTTGCTAACTCGTATAAGGAAGATGTCTCAAAAGATCGTAGAGAACTTGAAGCTGAGATGACAAGTTATCTCGTTTCTAAGC
Organism: Streptococcus infantis; assembly: GCF_047464415.1. Classification (GTDB taxonomy): domain Bacteria; phylum Bacillota; class Bacilli; order Lactobacillales; family Streptococcaceae; genus Streptococcus; species Streptococcus infantis_AE. The sequence goes on along the minus strand of NZ_JASHBX010000026.1, from coordinate 719 downwards.
ACTTTGGGTTAGATACCTCTGAGAAAGCCATTCGCTATATGGCAATTTGGACTGATAATTTAACCTCTCTTGATGATCAACAACTAGCGCAATCTATGAAACGTATTCATGGAACAGTCTCAAAAATTGTAAAAAGTGTTGAACAACATACAAAGCCTTACCAGTTAAACAGACAGGTGGTACAAAATCAAAATTTTATCCAAAGCCCAAAGAAGGGGCTTAAGGTCTAGAAAGAGTGCTCTTTAAGAGCCTCTTTTTTGTGTATAAAGTTATATAACTTTATGTGCTGTTTTTTGATACCAACTCGCTCTATTCTTTGTCGATGTCCCTTTACAAAAGATTTTTTAATTATAGCTTACAATGACAGAAAATGAAGTAGAAGGAGAATGATATGGTTATAGTTATTCTGGCTGAAAAAGAGAAACAGGCAGAAGCTTACGCTACAGCTTTGGGACAATTTAGTAAAAAGAAAGGTGTCTATGTCATTAGGCATTCACCCTATTTTCCAGCTGAAGTACATGTGGTGGCTGCTGAAGGGCACCTATTTGAATACAGTGAACCAGACAACTGGTCACTTGATAAATTACCCCTGACAAATGTTTCATTTAAGCAACATCTGAAAGAGGACAAGGGTTCTAGAGAAAAATTTAAGAGAATCTATGATGAAGTGGTAGCAGCGGATCAAGTGATTATTGGGACGGATGCTGATAGAGAAGGAG
>NZ_JASHBX010000025.1:0-11237 GCF_047464415.1 Streptococcus infantis | reverse complement strand
TTTAGGAACTTTGATAACTTTAAGAAACGAATTTTCATCGCTCTGAATATAAAAATGGAGAGGACAATCGTTGTCCTCTCCAGATGTTAGCTTTTTATTCAACCCACTACAGTTGACAAAGAGCCAATTCAAAAAACCGTAAGAATTTCTTCTTACGGTTTTTCTAGCAGTCTCAAAGAATAATCATTCTCAATTTTGCTTTATTTGAGGTTTTTATTTACTCTTCTTCCTCGCGTTTTTTTGCGATGAGGAGTCCTCCTGTCGCTGCTGCAAGAAGTGCTAGAGCAAGTGAAGCGCTAGATTGTTTTGTACCAGTGTTTGGTAATTCTTTAGCACCCGCTTTCTTAGCTGGAGTGTTATCAGAAGCTGGAGCTGCATTAGCTGCAACAGTTACTTTAACTGGAACTTCATCCTTAGATCCATCTGGATATGTTACGACAACAATTGCATCTTTTTCACCTGGGGTTGTTGTGTCTACTGGTGTCTTGTACTCAAACTTAGTTCCTGATGGAAGATCACCTACGTTGCCGATTGAATCTTTAGCGTTTGGTTTGTCACCTGGTTTAACTGTTTGATCTTTAGCGGTTGGAGTGTTCTTGTCCGCATCTGTACTTGGAGTTACAGGCGCTGGTGTGTTTGGAGTTACTACCTTAACAGTTACTGGAACTTCATCCTTAGATCCATCTGGGTAAGTCACAACGACGGTTGTACTCTTATCACCTGGGGTTGTTGTATCAACTGGTGTCTTGAATTCGAACTTAGTTCCTTCTGGAAGATCTCCAACGTTTCCGATTGATTTCTTAGGATCTGGAGTTTCACCAACATTGACTGTTTGGTCCTTAGGTGTTGGCGTGTTCTTATCCGCATCTGTACGTGGATCTACTACCTTAACAGTTACTGGAACTTCATCCTTAGAACCATCTGGGTAAGTCACAACGACGGTTGTACTCTTATCACCTGGGGTTGTTGTATCAACTGGTGTCTTGAATTCGAACTTAGTTCCTTCTGGAAGATCTCCAACGTTTCCGATTGATTTCTTAGCGTTTGGTTGATCACCTGGTTTAACTGTTTGATCTTTCGCTACTGGGGTATTCTTATCTGCGTCTGTACGTGGATCTTTAACAGTTACCTTAACTGATACTTCGTCTTTAGAACCGTCTGGGTAAGTAACCACTACAGTAGCGTCTTTCTCACCTTCTGTGGTTGTATCTACCGGTGTCTTGTACTCATATGTAGTACCACTTGGAAGATCTGAAACATTACCAATTGAGTTCTTGGCATCTGGTGTGTCACCAACTTTAACAGTTTGATCTTTCGCTACTGGGGTATTCTTATCTGCGTCTGTACGTGGATCTTTAACAGTTACCTTAACTGGAACTTCGTCTTTAGAACCATCTGGGTAAGTCACCACAACAATGGCGTCTTTTTCACCTTCTGTTGTTGTGTCTACCGGTGTCTTGTACTCGAATTTAGTTCCTTCTGGAAGGTCACCTACGTTACCGATTGAATCCTTAGCGTTTGGTTGATCGCCTGGTTTAACAGTTTGATCTTTCGCTACTGGAGTATTCTTATCTGCGTCTGTACGTGGGTCTTTAACAGTGACTTTAACTGGAACTTCATCTTTAGAACCATCTGGGTAAGTCACCACAACAATGGCGTCTTTTTCACCTTCTGTTGTTGTGTCTACTGGAGTCTTGTATTCAAATGTAGTACCACTTGGAAGGTCTGAGACATTACCAATTGAGTTCTTGGCATCTGGTGTGTCGCCAATATTAACAGTTTGATCTTTAGCTACAGGAGTATTTACATCAGCTTGAGTTGGATTTGCGGCTACAGTAACCTTAACTGGTACTTCATCCTTAGAACCGTCTGGGTAAGTAACCACTACAGTAGCGTCTTTCTCACCTTCTGTGGTTGTATCTACCGGTGTCTTGTACTCATATGTAGTACCACTTGGAAGATCTGAAACATTACCAATTGAGTTCTTGGCATCTGGTGTGTCACCAACTTTAACAGTTTGATCTTTCGCTACTGGGGTATTCTTATCTGCGTCTGTACGTGGATCTTTAACAGTTACCTTAACTGGTACTTCGTCTTTAGAACCGTCTGGGTAAGTAACCACTACAGTAACGTCTTTCTCACCTTCTGTGGTTGTGTCAACCGGTGTCTTGTACTCAAATGTTGTGCCACTTGGTAGATCTGAAACATTACCAATTGAGTTCTTGGCATCTGGTGTGTCGCCAATATTAACAGTTTGATCTTTCGCTACTGGGGTATTCTTATCTGCGTCTGTACGTGGATCTTTAACAGTTACTTTAACTGGAACTTCATCTTTAGAACCATCTGGGTAAGTCACTACAACAATGGCGTCTTTGTCACCTGGTGTTGTTGTATCTACTGGAGTCTTGTACTCAAACTTAGTTCCTGATGGAAGATCACCTACGTTGCCAATTGAACCTTTAGCGTCTGGTGTGTCACCCTTGTTCACTGTTTGATCTTTAGCTGTTGGTGTATTCTTGTCCGCATCTGTACGTGGATCTTTAACAGTTACCTTAACTAGAACTTCATCCTTAGATCCATCTGGGTATGTTACGACAACAGTAGCGTCTTTCTCACCTGCAGTTGTTGTATCTACCGGTGTCTTGTACTCATATGTAGTACCACTTGGAAGATCTGAAACATTACCAATTGAGTTCTTGGCATCTGGTGTGTCACCCTTGTTCACTGTTTGATCTTTAGCTGTTGGTGTGTTCTTGTCCGCATCTGTACGTGGATCTTTAACAGTTACCTTAACTGGAACTTCGTCTTTAGAACCGTCTGGGTAAGTTACGACTACTGTTGCGTCTTTCTCACCTGCAGTTGTTGTATCTACTGGTGTCTTGTACTCAAATGTTGTGCCGCTTGGAAGATCTGAAACATTACCAATTGAACCTTTAGCGTCTGGTGTGTCACCCTTGTTCACTGTTTGATCTTTAGCTGTTGGTGTATTCTTGTCCGCATCTGTACGTGGATCTTTAACAGTTACCTTAACTAGAACTTCATCCTTAGATCCATCTGGGTATGTTACGACAACAGTAGCGTCTTTCTCACCTGCAGTTGTTGTATCTACCGGTGTCTTGTACTCATATGTAGTACCACTTGGAAGATCTGAAACATTACCAATTGAGCTCTTGGCATCTGGTGTGTCACCCTTGTTCACTGTTTGATCTTTAGCTGTTGGTGTGTTCTTGTCCGCATCTGTACGTGGATCTTTAACAGTTACCTTAACTGGAACTTCGTCTTTAGAACCGTCTGGGTAAGTTAAGACTACTGTTGCGTCTTTCTCACCTGCAGTTGTTGTATCTACTGGTGTCTTGTACTCAAATGTTGTGCCGCTTGGAAGATCTGAAACATTACCAATTGAACCTTTAGCGTCTGGTGTGTCACCCTTGTTCACTGTTTGATCTTTAGCGGTTGGTGTGTTCTTGTCCGCATCTGTACGTGGATCAACTACAGTTACTTTAACTGGAACTTCATCTTTAGATCCATCTGGGTAAGTTACGACTACTGTTGCGTCTTTCTCACCTGCAGTTGTTGTATCTACTGGTGTCTTGTACTCAAATGTTGTGCCGCTTGGAAGATCTGAAACATTACCAATTGAACCTTTAGCGTCTGGTGTGTCACCCTTCTTAACTGTTTGATCTTTAGCGGTTGGTGTATTCTTGTCCGCATCTGTTGCTGCTTTTGTAACTGTAAATTTAAATGTTTCAGTTACAGGTTTTCCATCAGCACCTTTTACTGGTTGACCATTTTTTCCAAGAACAGTAACAGTTACTTCTGATTCCCCTTCAGTTGTTGGTGTGCCTGTAATTTGTTTTGTTGCTGGGTCGTAAGAAACACCATCTGGAAGACCTTCAACCTTGACAGAACCATCTGTAGGAACTTTCTCTACTGTGACAGCAACTGGTGTGATTTCTTTTCCTACTACACCTGTTTGATCATCAATTGGAGTGATTTTTGAAGCGATTGAATTTGGATCTTTAGTGTTTGTACCATCTGTTGTTTCGTCTGAATCTTTTACACCATCATTATCATCATCTTCATCCGTTACATCTGGGATCTTATCACCATCAGTATCCAACTTAAAGGTAGCCTTGACTGTATCAGTTGAGTTGTCTTTGTAGGTTACTGTAACAGGTACTTCAACTTCTTCAACTGTCGTTCCTGGCTTAGCTTCAACAGTGATTTTTCCTGTATTTTCTTCGATTGATACTGTGTAGCCTTCTGGAGCTACAAAGTCAGATGGAATACTATATTTAGCACCTTCTGGGGCTGTAATATCTTTCCCACCTTTATCTGTGAAAGTTGGCGTTGCTGTAGCAGGGGTTCCTGGTGTTACAAGTGTGTCAGCATATTTTGGAGTGTATTTGTCTGTTTCTTCATCAAGAACAGCAGTGAATGAATCAAGTGCCAATGCTGAATGAAGGTCACTTGTGTCTTCGCCTTGGAGGAATACAGCTGATGTATAGATTGCTGGTTCTGTAAGATCATTTGGCACAGTGAGTGGTACTGACTTAGCAGTTCCTTCTGCTGTTGACATTACAGTTGTTGCTTCACCGATTGCTTTACCATTTTTGAACCAACGGATTTGGTATTCGCGTGATGGCATAAGTCCACCAGTAGTACTTTCAGCAGTATTTCCTGGTTTTGCAAAGTTATCAGCGTTGTCGTATACCAAGATATCGTGCATTGGTTGAGGCGCGATTAGGGCAAAGTTGGTATTTGAAATATTTGCTGCCGCAAGTGATGAAGGTCCTACTGGAAGAACGGCATCTGACGTACCTTCAAACATATTTGATTGGTAGTTATTGCTCCAAATAGCATAGTCATTGACAAGAACAGTGGCATAAACATAATCCGTATTAATGTGACGGTATTTTTGTCCAATAGTTCCATTCCACTTCATAAGATGTTCATTGTCTAAATCTTCATCTTTAACAAGTGTTCCAAACTCTGCATCTGAAATTTTCTTAGAAAGTCCACTGTTAGCCTTATCAGCGCTCACACCATAAAGACCACGGAATGGAATACGATAGTAACCATCTTTATCAACTGGTACTACAACAGTTTCAGCGATATGTGAACCTTTACCATTCTTAGCTTCATATTCTTTGATAATTTCAGCTTGAGCAGCTTTGAAATCATCAAGTTTGTAGTTTTTGTGTTCTTTTTTCCATTTGTCAAAAAGACGAGTCACTTCATCATTTACGTATGAAGCCGCTACTTTAACGTTTGTAGCATTGATATCGTAGCTGTCTTTTTTATACATACGTGCGTCAGAACCACTTGGGTCACGAAGTTCGTACCACACTCTACCACGGATTGTACCATAATCGCCTTTACGTGAAAATTGGCCGTCTGCTTGGTCACCTGTCTGACGGTCTGCTTCTGGTTTCAAGAGATAGTCTTCAGAATTTGGTTTTTCTTGAAGAACTACTTGACCACCAACAATACGGTTGATACCAGCCGTGAAATCCCAAGTTTCATTTAAACGGCTAAGACGTCCGTGGAAACCTGTACGTTGGTCACCTGATTTGATGACAGTGTATTTTGTTGGATCTGGATTTTCTACCCAAGTACGAATAGCAAGCTTAGGGTCTCCTGCAAGTTGAAACTCACCTGTGGCTCCTAGACGGTTTGCTACCGGTTTAGACAAGTCAAATACAAAAGTTCCATCTTGTTCACTTGTTGTCTTATAAACTGGTGACACAAAACCTTTACCAGTTACATACTGAAGGTAGACATTTACACCACCAAGGCGTTTTGCATCTTCTTGGTTATCGTTATTGACTGTTCCATTACGGTAAAGCCAAACTGTTCCTTGATAAGTTTGCTTTTCACCCTTCACACCCGGACTGTAGATTGCTTTCTTTTGAGCTTCATTCTGAAGTTCAGAGTCAAAAGAGCGTGTAGTTCCATTTACTGGAGAAAGGGCACGACGTGAACGTATAGGAGCTTCCGAAGTAGCTTCTGCCTTGACTTTAACTGTTTGAGAAGCTGACAATGTTGCGCTTGATCCGTCTGCAAATGTTACAATCGCAGATCCATCATTGCTAACTTGAACAGAAACTGCAGTCGGATTTGAACCTTTAATTGCTTCAGTAACATTTGAAATTTCTTCAGCAGTTAATGCTGATGCATCCGCTACTGTTGTCAAGCTTGGTGCTTGAACAGAATCTGATTCTTTTGTAGTTGCTGCTACTGGTGCAGCAGAAGGCTCTGTAGCTTTCTCTTCAGCTTTAGCTTCTTCTGTAGCTGACGCAAGTGCTGGCTTCGCATTAGCTTCTGGAGCAGCTGTAACTTCTACAGCAGGCGCCCCATATGTTTCACCTTGATTTTGAGTCTCAGGTTTTACAGCCTCCTTAGTAGTTGCATCTGCTGAATCAGTTTGATCAGCTTGAACTGTCGGTGCTACCAAAGCAGCCCCAACCGCAAAAACAAGCGAACAACCGAAAAGGAAATGTTTTCCTTTTTTGATCATACGCCAATTCTTTTGCTCTGCATTTTTACGATTAAAATACATATCGATATCTCCTTGTTGTATTTTTTAGCATTTTATACGCTACATACATTTTTATTATAAAACATTGGTTAAAGAATGTAAAGAACTTTATAATGTAAAATCGTTTGCAAAATTTTCTAATTTTTTACTTTTATCCTTGTTTTTTTACACTTTATCGTTTAAATCATATTCATATTTTCTTATATGTTAACATCATCTAATTCTAGGGGCTTAACTCCTAAATAGAAAAACAAGAATCTCTAAAAACAGAGATCCTCATTTTCTAATAATGATTCTTACTAAATAGGAAAGAAATCCAACCTCTGGAACCTTAAAAACCACACAGTGATTCTTTAACCTTGATTGTTCTCAAGTCTTGAATCTCTGTGTGGTTTTATGACGAGGCTAGTCTTTTCTCTTAGTCTTTTCTAGCAAATTACAGAATTCATATTCTTAAATTTACTTTATTTGAGTAATTTCTTACTCTTCTTCCTCGCGTTTTTTAGCGATGAGAAGTCCTCCTGTCACTGCTGCAAGAAGTGCTAGTCCAAGTGAAGCGTTAGATTGTTTAGTACCAGTGTTTGGCAATTCTTTCGCTCCTGTTTTCTTAGCTGGTTCTTGAGCAGGTGACTCTTTAGTTGCTTCTTTAACAACGTTTTCAGAGGTAAGTACTGCCACTGATCCGTCCGCAAAGGTTACAACTACTGAGCCATCTTTGTTAACTTTGATATCTTTCGCAGTTGGGTTAGCTTTCTTAACTTCTTCTGCTACTTTAGCTTTTTCAGCGTCAGTCAAGTTGCTTGGATCTGTAACCGGAGTTACTGATGGATTCTTAACGCCATCTGATTCCTTAGCTTTGTCTGATGATTTCTTAACTGTCTTATCTGCTGGGATAATAGCTGTTGAACCATCTTCAAAGGTTACAACTACTGAGCCATCTTTGTTAACTTTGATATCTTTCGCAGTTGGGTTAGCTTTCTTAACTTCTTCTGCTACTTTAGCTTTTTCAGCGTCAGTCAAGTTGCTTGGATCTGTAACCGGAGTTACTGATGGATTCTTAACGCCATCTGATTCCTTAACTTTATCTGATGATTTCTTAACAGTCTTACCTGCTGGGATAACAGCTGTTGAACCATCTTCAAAGGTTACAACTACTGATCCGTCTTTGTTAACCTTGATATCTTTTGCAGTTGGGTTAGCTTTCTTAACTTCTTCTGCTACTTTAGCTTTTTCGGCATCAGTCAAGTTGCTTGGATCTGTAACTGGGGTTACTGATGGATTCTTAACTCCATCTGATTCCTTAACTTTATCTGATGATTTCTTAACTGTCTTATCTGCTGGAATTACAGCTGTTGTACCATCTTCAAAGGTTACAACTACTGATCCGTCTTTGTTAACCTTGATATCTTTTGCAGTTGGGTTAGCTTTCTTAACTTCTTCCGCTACTTTAGCTCTTTCGGCATCAGTCAAGTTGCTTGGATCTGTAACCGGAGTTACTGATGGATTTGTAACTACTTTATCATCTGACTTCTTAACTGTCTTATCTGCTGGGATAACGGCTGTTGTGCCATCTGGGTAAGTTACAGTTGTTGTACCGTCGTTGTCAACTTCTACCTTACTTACTGTAGGGTTTGATTTCTTAACTTCGTCGGCTACTTTAGCTTTTTCGGCGTCAGTTAAGTTGCTTGGATCTGTAACTGGGGTTACTGATGGATCCGTTACGACTTTATCATCTGATTTCTTAACTGTATTATCTGCTGGGACAACGGCTGTTGTGCCATCTGGGTAAGTTACAGTTGTTGTACCGTCGTTGCCAACTTCTACCTTACTTACTGTAGGGTTTGATTTCTTAACTTCGTCGGCTACTTTAGCTTTTTCGGCGTCAGTCAAGTTGCTTGGATCTGCAACTGGGGTTACTGATGGATCCTTAACAGCTTTATCATCTGATTTCTTAACTGTCTTATCGGCTGGGATTACAGCTGTTGTGCCATCTGGGTAAGTTACAGTTGTTGTACCGTCGTTGCCAACCTTAACATCAGTTACTGTTGGGTTAGCTTTCTTAACTTCGTCGGCCACTTTAGCTTTTTCGGCATCAGTCAAGTTGCTTGGATCTGCAACTGGTGTTACTGATGGATCCTTAACAGCTTTATCATCTGATTTCTTAACTGTCTTATCTGCTGTGATTACAGCTGTTGTACCATCTGGGTAAGTTACAGTTGTTGTGCCATCTTTGTCAACCTTAACGTCAGTTACTGTTGGGTTAGCTTTCTTAACTTCGTCGGCTACTTTAGCTTTTTCGGCGTCAGTCAAATTGCTTGGATCTGTAACTGGGGTTACTGATGGATCCTTAACAGCTTTATCCTCTGATTTCTTAACTGTCTTATCGGCTGGGATAACGGCTGTTGTGCCATCTGGGTAAGTTACAGTTGTTGTACCATCTTTGTCAACCTTAACGTCAGTTACTGTTGGGTTAGCTTTCTTAACTTCGTCGGCTACTTTAGCTTTTTCCGCATTAGTCAAGTTGCTTGAATCTGTAACTGGAGTCACTGATGGATCCTTAGCACCTTTATCCTCTGATTTCTTAACTGTCTTATCGGCTGGGATTACAGCTGTTGTGCCATCTGGGTAAGTTACAGTTGTTGTGCCATCTTTGTCAACCTTAACGTCAGTTACTGTTGGGTTAGCTTTCTTAACTTCGTCGGCTACTTTAGCTTTTTCGGCATCAGTCAAATTGCTTGGATCTGTAACTGGGGTTACTGATGGATCCTTAACAACTTTATCATCTGATTTCTTAACTGTCTTATCGGCTGGGATAACGGCTGTTGTACCATCTGGGTAAGTTACAGTTGTTGTACCGTCGTTGCCAACCTTAACATCAGTTACGGTTGGGTTAGCTTTCTTAACTTCGTCGACTACTTTAGCTTTTTCCGCATCAGTCAAGTTGCTTGGATCTGTAACTGGGGTTACTGATGGATCCGTTACGACTTTATCATCTGATTTCTTAACTGTCTTATCGGCTGGGATCACAGCTGTTGTGCCATCTGGGTAAGTTACAGTTGTTGCGCCATCTTTGTCAACATTAACGTCAGTTACTGTTGGGTTAGCTTTTTTAACTTCGTCGGCTACTTTAGCTTTTTCGGCGTCAGTCAAGTTGCTTGGATTTGTAACCGGTGTTACAGCTGGATCCTTAAGTTCTTTATCAACTGATCTCTTAACAGTTTTATTTGATGGGATAACAGCTGTTGTACCACCTGGATATGTAACTGTTGTTGTGCCGTCTTCACCAACTTTAACATCTGTTACAGTTGGGTTAGCTTTCTTAACTTCTTCTGCTACTTTAGCTTTTTCCGCATCAGTCAAGTTGCTTGGATCTGTAACAGGAGTTACTGTTGGATCCGTTACTACTTTATCATCTGATTTCTTAACTGTCTTATCGGCTGGGATTACAGCTGTTGTGCCATCTGGGTAAGTTACAGTTGTTGTACCGTCGTTGCCAACTTCTACCTTACTTACTGTAGGGTTTGATTTCTTAACTTCGTCGGCTACCTTAGCTTTTTCGGCATCTGTTAGAGATGATGGGTTAGCTACTGGTGTGACTGATGGAGTCTTAACTACTTTATCAACTGCTGTCGCTTGAGCTGGATCACTTGCGTCTGATGTTTGACCATCTTTCGTTGCTTTAACAGTTACTGGGCCTGCTGGAATATCAACGGTTGGTGTAATAGTTGCTTTACCAGTGTTATCAGCTGTACCTTCACCAATCTTGTTACCGTCTTTATCGAACAACTCAACTGTAGTTCCTGGTTCTGCTGTCACTTCAACTGGTGTCTTAGTACCGGCTTTACCTGTGAGGTCTGTGTTCACGACTGGTTTGCTTGGTTTAGCTGGTGTTTCTGGCTCTTTAGCTGTTGCTGGAACCGGATCACTTGCTTCTGGTGTTTGACCATCCTTGGTTGCTACAACCGTCACATTTCCTTCTGGAATATCAACTGTTGGTGTAATAGTTGCTTTACCATTTTCATCAGCTGTTGCTTCACCAATCTTGTTACCATCTTTATCATACATTTCAACCTTAGATCCTGGTTCCGCTGTCACTTCAACTGGTGTCTTAGTGCCCGCTTTGCCTGTGAGGTCTGTTGTAATTTCTGGTTGAATTGGTGTTGTTGGAGTTGCTACTGTAGCTTGAACTGGATCGCTCACTTCTGATGTTTTACCATCTTTAGTAGCTTTAGCAGTTACATTACCTTCTGGAAGGTCTACCGTTGGAGTAATGATAGCTTTACCATCTGCTCCTGCTGTTGCTTCACCAATCTTGTTACCGTCTTTATCGAACAACTCAACTGTAGTTCCTAGTTCTGCTGTCACTTCAACTGGTGTCTTAGTACCGGCTTTACCTGTGAGGTCTGTGTTCACAACTGGTTTGCTTGGTTTAGCTGGTGTTTCTGGCTCTTTAGCTGTTGCTGGAACCGGATCACTTGCTTCTGGTGTTTGACCATCCTTGGTTGCTACAACCGTCACATTTCCTTCTGGAATATCAACTGTTGGTGTAATAGTTGCTTTACCAGTGTTATCAGCTACGCCTTCACCAATCTTGTTACCATCTTTGTCGAACAATTCTACCTTAGTGCCTGGTTCTGCTGTCACTTCAACTGGTGTCTTAGTGCCGGCTTTACCTGTAAGGTCTGTATCTACAACT
>NZ_JASHBX010000024.1:0-13156 GCF_047464415.1 Streptococcus infantis | reverse complement strand
TCTTTAATATCGAGTAGTTTTGTGATAAAATGTAATTGTTCCATATGATTCTTTCTAATGATGGTTTGGTCGCTTTTCATTATAGATCTTATGGGACTTTTTTTCTACACAAAAATAGGCTCCATAAGATCCATAGGGGATTTACCCACTACAAATATTATAGAGCCTACATTTATTAAATAAGTGTATGTAATCGCAAGAAGAGAGGTTAATATCTCTCTTTTTGTTTTTATAATTTATTTAAGAAACCGAAAACTTTGAATAAATATTAAACTTTAAAATTAATTAAACAAATAGTAATTAATTGTACATTTTTCAAATAAGTATGATATAATTTGATTAGACAATCAAATATTTTATAATCGTAAAGGAGGTTATTATGAAGCATAAATTGTCTAGATGTTTAACATTTTTTTTAATGTTTTTGCTAATAGGCTTATCAATAGTTAAATTAGCAAAAACAGTTCAAGCGGACTCGGTGACGGGATATAATCTTGATACTAAGATTATTCATGAGCGATCTGGCCTTGAATTGAGTGATGATGTGGAAGTTATTGCTGGGGAACGTTTAATCGCAACTTATCAATTAACTTTTCCAGATAGTCAGAATATCTCTGAGAATGATCAATTGATTTTAGATATTCCTAGAGAGCTTAGATTGATTACAAATTTGACCTTTGACGTTACAAATAGTAAGGGCACGAAGGTTGGTATTGCTCAAACAGATCCTAGTACAGGAAAAGTTACAGTAACTTTTACAGATTATTTTGCTAAGAGGCCTGAGAATAAAGAGCTTTCTTTACAGTTTAATTTAACTATTAATCGAGAAGTCATTAAGGAGAGTCAACCAGTTTCTGTTACCATTGGTCATAAGACTTATAGTTTCAAGTACAAACAAGACAGTGGTGAAGCAGGCGACTATGAGATGAAATATGGTTATCAAGATGATACAGATCCAAGTATTATTAAGTGGCGTATTCTCTTGAATGCCAATCAAGATATGATTCGAGGGATGACAATTACGGATACTTTTGGGGATGGACAAACCTTAATTCCTGAGAGTTTTCGTGCAGTTCGTTATGAAACACAACCAACAAAAATTCGTAACGAAGCTCATATTCTCACGTTAGAGCCATCAGATAACTTTTCAAACAAGGCAGTATTCACTAAAAATGCTCAAGGAGGAATCACAGGCTTTACGATTCCGTTTGGAGATAACTATCATTGGGCAATGTATATTGAATACTCTACTAAATTACCAGATGGAGTTCCTGCAGGTTCATTAGTATCGAATAATTTAGCATGGTCTGCAACAAATTTTAAAACACGTAGTATGGTACGTGAAGTCCGTCTAGAGTCAGGATCAGGTTTTGGTAACGCAGAAAAATCAGAATCTGTTATCTTAAAGGCTCACAAAACTTTAAAAGGGAAAACACTAGAAAAAGATCAGTTTAACTTTGCACTTTATGATGCTGCAAACCCTAGTGAACCTCTTCAAATTGTAAAAAATGCTGAAGATGGAAGTGTAACCTTCAATGCTATTAAGTATAAAAAAGAAGGAGTTTACAACTATATCATTCGTGAAGTTATTCCTGAAAGCACTGATAATTACGATTATGATAGTCATGATCTAAAGGTTACTGTAACAGTAACGGATGATGATGGTATCAAAATGGGAACAGTGTCTTACGGTGAAGAGGAAACTACATTTACCAATACTTATCGAGGAACTACAAGTATAAAAGGTAAGAAAATTTGGAATGATACAGATAACAAAGCTGGCATTCGTCCAGATGCTATAACTGTTCGTCTTTTAGCTAACGGTAAAGAAGTAGCAAGTAAATCTGTTAAATCAGAAGATAATTGGAACTTTACATTTGATCAGCTACCTGAAAATGATGCTGAAGGAAATGCAATTGTTTATACTGTAGCAGAAGACAAAGTTGAGGGGTATATGACAGAAATAGATCAGACAAACTATATCATCACTAATACACATGTCCCTAATATTCCTGATACTCCTGAAGTGACAGAATTAAAAGTCAGCAAGATTTGGGAGGATGCTGATAATAAAGCAGGAAAACGCCCAATTAGCATTAAAGTACAACTCTATGCTGATGGAAGTAAAGTAGGGCAAGAAGTTATTTTGAACGAAGATAATAATTGGACTCATACTTTTACAAATCTTCCGAAATATTTAGCAGGAAAAATGATTAGCTATACAATTAGTGAAGTCAATGTTCCTGAGGGATATGTATCAAAAATAGTTCGAGATAATGAAACGAACCTAGTTTTGATTAATACCTATCAACCACCAGTACCTCCGGGTCCAGTAACACCTCCAGGCCCAGTAACACCTCCAGGTCCAGTAACACCTCCAGGTCCAGTAACACCTCCAGGTTCAGTAACGCCTCCAGGTCCAGTAACACCTCCAGGTCCAGTAACACCTCCAGCACCAGTAACATCATCAACGCCTGAAAATAAAAAGGCTAATGAGTTACCAAAAACAGGTGAACAGAAAACTACAGTTTTAATCGTTTTAGGAGTAGCGCTTGGTTTAGTTGGATTGAGTTTGGTTGCTAAACGTAAAAAATAATATAAGAAAAAGAAACATTTTCCAAAATATAATCAGGAAGTGTTTCGGATATAAGATTTAAGAGAGGACGTCAAACTCCTCTCTTTTTTGGAGTAGGTAGACCTATCAATTGATTTCTTTAGTATATTTATATTTTCAACAAAAATAAACCGTTTTCACTTGACAAAAATTGGTCTATACCATATAATAAAATAAAGAATATGGAGGACAAATTATGAAAGTTATTCAAGTGGAAAATCCAATTGAAGGTGGAAAAGTTGCTTTTGATATCTTAAAAGAAAAATTGGAAAACGGTGCACAAACATTGGGACTTGCAACAGGAAGCAGTCCTTTGGAGTTTTACCAACAAATCGTTGAGAGCGATCTTGATTTTTCAAATCTTACAAGTGTGAACTTGGATGAGTACGTAGGTCTTGATGGGGACAATCCTCAATCATACCGTTACTTTATGCAAGAAAATTTATTCAACAAGAAACCATTTAAAGAAAGTTTCTTGCCACGTGGTGTCAAGGATAATGCAGAAGCAGAAGTAGAACGCTACAACCAAATTCTTGCTGACCATCCAGTTGACCTACAAATCTTAGGAATTGGTCGCAATGGTCATATTGGCTTTAATGAACCAGGCACACCATTTGACAGTCAAACTCATCTTGTAGAACTTGACCAGTCTACTATCGAAGCTAACGCACGTTTCTTTGAGAAGATTGAAGATGTTCCAACTCAAGCTATTTCAATGGGGATTAAAAACATTTTGGATGCTAAGTCTATCCTTCTGTTTGCTTATGGTGAATCAAAAGCAGAAGCTATCGCTGGAACTGTTGAAGGTCCTGTGACAGAAAGTCTACCTGCAAGTAGTCTGCAAAACCATCCAGATGTGACCATTATCGCAGATGCAGCAGCACTCAGCTTGTTAAAAAAATAAGATGTTAATCATTAAAAACCATTCGATTCTATAGATTGGGTGGTTTTTTGGTTTGGATATGTTCAAAAAATGAATACAGTTTGTCTGAAAGTGGTACAATAATTTTAATAGAAGAGTGCGTGATAGATTTTCCCTTGAAAAGAAGAATATATAATTCTCATTTTTTAAAAATTAAATGGAATGATTGGGGAGAATTTCATTTTTTTCTTGACAATTTTCTTCATTACGTGTAAAATAGAGTAGATCTTGAACTTGAAGGGAGTGAAAAAAATGTCTAAAACAGTAGTACGTAAGAATGAATCTCTTGACGATGCTCTTCGTCGTTTCAAACGTGCAGTTACTAAAGCTGGTACTCTTCAAGAAACACGCAAACGTGAATTCTATGAAAAACCTTCTGTAAAACGTAAACGTAAATCAGAAGCAGCTCGTAAACGTAAAAAATTCTAATTAATAAGAAAGGCTAGACTTGTCTAGTCTTTTTTAGTACAGTAGATAGAGTAAAGTGGTTCTTATGAGAGAGTATGTAAAAGAATATCAAAAGATGCGTAAAGATCATTTTAAAGATTGGGGCTATTATTCTGATCCGATAAACTGACAGGAATTTGAAGAGTCGAACCAAAAAATATTTGAGAAGTATTTGAACAATTCGAAAGTAATGTCCGATGATATTTTAAGGACAAAGTTGTACAGTAGTTTATTGTTAGATGATATCAAGTATTTTGCATATTATGTATCATTTTTAGATGGAGACTATAATCTGTTAAATAGTGCTTTATGGCAAACAGGAAGAGTAGACTTAATTAAAGGCGGTTTGCTTGCAAGTGGGACAATCTATACAGCTGGAATTTTGAGAGGATTATTTAACTGTTTTGCTTGTAATGATTTTTCAGTCATTTCGTCTTTCATTCCAGAAGACTTACCCTTATTGAAAGGAACCTATTATCCAGAAAATGTCATCAATCTGTTATATGCTCTTTATTATCAAGATGGAGACAGATTATCTGAGGCTCTTATACTGGCACAACAGTTTCTAGAGAAGAAAAAAAGAACAGGTATGGAAGAATTTTCTGTTCGGTACTTTATAAGCTTGATAGGAAAGGATGTAGATGGGATAAGCATGGCTTTACAAAACTTATGTTGTGCTTATCAGAGACGAGGTTATCCCTGTGACAAGATTGATAAATGCTTTGCTGATGAGGTTCATGGTCTTTATCGGTTGTTAAGATTCTTTGATCATGCCTTGTTTGAAGCAGGCAGGATGCCATCTCATAAGAGTTTTTTGAGGGACTTTGAAGAATGGCAAGTTCAAAATCAGTTTCCACAGGGCCAACAGTTCTATGTCTATCCACAAGATATGGCTGATGCAAACCGAATACTCACAAAAGAACTTCCAAGAATTCACATAGAAAAATCAGGAAGGGATTTGGTCATAGATGTTGATCGATTTGCGGTAGATTTGGCTCAACTAATTTAACAAAGTACTAGAAGACGTACTTATTGAAGCTTTTTATAATTAATTTTAAAGTAATACCCCAAACACTGTTAAAAACATAAACTTCCTACTACAATTTGATATAATAGTAGGGAGAACTCGATTGAAGGAGAAAATTATGTCGGTTTTAGTCAAAGAAGTGATTGATAAGCTCAGGCTAGACATTGTCTATGGTGAGCCAGAATTACTTGAAAAGGAAATCAATACAGGCGATATTTGTCGTCCAGGTCTCGAAATGACAGGCTATTTTGATTACTATACCCCAGAGCGGATTCAACTATTGGGGATGAAAGAGTGGTCTTATCTGATTAGCATGTCTTCTCATAACCGCTACCAGGTATTGAAAAAATTGTTCCAACCGGAAACACCTGCAGTTATTGTTGCGCGTGGTTTAGTAGTTCCAGAGGAAATGCTAAAGGCCGCTAGAGAATGTAAAATCGCTATTTTAACGAGTCGTACAGCAACAAGTCGTCTGTCTGGAGAATTGTCAAGTTACCTAGATTCTCGTTTGGCTGAGCGTGAAAGTGTACATGGTGTCTTGATGGATATCTATGGTATGGGTGTGTTAATCCAAGGCGACAGTGGTATTGGTAAGAGTGAGACAGGTCTAGAACTCGTGAAACGAGGACATCGATTGGTAGCTGATGACCGTGTAGATATCTTTGCTAAGGATGAAATGACTCTCTGGGGTGAACCAGCTGAAATCTTGAAGCATTTACTTGAGATTCGTGGTGTTGGTATTATAGATGTGATGAGTCTTTATGGTGCTAGTGCAGTTAAGGATTCTTCACAAGTTCAGTTAGCTGTTTATCTAGAAAATTATGATACGCAAAAGACTTTTGATCGCCTAGGCAATAATGCTGAGGAATTGGAGATTTCTGGAGTAGCTATTCCACGTATCCGCATTCCTGTAAAAACAGGACGTAATATTTCTGTCGTTATCGAAGCAGCAGCGATGAATTATCGTGCTAAGGAAATGGGCTTTGATGCTACTCGACTATTTGAAGAAAGATTGACAAATCTGATTGCAAAGAACGAGGTGAAAAATGATTGATCCAATCGCTTTTCAAATTGGTCCCTTAGCTGTTAGATGGTATGCGCTCTGCATTGTTTCAGGTCTTGTGTTAGCGGTATATCTTGCCAGTAAAGAAGCGCCTAAAAAGAAGATTTTATCTGATGATATTTTGGACTTCATCTTAATTGCCTTTCCTTTATCCATCATTGGAGCTAGACTCTACTATGTTATTTTTAGATTTGATTATTATAGCCAACATCTGGGAGAGATTTTTGCTATTTGGAATGGTGGTCTTGCGATTTATGGTGGTCTAATTACTGGAGCAATTGTTCTTTATATCTTTGCTGATCGCAAATTAATCAATACTTGGGATTTCTTAGATATTGCAGCTCCGAGCGTTATGATTGCTCAGAGTCTAGGGCGTTGGGGAAACTTCTTTAACCAAGAAGCTTATGGAGCAGCCGTTGAAAATCTTGATTACTTACCTGGTTTTATTAAGAATCAGATGTATATTGATGGCTCTTATCGTCAACCAACCTTCCTATACGAATCTATCTGGAATCTGATCGGTTTTGCCTTGATTGTCGTCTTTAGACGTCGATTAAAGAGTATCCGTCGTGGTCATATCACTGCCTTTTATCTAATTTGGTACGGATTTGGACGTATGATTATCGAGGGTATGCGTACGGATAGTCTCATGTTCTTTGGACTCCGAGTATCCCAGTGGTTGTCCGCTCTATTGATTGGCCTTGGTATTTATATCATCTTTTATCAAAATCGGAAAAAAGCACCATTTTATAATGTAAAAAAGGAGAATTAAAATGTTAGAAGTGGCTTATATTTTTGTGGCAATTGCCTTGGTTGTATTTTTAGTTTATCTGATTATTACCCTTCAAAAAGTTGGTCGTGTAATCGATGAAACTGAAAAAACTGTTAAAACTTTAACATCAGATGTAGATGTAACTCTTCATCAAACAAACGAATTGCTTACAAAAGTCAACGTTCTTGTTGATGATATCAATGTCAAAGTTGCTACAATTGATCCCCTCTTTACAGCAGTTGCAGACCTCTCTGTTTCTGTTTCTGACCTAAATGAGCAAGCACGTGTTTTGAGTAAAAAGGCATCATCTGCTGGATCAAAAACTATAAAAACTGGGGCAGGTTTGTCTGCTATTCGTGTTGCAAGTAAATTTTTTAAAAAATAAAAAAGGAGTTGACTAATGGGAAAACTATCATCTATCCTTTTAGGAACTGTTTCAGGTGTTGCAGCTGCCTTGTTTCTAACTAGTGACAAAGGTAAACAAGTTAGAAGCCAAGCACAAGAATTTTTAGAAGATCTAAAAGAAGATCCTGAGTATGCGAAAGAGCAGGTTTGTGAAAAATTAACGGATGTCAAAGAACAAACCAAAGAATTTGTTCTTAAAACAAAAGAGCAGATTGAATCTGGGGAAATTACTCTGGACACTGTCTTAGATAAAGCAAAATACCATGCTCAACAAGCGACTGAAGCTTCAAAAGAAACCTTGAATCATTTTAAATCACAACTGGAAGAAAAAGTAGTTGTGGAAGAAAATGGAAATGGTCAAGAAATTGTCATTGAGCTTCAAGAAAATTAACATAGAGTCACCATTCTTTGTTTTCTAGAAAATCAAGAATGGTGATTTTTTATGTGACTATTAATCCATCTTGCTCCGTTAGGTGCGAGACACATAAAAAATAGCTAGGTCAGGCAAACTGATTCATTATATAGTTAATAATGAGTCTAATATAGGAAAAAGTGTCAGCAATGATAGTGACGTTGTTTTAAATGGTGGACGAATACGCAGAGGTCATAGTTCACGTTCTTATTTTGAATGTGATAGGATTAATAGGAGACCAGATTTTATAGCTGGGAAACGGATTTCCTTAGTTGAAACAGGTTATCAAGAAAAAAATTACAACAGTTAGATCTGTAGAAAAAGTTGGAGAAACGGCTGTATACAGTAAACGTGGAAATGACATCATTAATTCAACAACTGTTCGTATCAAAGATTCTGATATAGGGCAGATTACAAAAACAAAGAAAAATGAAATTTTCAAGCAAAAAGCTCCGAAGATGAAGTTGGAGTCGGTAAAGGTAATGTTCCAAACAGTGGAATACCAGAAGAGGAAGTACTAGGTGCGAGTAAGATTATAGAACCAAGTAAACCATCTGAAGAAGTTGAACCAGAAACATCTACAACTGAACAACCAAGTGTGATTGAAATTTTACACAAATCAAATGGCGATGCAGTAGTAACACCTAGGAAAACGGATGGTTTAACTTATTCACCAGGTAGCAAGATTATGCTTCAAGTTGAGAATAATACTCCAAATGAAATCACAATTGGCGAAGACGTTAGAGGTGAAATTCCTATGTAACATTAGGACTTCTTGATATACTAGGTGGTCTTGAACTTGCGTTTGGAAAGAAAAAGAAAGACTAAAAAATTAGTCAAAGTATAAACTGCTCACTGTTAAGTGGACAATGAAAAAATAAAGGATTAAACAACGATCTTATTTCTCATTTAAAGAGGTGCAAGGTTATTTTTGTACTCTTGAAAAAAGTAGACGCCAATATTGTACCAAGCCCTTTTAAAAAACTTATATTTCTTCAATCCTAGTCCTCGATTTTGTAATGTCTCAAAAAGTTCTTAACCGGTGCTCTATTAGTACAATTGCTAAGCTGATATATAGAAAGGGCCATCCAATGTTGAGCAATTACTATTCTATATTCTTAAGAAATATATTGCAATCTATAATTATTATGAAACAACTAATATGATAAGCAACAATAGATTTATACACCTGAGAGAGTGAAAACTCCAGTTATATATAATTTATAAGCAATTAATCCTGAAAATTATTTTAAATAAAAAGAGCTTCAAAGACAAAATGATATAAAACAATTCCCAATAATAATAGTTTCAATCGCTTGAGTGATATTTTAAATCCAGGTCATTGTTCAGATGTTAGAGAATGAAAATTATCAAAATAATCCAATAAGACCGAAGAAAATTAGAGGATGAATATAATATACATGTTTTTGATACATAAAAAGCAAAAATTGCTAAAAAAATAGTAGTTAAATCGATAAATAGTTTGCATCTTCTAAATAAAAAGTATACAATGATACATGGATGGCTTTGCCTACGAACATCAACCATATGTATTCTAGGAAGGTAAATTCAAAAAAAGGAGACAATAAAATGGATAATAAATCATCCATGAGTCGTGTCGAACGCCAGAAACGTGAAAAAGTCTTACGCTTCTCTATTCGTAAGTATAGCTTCGGTGCGGCTTCAGTTGCTGTTGCAGCGCTGATGTTTTTGGGTGCGCGTGTCGTTAGTGCGGATAGCGTAACACCTGTCGACCAACCTCATGTAGAGGCTTTGACCAAAGATACTAGTCTGCTAGCATCGCAGGCTAAGGAAGAGCCTGCTAGTTCTGTAAAAGTGGATACAACTGTTGCAAGTCAGCTTGTGGTACAGTTAAAAGACCAGCTTCACGTCAAGGAAACTGCGAATACAGATCTTTTAGTCCGTGCCAAGGAAGAACTTGTCAAGGCTGAACAGACTCTTGCTGATTCAAAAGTGAGTCAGGAAGAAGTGGATACCTTGGTAGCTCGCTTGACCAATGTTTTGGACCAGCTACGAGCAGTGGAAACTTCTCAAGTCAAAGAAGATAAAAATGATGAAAGTACACAGGAAGTAACTTCGGAAATCAAGCCAGAAGTAGCGAAGCCAACTTCAGAAATTTCAGCTAAGTCTGAGGAAACTTCAGAAAATACCAATGCTGAACAACTGGAAAAAGCTAAAGCTAGTCTCAAATTGTCTATTGAACGTTTGGAGCAGGCTATCGCCCAAACACCTGAGAATGACTTGACACGTGAAATCTTGGAGAAAGCTATCGCTCAAGTTGCTGTAGCCAAGTCTGCATTTGGTGGTGTAGAAGTTAGCCTTCGTGATGTTGAGGATATGAATCGTGTCATCAAACGTAACGAAAGCTCTGTTATGATTGCACGTAATCGTTTGACTTCTGGGCATAATGACGTCCGTAATCGCGCAGCTATCCCAGTCGGTACAAGATTTCGTGCTGATGAGGGAGTAAGTTATAACGATGCTGTCGGTCTCTACTTCACAAAGGAAGGAGATGGCTCAGGTTACCCACCTGGTACCATGCTCTTTAGAGACCGTGACCAAAATACTGCGGATAATCAAAGAGTAAAGGATGTTAAGGGTGATGTTAAGGTTGATGTCACTAAAAACGGAGATACTTACGATTGGGTCATTGAATTTGATAGCGATCCTGAAAACCACAAAAATGCTCATGCTTGGTTTACCATTCCAACTGGTCATACCTTGCAAACCGGTTCTGCATCATTAAGTAGTTATTGGGGTGGTTCTGGTGGAGGTGTACGTGTTGAAACTCGAGGAAAACGAGCATTCGACTTGGACGGTCTCATTCAGGGTCCCCTTGGCGGTTCGACGCTTGCTAACTATGGTACCCCTGGTGGAGCTATCGAGTGGGCGTCAAGTAAAGCCCCTAGCGATGCTTTCTGGAAAGGTGCTGACGGAGTAATTAAGACACTAGACGATATTATTACTAAACCTGATTCATCGTACTGGCATCGTACAGAGGGTGCGCGTACGGCAACAGAGAAGGATGTTCAGCTATCAGACAATTTGAAGGATTGGTTGATCCAACATACGCAAAAAGTGTATCATTTTGAAATTGATTATCGTGGTAAAACCAAGGCAAGTACACCAAACTATATCATTCGTTTCCAAACCAAGGCTACCGAGGGGACTCCACTCTTTTATGCAGCAGGGTTGCGCTCCTTTGAGTTCAACACCCACCGAAATGATATGCAATGGTATGGTTTGCCATCTCCTAAGGTGACGGGGACTGATCAAACCATCGAAAAAGGTAAGGAAATCCGACTTGAATTTACAACTACAGATAATCTAGCAGGATTTTCGAATGCTGATCCAAAACTAGGTTATAATCCAGCTACTTCTATCACCCTAGTGGATAGTGCGTTGAAACTTGATAATCAAAACGTTAAAGTTCAAAAAGTGAGTGACTATGAGTACAAGCTTATTATCACAGGTCGTGTTGCCTCAGAACCTAGCGACACAGGTTATCAGGTCAAAGTCAAGTCTGTCAATAACGTTGGACAAAGTGCGGAGTTTACGTCAACTGTCAAGGTTACGCAATCTATTACACCAACATTAGAGTTGAATCAAGATCCTAAGACAGGAGAGGTTACAGTAACACCTACGAAACCAGATGGTACAAAATACCCATCAGATACTAAGGTAGAGATTCCAGGTAAGGATAAGGATCACCCAATTACTGTTACAATTGATGGAGACGGTAAAGGAAAAGTACCAAACAGTGACCTACCAGACGTTAATGTTCCAGGTACAGGTAAGATTACTGAACCAGGAGAACCAGCTGTGGAAGTTCCTGATGTAACAACACCAGCTAAGATAATACCGGCTGACAAGATAGCACCAACAATTACTAACTTAACTCCTATTAGTAATGCAGAAATTGATAGCACTAACCCACGTAAGATTATCGTTTATCGTGAAGAAGAGTTTAGCGTTGATGTGAACTTAACTGATAACAGTGGTCGCTTGGATAAGATTAAGGTTCACGACAATGCTCAAGCAGTAGCACCATCAGGTAATTTCGAAGTTACAAATGGTGGTCGTCTTGAAATTCCTGCTAATGGTACAAGTATTAACTTCACGGATAAGACAAGTAATTTAGGTCAAGCTGGCAATGCGACAGATACTAACCCATATAAAGTTAATATTTCAGGTCATGTTGGTAAAAATCAGGTTGTCAATACTCCAGCCAGTCGAAATATCTGGAATCGTTATATTAGTGGATATGACCAAGGAGGTCTGACAAATAACAACACAAACAATGGCACTGCTAATAACGCCAATATTCAGATTGAGTTCCGTAAGCAAGCTGATAAGTACACTCCAACAGCAGTAACAGGTTCTAAAATCGATGTAGCGACAGATGGTACAATCAGTGGCTATAACTCACCAGAGACTTATATTGCCAACAAGTCTGACTTGCCAGCTACAGGAACAACACCAGGTACAAGAACGACATATGCATGGAAAGATGGAGAAACTCCAACTGTTAACAATGGTCAAGTCACACGTACAGTTATAGTAACTTATCCAGATGGTTCAACAGATGAAGTACCTGTAACCTTCGCAGTTCGTGACACAGTAGCGCCAACAATTACTAACTTAACACCTATTAAGAATGCGGAAATCGATAGTACTAACCCACATAAGATTATCGTTTATCGTGAAGAAGAGTTTAGTGTTGATGTGAACTTGACAGATAACAGCGGTCGCTTGGATAAGATTAAGGTTCACGACAATGCTCAAGCAGTAGCACCATCAGGTAATTTCGAAGTTACAAATGGTGGTCGTCTTGAAATTCCTGCTAATGGTACAAGTATTAACTTCACGGATAAGACAAGTAATTTAGGCCAAGCTGGCAATGCGACAGATACTAACCCATATAAAGTTAATATTTCAGGTCATGTTGGTAAAAATCAGGTTGTCAATACTCCAGCCAGTCGAAATATCTGGAATCGTTATATTAGTGGATATGACCAGGAAGGTCTGACAAATAACAACACAAACAATGGCAGTGCTAATAACGCCAATATTCAGATTGAGTTCCGTAAGCAAGCTGATAAATATACACCAACAGCTACAACTCCTACAGTGAATCTGACTTCAAATGGAACTGTTCCAGATTTGGGATCACCAGAGACTTATATTGCCAACAAGTCTGACTTGCCAGCTACAGGAACAACACCAGGTACAAAAACGACATATGCATGGAAAGATGGAGAAACTCCAACTGTTAACAATGGTCAAGTCACACGTACAGTAGTTGTCACTTACCCAGATGGCTCTAAGGATGAAGTTCCAGTAACCGTTAAGGTAGTAGATCCACGTACAGATGCAGAGAAGAACAATCCAAAACCTAAAGACCAAACTGTTAATGTAGGTGAAACTCCAGATCCTAAAGGATCAATCGATAAAGTAGGCGATCTTCCAGAAG
>NZ_JASHBX010000023.1:0-17049 GCF_047464415.1 Streptococcus infantis | reverse complement strand
CTTGCACTTGTTGAGGCGGATGTACTTGCTGATGTGCTTGCGCTTGTTGAAGCCGATGTACTTGCTGATGTACTTGCACTTGTTGATGCCGACGTGCTAGCAGATGTACTTGCACTTGTTGATGCTGACGTACTTGCCGATGTGCTTGCACTTGTTGAGGCTGACGTGCTAGCTGATGTACTTGCTGACGTACTTGCACTTGTTGAAGCGGATGTACTTGCACTTGTTGAGGCTGACGTACTTGCTGAGGTGCTTGCACTTGTTGACGCTGACGTGCTAGCAGATGTACTTGCACTTGTTGATGCTGACGTACTTGCTGACGTGCTTGCACTTGTTGATGCTGACGTACTTGCTGAAGTGCTTGCGCTTGTTGAAGCCGACGTACTTGCTGATGTGCTTGCGCTTGTTGATGCTGACGTGCTTGCACTTGTTGATGCTGACGTGCTAGCCGATGTGCTTGCACTTGTTGATGCGGATGTACTTGCACTTGTTGATGCCGACGTGCTAGCAGATGTACTTGCACTTGTTGATGCTGACGTACTTGCTGAAGTGCTTGCGCTTGTTGAAGCCGATGTACTTGCTGAGGTGCTTGCGCTTGTTGAAGCAGATGTACTTGCTGAAGTGCTTGCGCTTGTTGAAGCAGATGTACTTGCTGATGTACTTGCACTTGTTGATACGGATGTACTTGCTGACGTGCTTGCGCTTGTTGAGGCTGACGTGCTAGCAGATGTACTTGCGCTTGTTGATGCGGATGTACTTGCTGACGTACTTGCACTTGTTGAGGCTGATGTACTTGCACTTGTTGAAGCAGACGTGCTAGCTGATGTACTTGCACTTGTTGATGCGGATGTACTTGCTGAAGTACTTGCGCTCGTTGAGGCTGACGTACTTGCTGAAGTGCTTGCACTTGTTGATGCCGATGTGCTTGCTGAAGTACTTGCTGAAGTACTTGCGCTCGTTGAGGCTGACGTACTTGCTGAAGTGCTTGCACTTGTTGATGCCGACGTGCTAGCAGATGTACTTGCACTTGTTGATGCTGACGTACTTGCTGATGTGCTTGCACTTGTTGAAGCAGATGTACTTGCTGAAGTGCTTGCGCTTGTTGAAGCAGATGTACTTGCTGATGTACTTGCACTTGTTGATGCCGACGTGCTAGCAGATGTACTTGCACTTGTTGATGCTGACGTACTAGCCGATGTACTTGCTGACGTGCTTGCACTTGTTGAAGCAGATGTGCTTGCTGATGTGCTTGCGCTCGTTGATGCTGACGTACTTGCTGATGTGCTTGCGCTCGTTGATGCCGACGTACTTGCTGATGTGCTTGCACTTGTTGAAGCCGACGTGCTTGCTGAAGTGCTAGCCGATGTGCTTGCGCTCGTTGAAGCTGACGTACTTGCTGATGTACTTGCGCTCGTTGATGCCGACGTACTTGCTGATGTGCTTGCACTTGTTGAAGCAGATGTACTTGCTGACGTGCTTGCACTTGTTGAAGCCGACGTGCTAGCCGATGTGCTTGCGCTCGTTGAGGCTGATGTACTTGCCGATGTACTTGCACTTGTTGAGGCTGACGTACTTGCTGACGTGCTTGCGCTCGTTGATGCCGACGTACTTGCTGAAGTGCTAGCCGATGTGCTTGCGCTCGTTGAGGCTGATGTACTTACTGACGTACTTGCGCTTGTTGATGCTGACGTACTTGCTGATGTGCTTGCACTTGTTGAAGCAGATGTGCTTGCTGATGTACTTGCTGATGTACTTGCGCTCGTTGAGGCTGATGTACTTGCTGACGTGCTTGCACTTGTTGAAGCAGATGTGCTTGCTGATGTACTTGCACTTGTTGAAGCCGACGTGCTTGCTGACGTGCTTGCGCTTGTTGAAGCAGACGTGCTAGCCGATGTACTTGCTGACGTGCTTGCACTTGTTGAAGCAGATGTGCTTGCTGATGTGCTTGCGCTCGTTGATGCTGACGTACTTGCTGATGTACTTGCACTTGTTGAGGCTGATGTACTTGCTGACGTACTTGCACTTGTTGAGGCTGATGTGCTTGCTGAAGTGCTAGCGCTTGTTGATGCTGACGTGCTAGCAGATGTACTTGCTGACGTACTTGCTGATGTGCTTGCACTTGTTGATGCCGATGTACTTGCTGAGGTACTTGCACTTGTTGAGGCTGACGTACTTGCTGATGTGCTTGCGCTTGTTGAGGCCGACGTACTTGCAGATGTGCTTGCTGACGTGCTTGCGCTTGTTGATGCCGACGTGCTAGCCGATGTGCTTGCACTTGTTGATGCGGATGTGCTTGCTGACGTGCTTGCACTTGTTGAGGCTGACGTGCTTGCTGAGGTGCTTGCACTTGTTGAGGCTGATGTACTTGCTGACGTGCTTGCACTTGTTGAAGCGGATGTACTTGCTGACGTGCTTGCACTTGTTGATGCGGATGTGCTTGCTGACGTGCTTGCACTTGTTGAGGCTGATGTACTTGCTGACGTGCTTGCACTTGTTGAGGCTGATGTACTTGCTGACGTACTTGCACTTGTTGAAGCCGACGTGCTAGCCGATGTACTTGCACTTGTTGAGGCTGACGTACTTGCTGAAGTGCTTGCGCTCGTTGATGCTGATGTACTTGCTGACGTACTTGCACTTGTTGAGGCTGACGTACTTGCAGATGTACTTGCAGATGTACTTGCTGAAGTGCTTGCGCTCGTTGATGCGGACGTGCTCGCTGAGGTGCTTGCACTTGTTGATGCTGACGTACTTGCTGACGTGCTTGCGCTCGTTGAAGCCGACGTACTTGCTGACGTGCTTGCACTTGTTGAGGCTGATGTACTTGCTGACGTGCTTGCACTTGTTGAAGCAGATGTACTTGCTGATGTACTTGCGCTCGTTGATGCGGACGTACTTGCTGACGTGCTTGCGCTCGTTGAAGCAGATGTACTTGCTGATGTGCTTGCGCTCGTTGAAGCAGATGTGCTTGCCGATGTGCTTGCACTTGTTGAAGCGGACGTACTTGCTGACGTGCTTGCACTTGTTGAGGCTGATGTACTTGCTGACGTGCTTGCTGATGTGCTTGCGCTTGTTGAAGCAGATGTACTTGCTGAAGTGCTTGCGCTTGTTGAAGCTGACGTGCTTGCGCTCGTTGATGCTGATGTACTTGCTGATGTGCTTGCACTTGTTGATGCTGACGTGCTTGCGCTCGTTGAAGCGGATGTACTTGCTGATGTGCTTGCGCTGGTTGAGACTGATGTACTTGCACTTGTTGATGCGGATGTACTTGCTGATGTGCTTGCGCTTGTTGAAGCTGACGTACTTGCCGATGCACTTGCACTTGTTGAATCAGATGTACTTGCGCTGGTTGAGGCAGATGCACTCGTCGAAGCTGACTCAGATGCAGATGTACTTGCACTTGTTGACGCTGACGTGCTTGCCGATTCTGACTTGTGATCCGAATCCGACAAATCAGGAGTTACTGTATTTTGTGTTCCATCTTTGTAGGTAATCGTTACAGTTCCATTGCTATCAATATCGTACGATTTAATACGGAAATCTGACTCAGGGTTGACTGTCTTCACTGCAGCAAGAATCTTCTTAAGATCATCTTGTGTCAATGAAGTTAAATTAGAAACTTGGATAGCACTACTTGGTTTAATACCTGGGAATTTTTCATTCAGTTTCCCTTGTGCAACTACTGTCGCTGGATTTCTAATCTCATTATCTGATAAATCTACAGCTCTGACATTACGAGACCATTTATTACCATCTGCATACTGTACATTTTCTCCATAAGTAGCAGTATACTCTAATACTTTCGGATTTGTTACTGAAGCTTCAGTTGGCGTATCCTTGAATCCAGGTGCATTATCATTTGTTGAGTAGCCATCTTGGAAGATTTTACTTTGGTCATTTCTTCCATCGTAAAGTTTCAGAGTTTTAATCTTACCACTATTATCTTTAGCAGTTAAGACAACTTTAACCTGGTCTCCTGCGAAGACTTCGTAACCACTAACTCCTGGACGAACATTATTCTTAATCGATTGTTTTTCCCATAGGCCAGTCTTATCGTTCTTGACATAAAGTTCAAAAGTAGCTTCTGGACTTTCAGTTTCCTTGGTAATCGTCTTCGTCGTTGTAGCTGAAGTCAAGGTTTCAGTTCCACCACCCGGTAGACTGACTGTCTTCTCTTGCTTAACAGTTACATCGCCTGTTGGAAGAAGACCGTTATTGCCATCATAAGCATCCTGCAAATCAGCGGCTTCAAAGGTTACGCTTGTTTCATTATCTTTAGCAGTCTTAGTAAATGTATGACCAGCTAATGTAAGTGTCACCACAGCTCCTGGCGTCACATTTGTTACAGTGATTGCCTTGTTCGGAAGACCACCTGTATTTGTCACTTGATTATCTGCGATCTGTGGCGCTTGTGGGTTAACTGTATAAGTGATTGGAACGCGCTGTTTGACACGTACACCAGATCCGTCTACTGGCAATTCAACTTCTACATCTTTTGTAAATCGACCAACAGTTGAAAGGTCTGGAGCCCCATCAACCCATCTGAAATTCGTATTATTTACATTATAGTCAGGGCTACCTGTCACCTTGGTGATAGAATCTCTTGGATTTGCAACCACTTGTTGGTAAGCCGCATCACTTGTCTGACCTTGAGTAAAGATATAAGAACGATTAGACTCAAACTTGTAGACATTATGAATAACGTCTACGGTCTTGCTAAGCAATTTCGCACTATCTGTCTCACCCAGACGACCTTTAGGGAACGTAAAGGTTAGTTTGAAGCGTTGTTGTCCAGCCTCTGTCGTAGTGATAGGAGCATTTGACAAGCGAGTTCCATGTTCATCTGTCCATGTTTGTTGAGAGCCACTTGGGAACCAATCATCTCCCGCTTGAAATGCATAGTTAAGCCAGTTTGAACCATCCCCATTATGAGGAGCTGTTCCTTGGATGTCATTGATCGGAGCTTTTGGCGCGATTGAGGTCATGGTACTGTAGGTAACAGTAACATCATCTGTAGAACCATCTGAGTATGTGACTGTTGCTACAGCTGTTTTATTATTTCCAGAGTTAGTTGTGTCAATTGGCGTCTTCCAAGTAACAGTAGCACCTTGCGGTAGTTGCTTGCCACCTTCAAGCTGTACAAAGTTAGCCGCATTTGACAAATCATCTGCCGTTTCACCTACATAAGTATAGACTGTTTGCACCTTAGCTACAGCAGTATATTTATCAGTCTGGCTTTTGATTACAAACTTGACATAACCATTGTCGGTAATCCCATTTTTAGCATGGTCACTATCAGATGTGTTTTTATCATCTGTTGCCATTAAATAGCGTTCAAATGGCCCTAACGGTACAGTTTTACCTAGAGTTCCTGTAAGGGTAATCCTTGCATCCGCTTGATTCGTTAAGCTAGTGATCGGATTTGAACGATTCATTCCGCTATAGCCAGCATAGTTAGTCCCACTAGCGTTATCAGCGGTTCGCTGCATTTCAAACTTCAATGAAGAAATCTTGCCAGAATCATCGGTTGCACTAAAGGTTACATTAACTTCTTCTCCGCGGTAGAGATAAATTTCCTTAGTCGTAGCATTATCATAAGGAATCACCAATTTTGGACGTTCGTTGACTGTCACTGACTGTGGAATTGGATTGCTACGGGTACCATCTTTGTAGACAATCGTTGCTGTACCGTTGTTTGTAACTTCAATATCTTTGATACGGTGAGTTGTCTGATTATTCCTAGCATAGATAGCATTCTTGACATCTGTCTTTTCACCTTCTGTCAAGTTATTCTTATCTACAACAGGTGTAAAGTCAGGATTTGTGACTGCCAAACGGTCTTTCAGTTGCCCTTGGGTAATACGAACATTACCTAGACCTGTAGGAATATTTTGATTGCCTACTAGGTCAGTAGCCGCTGCATTTCGTTGCCAAGTATTTCTTGAACTATATTGAAGGTCATCTTTAAGGTGAGCTCTAACAACGATATGAGCTGGATTAGACTCAGGGGCATCAATATTACCATTGTTTAGATAAGCGACTGTACCTGTACCATATTCATTTCCTGTGCCGCTATCTCCTTGGAAGAAGTTACTTGTTAGGGCAGGTCTAGTAAGATCAGCTTTTGAGACAATCTTAAATTCTTTGAGTTTTCCGCTATTGTCTGATGCTGTAAAGTCAACTACAAAGTCATCACCCGCATAGACGATGTGTTCATTTCCATTACCAGCAACTGGACTCGGAGTGGCTGGGATTGGTTGACCATCGCGGGTCACTGTTACGCCAACTCTTGGACGCTCTTCAACTGTATCCGTTGGTTGAAGTGTATTAGCCGTACCATCTTTATAGGTAATCGTTGCTGTACCATTGCTTGAAACATCAATCGATTTGATACGGTGAGTATCTTGAGGGTTTTGGGCAAAGATAGCATTCTTGATATCTGTTTTTTCTTGCTCTGTCAGGTTGTTCTTATCACCAACCAGTGTCTTAGCTGGTTTTGTAACAGGCAAACGGTCTTTCAGTTGCCCTTGAGTGATACGAACATTACCATGTCCTGTTGTGACATTTCGATTATTTACTTGGTCGGTAGCAACCGCATTGCGTTGCCAAGAGTTACCCGAACTATATTGCAAATCATCCTTAAGATGGGCTTTTACAACGATATGAGCTGGCTTGCTCTCAGTAGCATCGATATTGCCACTATTTAGATAAGCAACCGTACCTGTACCATACTCATCTCCTGTACCGGTATCACCTTGGAAAAAGTTGCTTGTTAGAGCAGGTCGATTCGCATCTGCTTTGGAGATAATCTTAAACTCTTTTAGTTTCCCACTATTATCATACGCTGTGAAATCAACTGTAAAGTCATCACCAGCATAGACGATATGCTCATCTCTACGGGAAGCATCTGGACTCGGAGTCGCCGGGATTGGCTGACCATCGCGTGTCACTGTAACACCAGGAACAGGAGGCACAGCTTCGTTTTCTGTGCTTGCTTGAACGACATCAACAGTGTTATCACGGTAGGTGATGGTGATTTCACCTGTTTCTGACACAGTAATGTTACCCGTCACACCATCTTTTGTGAAGTCTGAACCAGAAAGGATATTTTTGTTTGCTGTTTTGAAGTTTTCAAGAATTTGAGTTCTTTCAGTCTCGCTCAACTTAGACGGATTGTTAACTGTAACAGCGGCACCACTCACAGGATTGTTCCGTTCGTTGAAACCTCTGATGTAAACAGTCATTGTCGCTCTTGTCTCATTATTGCTTGAATCCGTCGCTCCAAACTCAAGAGTATAACTTCCCGTGGGCATAGGATTCCATCGACCATCAGATAGTTCTCGACCGATTGTACCATCTATAGTAGCAGTCCAAGACTTCGCATATCCCTTAAATTTATTGTTTTCGTCAAACACCTGAAACAAATTATTTTTCGGGAAGTGACCATTCAAACCAGTAATCACTGGAGATGGGTAAGCAATAAATCTCTTCAATTGGAAATCATCAGAGAACTTTAAAGCTACAGGTGTATTCGGTGCCGTTTCAAACTTGTCATCATTAAAGAAAGTAAGATAAGATGGCAATTCAATTTTTGGCGCTCTATCTGATGTTCTTCCTGTTGTAACACTATTAGTCATTACAGAAGTGTAGTTGCCAGGAGGGTTACTTGCTGAAAACTCCTTACTACTTGTCGCAACTTGTGCATTCAAGGTCGCCTGAGTTGAGCTATTATTGGCTGTTGCAAAAATCTCAATAGTGGCATCCAAATTTCTATTGTAACCATGACGATTCTGGAAAATATACTCATTGTTGGACTGACTTTGCAAGTCCATTTTCACACCATTTAGATAGGCTGCTGTGATTGTCGTATTCGGGTCAACCCTAGCAATCAAACCTGCATAGGTGAGAGCACTCTGGGCATTCATAAAGATCGTCCATTTAACTTCACGACTAGTAGGCGCAAAAGTTCCAGATACTATACTAGCTGTTGTTTGTTCATTCTGAGTTCGGGGCGAGAATCCTCTGAGACCGTCCCCTGTTGGCATCGCCTGTCCATTACGGCTATCACGTTGACCTGAATTTGCACGTAAAACAGCATTGGCGATAGAGTTACGAGCTGAAGTTGCTCTTTGCACCACTGCAGTCAAATCACCAGTTGGATCTGCAAGTGCTTTTTCAATCTCTACTACAGCAGCATTCACCTTAGTGATGGCTGAATCGGTATTTGGTAGACCAGCAACCTTAGCCAGATATTCACCCATCTCGGCAGAAAGAGCAGCTAGTTTCTTACGGTCTTCTGCTTGCTTTTTAGCGCTGACTTCTGCTGTCGTTGTCGCAGCAAGAGTCGCTGTTGTGGTTGCTGTCAGACTCGCATTTTGACTTGTGAAGTTTTCTGCAGTTGACAGAGCACTAGAAAGACTAGGGTTAACCTTAATATCGCTAGCCTTGACTGTAGCTCCGGATGCTCCGTCATTACTGATAGCATCTTCGCTAGGAGCCGTCTGTGAACCTTCTACATGCGAAGACTCAGAGAGGGAACTGCTTGCAACAGTCGAAGAACTAGCCGATGTTGAGGTAGAATCACTCAATGAAGCCGAAGTACTAGCAGAAGTTGAAGATGACACACTAGCACTAGTACTAGCTGAGGTTGAGGCACTTACGGACTCTGATGCACTTGTTGAGGCCGAAATCGAGGCGCTTGTTGAAGCAGAGATTGAGAGACTCTCACTGACAGAGGTAGATGTTGAAACAGAAGTTTGTTGCTCATCATCTTTATTGACCGTTCCCAAAACGACCTGATCAGAATTGACTAGGTTGTCGGTTCCATCAACCACCTTCTCTACAGCAACCTGTTCATTGGCATGGACTTGAGTGTGAGTGGCAATACCACCACCTACCACAGCCCCTGCGGCAGCTATCCCCTTGAGGATATCTAGTCCAGTGATAGAGTTAGATACATGATCATCTACAACTTCAGTTGTTATCTGGGCTGTATCAATACCACCACGAAGAACTTTAAACAAGCCAAACAGAGACGTTGAGGCACGCAACCAATGTTTTCCCGATTTAATCAACTTATATCGGGTAACACGATCAGTTTCTCTATACCGTCCTTCTTGACGTCTAAAAAACATGTTTTTTTCTCCTTGAGATCTTTTTTTATAAAAAATAAAATTATCAAAATGTTTTTCAAGATAAACTAGCCTTATATTGGAAAATCAGATCATCCCCAACATATAAATTAGTGTTAAAGTTTAAACTATTCTGATATAGATTATTCTCTAAAACACTTTATTATATCACATTTTATTTCTTATTGTCCAAATATTTGAGTAGATATCTATATTAATACAAACCATCATACATTTTGTAGAGTTCGTGTGTATTTAAAGTTTGCTTTTTGTACAATAATCATTTATCCTCCTTTTTAAAATCACAAATCGTACAGTTGATACTCTTCGAAAATCAAATTCAAACCACGTCAGCTTCACCTTGCCGTACTCAAGTACAGCCTGCGGCTAGCTTCCTAGTTTGCTCTTTGATTTTCATTGAGTATGAGAATGCCACACGGAGATATAGAGAATTATCAATCCATCAAAAAAAGCCGCCTGATTGGGCGACTTAATTTTTATAGGGAGATTATTATGAAAAAGTTTTAGGAGTTAAAGTTAAGGTCTTCTTAACTTATGAGATGAGTATACAACTCCTAACTTAAAGTTTCCTTAAGTTATTTTAAATATGAGATTTTTCCATTTTTCTTGCCAGTTTTTCTTAGATAAACGCTTTTGATAGAGCTTCATCCGGTCTTCATTTTCTAAGAAATGAGGGGTCGGAGCAACCTGAAAGTTCAAAATATCTTCCAAACTATAAGGGGCAAAGAGCTCCAAAGTTGCATCAAAATGCAAGCGAAGACCTATCGCCGTACAACGTTCAGGATATTTACTCATGGCATCACAGGAATTCACATAGGGAGGCGTATGGGGACTATGCTGATGCATATAGACTTGATTCTTCAGCTCCCATTGATACTGGGGAAAATCCTCTCTCAACTTACTTTCTATAGCCAGCGTTTCTTCGTAACTCACGTCTGGGTCAAAGAAAATCACATCCACATCCGTATCACGATCAAAAGCTGACTTTTCTGATAAGAGATTCCAGATAAAATTTCGAACCGAACCAGCTGCTAACCAGGAATCTTTCAACTCCAAATCACGGATGATAGTCAGAATAGCCATCATGTCAGGATTTTCTCTGAAAGAGTCTAAAATTTCAGCCTTATTTTTCAATGTATTCATACCCCAAATGCTCATAAGCCTTGGCCGTCGCCACCCGTCCTGAACGAGTTCGCATGATAAAGCCTTTCTGGATCAGGTAAGGTTCATACATATCCTCTACCGTCTCACGCTCTTCCGCAATATTAACCGAAAGAGTTCCTAAACCAACAGGTCCACCACCGTACATCTCAATCATGGTGCGAAGGATTTTCTGGTCCACATAGTCCAAACCTTCATGGTCTACATCCAGCATAGTCAAGGCCTTGTCCGTAATTACATCATCAATCAAGCCATCGCCCATAATCTGGGCAAAGTCGCGCACGCGCTTGAGGAGACGATTGGCGATACGAGGAGTTCCACGACTACGGAGGGCCAACTCAGCAGCAGCTTCATGTGTAATTTCCATCTCAAAGATATCTGCCGTCCGCTCGACAATCTCTGTCAAATCATCATGGGCATAATACTCCATGTGACCAGTAATCCCAAAACGTGCACGAAGAGGATTTGAAAGCATACCAGCCCGAGTCGTCGCACCAATCAAGGTAAAAGGTGGTAATTCTAGATGGACACTGCGACTACCTTCCCCCGCACCAATCATGATGTCGATGTAGAAGTCTTCCATAGCACTGTAAAGCACCTCTTCCACCGACATAGGCAAGCGATGAATCTCATCAATAAAAAGAACATCTCCTGGCTCCAAGTCATTTAAAATCGCAACCAGATCACCGGCTTTTTCGATAACGGGACCAGACGTTTGTTTGAGATTGACTCCCAGTTCATTGGCAATGACAAAAGCCATGGTTGTTTTCCCGAGACCTGGAGGGCCAAATAAAAGAACATGATCCAGCGCCTCATCACGCATTTTTGCTGCCTCGATAAAGATTTGAAGCTGATCCTTGACCTTGTCTTGTCCGATATATTCACGTA
The DNA here is from genome assembly GCF_047464415.1 of Streptococcus infantis. GTDB lineage: Bacteria > Bacillota > Bacilli > Lactobacillales > Streptococcaceae > Streptococcus > Streptococcus infantis_AE. The sequence goes on along the minus strand of NZ_JASHBX010000023.1, from coordinate 5,851 downwards.
AATATTGGGGACGGAGGGTACGCTCTACCAACTCCTCATCACCCATGATTTCATTATCTAAAATTCTACTCATGCTCCTATTATAGCAAAAATCCAGCCTACAAACAAAAAAGCCACCGAATTTGGTGGCTTCATTAGGGAGATTATTATGAAAAAGAAAAGTTTAGGATTTCTATTAAATAAAGTTAGGAGGTCTTTATTTAATAACTACATGATATAAGAGAAGGCTTAAAGTTAGCTTAAGATTTTAAATCCATTATTAACAATTTTCTTGAACAGCTGTTTGACCTGCAATACGTCCAAAAGTAAAGATATCCGTAAGTGAATTTCCTCCTAGACGGTTACCTGCATGAAGTCCTCCTGCGACTTCTCCAGCAGCATACAAACCAGGAATAATCTGACCTTGTTCATTCAAAACGTGTGTTGAAGTATCAATCTTGAGTCCACCCATTGTATGGTGAACAGCAGGTTTTCTTGGTGTTGCGTAGAATGGTGCAACCTCACACTTGAGATCGAAACTACCCTTATTAAATTCAGGGTCAAATCCTGCATCAACATAAGAATTGTACTTCTTGATTGTATCTGCTAACACCTGTGGATCCATGCCAATCTGAACCGCCAACTCTTCTATCGTATCTGCACGGTAGAGAGTGCCTGCTTTAACTTGGGCATCGATTTTTTCTTGGCTAGTGTTGTAGGCTGTTGCCTTGATGCGGTCATCTGCAATCAAGTAGAACAAGCCACCATTATCAATCGCTGCTTGAGATAGCTTGTCTCTGCTACCGTACTCATCTACAAACCGCTTACCTTCAGTATTTACCATGATGAAGTTAGCTGGAGGAACTTGAAGTCCTGAGAAAAGGGCTCCTGTCACTGGATCGGATACTGGCATCATTTGACTAAAGCCCATACCCACTAGATCTGCACCTACACTTTGACCTAAGAGGATTCCATCTCCTGTTACAGCTGGTGTATTAGAGGTGGCAATATCATCTGCGATTTCGGTCCAGTAAGTATTGTATTTTTGTAGCATCTTGGTATTAGCACCAAATCCTCCAGAAGCTAGAACAACGGCATCTGCATGAACGATGATGGTTTGACCGTTTCGGCCTTCTGCTCTGACACCTTTGACAACCCCATCTTCTACAAGCAATTCTTTGACTGGAGAGTCCGTCAATATCTTGCCTCCATTTTCTAGAACATATTTTTGTAGAACTGAGATAAAGGCATAACCCATTGGTTGAACCGGCTTATGGCCACGGCGCCAAAGGGCTCCAACTGGCATTGTTACTTCACTACGAACAAATTCAACACCGATGTCTTCCAACCAGCGAACAGACTCTAGGGCACGTTCAGTCAATACAGAAACCAAATCATATTGGCCATGAATTTCATGTCCTTGTAAATCTTTTCGTTTTCCACCGATATAAGTTTGGATACGGTAAAGTAAGGTAGAATCAAACAAATAGCTTGGATCTTGCAAATACTTCTCAACCTCAACCTTCAAGGCTCTAAAGTCCTCTAAATATTCTGGGTCAATCGTTGATTCATCTGTCGCAATCAATTCTTGAAGCGTATGTGCCTCACCTGGATGAGCTGCGAAGGTTCCTTGCCATGCTGGATCTGGCGCATTCATTGGGCCACCCGCACGAACAGTATTTCCTCCAATTGCTGGGAACTTCTCAACAACAATCGGCTTCTTACCAGCTTGCAAGACTGCAGCTGCCGCAGCTAAACCAGCACCTCCACCTCCGACGATGACAACGTCTGCCTGATAGGTTTTATCTTCTTTATCTAGGGCAGATGGTGCTTTTGAACGTTTGCGTAAAACATCCGGATTTGCACCAGCTTGTTTAACCGCACGCGCAACTCCGTCCAAGACACCATTTGAAGTCACAGAAGCTCCTGATACCGCATCAACATTTAAGGTTTGCCCCTCAATGATTTCTGCTGGAATACGGGTGAAGACGACATCTGCAATCCCTGAAGATTCTCCAGAAGAATCGATTTCAATTTTTTCAATACGATCTTCAGAAACTGTAACGTCCATCGGTAATTTACCATTATGACCTTCAGTTGTAACATGGTAAGTTCCTGGTTCAAATCGAATTTCTTCAGGAAGATTTAGTTGGTTTGCAACAGATACAAAGCGAAGGAAACGATAGAAACAGCTATCTAAGAAATCAACAGTTCGCTCATCTATCAGATCTCCATTTGCATCAAATGCTCGATGAGCTCGACCAAGTAAAAATTCACTTCCTGGCATAACTGTTGCATTTACTCCAGGTGCATCAAGAATCTGACGAAGATGAAGTTGGGCACGTGAAGAGCCTTGAACATCATAGGAAGCTCCGACAATCATGGTTGGCTTCCCATCTAGTGGATGAATGTTAAAAGACAACCATTCGAGCAAACTATTTAAACTTGATGGGATTGTATGATTGTGTTCAGGTGTAGAGATGATGACACCATCAGCTTCTAAAATCGCCTCGTTAAACTTCTGAATAACAGGTGTATCTGTTTGATCATCTGTTTCATTGAACATCGGTACATCGGTAATTTCTAAAATCTCAATGTCGGCTTTTGACGCAAAATGTCTTTTCATAAATTGCAACAAACTACGGTTATAGGATTGTTTGGCATTGGTACCAACAATAGCTACTAATTTCATGGATTGTTCTCCTTTCTTGAAATACTTATGCTTTCAACCATTCTTCCCAGATGAAAGATTTCTTACGATTTGTATCTTCTGGTTTGACCAAAGCCTTTGTTAGTTCAACAAAATTTTGGAACTCTGCAAAATGTTCTTCCAACTCTGCAACTTTTTCAGGATTGTTCAAATTATAGTCATCGTCCAACACTTGTTCAGAATGGCCTAGGAAAAATTCTGTCCCTGGCATGACTCTTGCTTTTAATTCAGGCGCATCAAGAATCTGACGCAAGTGCGCTTGGGCTCTAGATGTTCCAAGTAATCCAAGAGAAGCTCCGACTATCATCGTTGGTTTGTTAATCAAAGCGCGACTGGTATAGGCAATCCATTCCAAGGCTGAAGCCAAGGGTGCTGGTATAGTGTGGTCGTACTCAGGTGTTGAGATAATCACACCATCTGCAGCAAGGATTTTTTCTGAAAAAGCTTGAACTTCGGCAGGCGCTAGCTTGTCCTCAGGCTCGTTAAATGCTGGCAATTGTTTGATCTCCAATACTTCAATGTCGGCTTTATCTGAAAAATGCTTTTGCATAAATTTCAAGAGTTTCCGATTGGTTGAGCGGTCAGAATTTGTTCCAACGATAGCAACTAATTTCATCTTGCTACCCCCTTTATTTGTTTGATTTAATATCATTATACAACTTTAGGCCATCATGTAAATCGATAATCCTAAAACATTGTGTTATTCTATCAGTTTATCTTAGTTTAGTATAAGTTAGTGAAAAAATTAACAATATTTTCCAAGAAAGTATTGACCCTCATTTTTAACTATGTTATAGTCTTTGTGAAAATATGTATTAAGTTAAAGGAGGGTCTTTTTATGAAAGAGACATTCAATCGTTGGCAAGTTTTAGCTGCATCAACTGCTATTCTTCTCTGTACAGGTGCTGTCTATTCTTTTTCCGTTTTCGCTGGACCTCTAAGTTCTTCAACAGGTTGGTCTATGTCCGAAATCATGCTTGCATTTGCCATCAACTCAGCTATCGGACCTATTCCTATGATTCTCGGAGGGTATCTGGTAGATAAGGGATATGTAAAATGGACAATCGCCCTTGGTGCCCTTCTATTTGCTAGTGGCTTTTTCCTAACTGGTTATGCAAGCTCACCAGCTATGCTCTATTTGACCTATGGTTTGATGGCAGGTCTTGGTCAAGGATTTGCTTATTCAGGAGCCCTCTCAAACTCTCTTCGTCTCTTCCCTGATAAACGTGGTTTAGCTTCTGGGATTCTAACAGGAGGTATGGGATTTGCTGCAGTTATCGCGTCACCAGTTGCAAGTAGTCTCATTCAAAAACAAGATGCCTTCTTTGCTTTTCGAACAATTGGACTTGTCTATATTGTTGTTATTATCTGTGCCATTTTCTTCATCAAGGCGGCACCAAGTGGCTACCAACCAGCAGGTTGGAAAGCTCCTGTACAAACTAAACAAGGACCTGCCAATAAAAACTGGAAAGAAATGCTACAAAGTCCTTTATTCTACATCATTATCAGCATGTTCTTTGTCGGTGCTTTTTCTGGCTTGATGATCGCCTCTCAAGCATCCCCAATTGGTCAATCAATGTTTGGACTATCTGCTGGTACAGCAGCTCTCTATGTCTCTCTTTATTCAATCGCAAACTCTAGTGGCCGCTTTATCTGGGGTTCACTCTCTGATAAAATCGGTCGTTCAAAAACATTATTGATTATCTATTCTGTCATTGTATTGGCACTCTTCTCCTTAACAATCATCCCTGGTCAATTTGGCTTTACTCTAGGAATCATCGGCCTTGGTATCTGCTTCGGCGGTGTTATGGGTGTCTTCCCATCTATTGTCATGGAGAACTACGGACCTGCTAATCAGGGAGTCAACTACGGTATCGTCTTCACAGGTTATTCTTTAGCTGCATTTTTTGCACCTAAAGTTGCGGTTCAAATGGCAGCAGCTAACAATGGAAATTATAGTGCCGCATTCTACGTTGCTATCGCTCTCGCAGTTGTGGGGCTTCTCCTTAACTTCCTTTATATGAAGAAAAAAGGCTAAAAAAGAGAACTTCCTATGTAAGGAAGTTTTTTTGGTATAATAAAACTAGAAATAGCTTATCGGGAGGTTTTATCATGGCTCAGCAGTCAAGACTTTTACGAGATAATCCATCTGATTTTCACTATGATTTTGAAAAACAAATCTTATCTAAGCAATCTTCTAATACCATTTATCATTGGCATCCTGAACTCGAAATTGTCTATGTCAAAAAAGGAACTGCTACCTTCTATATCAACTCTGAGCGCTTTGAAAGTCATGAAGGTGATATTTTTCTAATTCAGCCAACTTCTCCTCACGCTATCTACCCTATTGAAAATCAAGAACAAATTTCAACAGTTTTTCGTATTCATTTAGATTTCTTAGGTAGAAGTCAAATTGACAGCTTTAGCCAACGCTATATTCAACCTATATACTCTGGGCATTTTTATCTCACTCCTCGGATTTCGCCAGATGATCATGCTTATGAACCGATTCGCGATTGTCTTTTATCTCTTTTTTCTATCCTTGAAGAGCAGAGTATTTATTATGATCTCCTTTTAAAGGCAAAACTCTATGAATTTCTCTATCTTCTCTTTAAGTACAGGTATGTCAATCGACACTATACAGATGATACCTATCAAAAATATCAGAAATTAAAAGAAATGATTAGCTATCTTGAGCAACACTATGCGGAGCCCATTCAAATTGACCAGCTTGCTGCTACATTTGGATACAGCAAAAATCACTTTATGAATATTTTCAAACAACACACTGGGACAAGTTGTATGGAGTATCTCATACGATTGCGCCTGGAGAAAGCTTGCGAAAAACTCATCCAGACCAACCAAAGTGTTCAAGAAATAGCAAGCCAGGTCGGCTTTACTAACCTCTCAAATTTTAATCGACAATTCAAACAACACTTCCAGTTAACTCCCAGACAGTATCGAAATCAACAACTCAAAAAAGAATCTTAGCCATTTCTCTCCTTAGTGACTCACTAGGGAGACTTTTCTTTATCAAAATCATAACCACCCGTCAAACGGGTGGTTTGTACCAGGGCTATAAGCCCAAATTACCAGCCAGCGCCTAAAGACGCTGGCTTTCACGTTGTTCAAGCCTTATTGCTCTTGACTCGTCACTTGCCT
>NZ_JASHBX010000022.1:0-18192 GCF_047464415.1 Streptococcus infantis | reverse complement strand
TAAGTGTGAAAGAATATGAGGATCCCTTTAGGGATAGTGGTAAGTAGTACCAATGTCTCTTTAAGAGGCAAGTGACGAGTCAAGAGCAATAAGGCTTGAACAACGTGAAAGCCAGCGTCTTTAGGCGTTGGCTGGTAATTTGGGCTTATAGCCCTGGTACAAACCACCCGTTTGACGGGTGGTTATGATTGTGATGACAAAAGGGGGCAGGAAAGAGACAAAAATTTTTTTTGCTCAAAACGTTATTAGTAATCTATAATTGTCCATAATCCAATGGATTGTGGAAATATCGTGGTGCTGGGGTTTAGAAATCGAGACTTGGTCTACCGATTGCTATTCCCGGCACCTTTTTAGTTATGTTAAACTTTCACTCCAGAATCAGATTGTTCTTTTCGGTCCAGTCCGACAGCAAATTTACGGATTAGAAGAAACTGGCCATTTTCCTGCTTAACAAACGTGAGCACAACTGTCTTAGGATCTGAACTGATGGAGAGATAGGTGATTCTTTTTATTTCATAGTCTCCCATAACTGAATCTGTTTCTGAATCTGGGATTCCGTGTTTCCTGATAATATCTTTGTAGTTGCTGCCACCTTTCCCGCTATCAGAAGTATCACCTTCTACCAAGGCATCGAACTGTTCCTGACTCCAAGTGAAGAATTCAGTATCCTCCTCGTCATCCCCCTCGTCTGTATTACTATCAGGAAGTTCACCATAATCCTCAGTATCAGTTGAAGAAGTGATGTTTCTATAGGGGTGACTAAAGGTTCTGGCGAAATCAGTAAAGACATTAGTAGATAGAACTTGAGTTATTAAAACAAGGACAATGGAAATAAGACCTAAGGTTGTCCCGATGATAGCCAATGTTTTACGGTTTCTGAGATTGAGGGCGATGCCAAAAACTCCTAAAATCAAAGTGGCAATGGCAAGGAAAAATGATAGGATGTTGACGATAGGTATCCAAGAACCAAGAAGCGCCAGGGCTCCAAAGATGATGGCAAGGATTCCTAAGAGTTTCTGTTCTTTTTGTTTCATGTGTGAATTTCTCATTTCTAGTAAACTGGATTCGTATCTTTGTGAGATAGTGTTTATTATAGATAAAATAAGAGCTTATGTCAATTTCTGCTTAGATAGTTCTCAAGGAAACTTTTTTCTTGACATCCTATTTGAAAATGATAAAATAGTTCTCATGAAAACTTAATTGTTCGCAAGAGAACTATTTTTATTTGGAAGGGAGAAAGCATGGATAAACCGATGTTGGTCTTTAAACGTTTTGGGCATCAGGTTCACCTCATGGTGCAAAAGGAAGCCAAGCGTTGTGGTATTGAATTTATGGGTGGACCGCAAGGACAGGTCCTCCGTTTTTTAGATCGTCGTGAGCATGATCAAGAGTTGACGCTCATTAAGGATATTGAACAAGAACTCAATGTCACCAAGTCAGTTGCTAGTAATTTAGTCAAGCGCATGGTGCAAAATGGTTTGGTAGAGTTGGAGGCAAGTCCAAGTGATAAACGAGCAAAATTTGTTCATTTGACTGAAAAATCTCGCTCTCAAATGAAGCAGGTCAAGTCTTTCTTTAATCGAATTGACCGCAGCTTACTTGAAGGTGTTTCCGAAGAAAAACTCGCTATTTTTGAAGAAGTTCTGGAACGACTTCAAGCTAATGTAGAAAAAATTGGAGGTAAGAATGAAGAAACTCGCTAAGCGTATTACAGGAAAAGAGTGGGGTATGATCATAGTGACTGTTCTCTTTACCTGTTGCTCGGTCTATCTAGAGTTAGAAGTACCGACTTACATTTCAGAAATTACTGCATTGATAGGAACGCCAGGGACACAGTTGGATGCACTTTGGTCACCAGCTATTAAGATGATGGGTTTGTCGCTTTTGGCTTTTCTATCATCTGTGACAGTTGGATTTTTTGCAGCTCGCGTTGCAGCATCCTACACGGCTCATCTGCGTAGTGATATTTTTAATCGTGTCTTGGATTACTCTCAGACAGAGATCAAACGTTTCTCTATTCCTAGTCTTTTGACTCGGACGACCAATGATATTACGCAGATTCAAATGCTCTTTACTATGGGACTCCAAGTGGTCACTCGTGGTCCTATCATGGCTATCTGGGCCATTGGAAAAATCCTTGGCAAATCTGAATACTGGCTCTGGGCAGTAGTGGTTGCTGTTATCGTCAATGTTCTGATGACAACTGTTCTCATGACGCTTGCCTTTCCAAAACAATCTGTCATCCAGAAATTGACAGATAAACTCAATAGTATCACTCGTGAAAGCTTGACAGGGATTCGAGTGGTTCGTGCTTACAATGCTGAAGATTATCAAGATAAGAAATTTGAAGAGGCCAATGATGAGGTCACTCGTCTCAATCTCTTTGTCAACCGTTTGATGGCTATTATGAATCCCATTATGATGGCGATTTCGAGTGGCTTGAGTCTAGCTATTTATTGGATTGGTGCCTATATCATCAATGATGCTAGCCTGACAGACCGTCTACCACTCTTTAGTGATATGGTGGTCTTCATGTCTTATGCCATGCAGGTCGTGATGGGCTTCTTGCTCATGGGTGCTCTCTTTATCGTCCTTCCTCGTACCTTGGTTTCTGCAGGTCGTATCAATCAGGTGCTAGACTTGCATTCTTCTATTGAAAATCCTAGTCAACCACAGACGGCAGGTTCATCTGTAAAAGGTCAAGTGGAATTCCGTGATGTAACCTTCCGTTACTCTAAAAACTCAGAAGCGGTTGTGGAGCATGTCAGTTTCAAGGCAGAAGCAGGACAAACCATTGCCTTTATCGGCTCAACTGGTTCTGGTAAATCTACGCTTGTGAACCTCTTGCCTCGTTTTTATGATGTATCTGATGGGGAAATCCTAGTAGACGGTGTCAATGTGCAGGATTATAACTTGGAAGATTTGAGGAATAAAGTCGGCTATATCCCACAAAAAGCTGTTCTCTTCTCAGGAGATGTCAAGGGGAATCTAGACTTCGGTAAAAGTCAAGAAAGCCCACTAAGCGAGACTGCTATGTGGCAAGCTCTTGAGTTGGCTCAGTCTAAAAACTTTATTGAAGATAAGGAAGCAGGTCTAAACTCGGAAGTGGCCCAAGGTGGGACCAACTTTTCAGGAGGACAAAGACAACGTTTGGCCATTGCGCGTGCCTTGGCTCGTAAGCCAGAAATTCTCATTTTTGACGATTCATTCTCGGCCTTGGACTATAAGACAGACCGTATCTTGCGCCAAGAATTAGCTGAAAAAACACAATCCATGACCAAGTTAATCGTTGCCCAACGCATTTCAACCATTATGGATGCAGACCTGATCTTGGTCTTGGATCAAGGTAAAGTCGTGGGACAAGGCACCCACAAGGAACTTCTTGCAAACAATGAAGTTTACCAAGAAATTGCCTATTCACAACTATCGAAGGAGGAATTGGAACATGGAAAATAAGAAAATGTCCTTATGGAAACAGTGTAGACCTTTTCTAGCAGGTCTCCAACTTCCTCTACTAGTCGCAGTTGTGGCGGCTATCTGTTCAAGTATTATCACGGTTTATGGACCGACTAAGATCAAAGAAATTACCAATTTGATTTCAGATGGGTTAATGACAGAGATTGACCTAGAGGCTGTCTCAAGTATTGCTAGCTTTTTGGTTATCCTCTATGTGCTTGGGATTATCCTGAACTATACGCAAGCCTACATTTTTTCAACTAGTATCCAACATTTCTCAAAACGTTTGCGGACAGCTATTGCTGAGAAAATCAATCGCTTGCCACTTGCTTATTTTGACCGTCATTCTCAAGGGGACACCCTTTCTCGTGTGACTAATGACGTTGATACAGCAGCTCAGTCTCTTAACCAAAGCCTTGGGACAGTTCTTTCAGCTAGCTTTTTACTGATTGCTGTTTTGATTACTATGTTTGGTATGAACTGGATTTTGGCACTGGTAACCGTTGTTTCAACCCTTGTTGGATTTACGGCGGTTTCCATAATTATGGCCAAGTCGCAGGGCTACTTTAAAGCTCAACAAAATAACCTAGCAGCTGTAAATGGCTATGTAGAAGAAATGTACTCTGGCCACAATGTGGTGACCGGCTATAATGCTGTGGAACCAACAAAAGATACATTTGCAGGCTTGAATCAGAATCTACATGATAGTATCTGGAAATCTCAGTTTATCTCTGGAATTATGATGCCTGCCATGGTCTTTGTAGGCAACTTTAGTTATGTTCTAGTCATTATCGTCGGTGCTGCCTTGGCTCTTGAAGGGTATATCAGTATCGGGATTATTGTAGCCTTCATGGTTTATGTTCGAACCTTCTCGCAACCCTTATCACAGATTGCCCAAGGAATTACCAGCTTACAACAAGCTAGTGCAGCCATGACTCGTGTCTTCGAATTTCTAGGTGAAGAGGAAATGGAAGATGAATCTCATAAGGAAAGACAATTGACCAACATGAAGGGTGAAGTAATCTTCGACAGAGTTTCATTTGGCTACACACCGGAGCGAACGATCATTCATGACTTTTCTGCGACAGCTCATGCAGGTCAAAAGGTCGCGATTGTCGGACCAACTGGCGCTGGGAAGACGACCATTGTTAACCTCTTGATGAAATTCTATGAGATTGATAAGGGGAGCATCCGCATCGACGGTGTGGATACCAAGGCTATGAAGCGCTCAGAAGTACACGATGCCTTTTCAATGGTCTTGCAGGATACCTGGCTCTTTGAAGGAACCATTCGTGACAATCTCGTCTACAATCAAACAGGTATCAGTGATGAAGGTGTGATTGAAGCTGCCAAAGCAGTAGGAATCCACCACTTCATCACAACCTTACCTGATGGATACGATACTGTTTTGGATGATACAGTGACCTTGTCAGTCGGACAGAAACAACTCTTGACCATTGCTCGTGCTCTGATCAAGGATGCTCCGCTCTTGATTCTGGACGAAGCAACATCCTCAGTCGATACTCGTACGGAGGAGCTGATTCAAAAGGCTATGGACCGTTTGATGGAGGGACGCACATCCTTTGTCATCGCCCATCGCTTGTCAACTATCCGTAATGCGGACTTAATCCTGGTCATGAAAGATGGAAATATCATTGAGCAAGGCAATCACGATGAGCTCATGGCTCAGAGTGGTTTCTATGCTGACCTCTACAACAGTCAATTTACAGAAGATGAAGTAGAAGAATAAAACCAAAGAAGGCTTGACGGCCTTCTTTTTCTTCTTTATACTGGTATAATAGAAAGAGGAAAGTATGAGTCATAAATTATACAATATGAAATTTTCAACTGTCTATCCAGCCTTGATTGCAAAGGTTGAGAGAAAGGGTGGAAGGGCAGAGTTCGTTCATCAAGTGACCAGTTGGCTGACAGGTTATGAAGTGAGTGAGATCCTTGCTTGTCTGGATAGGGACCTTACCTACGGAGATTTTTTTCGACAGGCACCGTCTTATGCACCTGAACGGATGGCGATTACAGGGAAGATTTGTGGTGTTTGTATTGAGGAAATTGAGGACCCTCTGATGCAGGAAATCCGCCGTCTGGACAAATTAGTGGACTGGCTTGCCAAGGGTAAAACAACTCAGCAGGTCCTAGAAAAGTATGAGAAATAGACATGAAAAACTATCAAGAGTGGTATGATAAAAGGAAATCAAGTCTCCTTCAACATCCACAGCTATTACAATTGATGCGAGTTTTTAATCGCATGATGACAGTTCTGATTCCCCTAGCCTACATGGCCTTGTTGGGGACAAGCTTTATGAGTAAGGGATTGGGAAAAGAATTTGCCACCTATATCTTAGTGCCAGCTTCTGGCTTTGTCCTATTGACGCTAGTTCGTAAGTGGATCAATCAAGCACGACCTTATGAGACTTGGGGAATTGTCCCACTATTAGACAAGGACAGTTCTGGCAATTCAATGCCCAGTCGCCATGTCTTTTCAGCAACCATTATTTCCATGGCTTGTGTGCATGCAAATCTGCCTGCAGGGTTGATTTTATTGGTCTTATCAGCTCTTCTCGGTCTTGTGCGGGTTTTAGGAGGCGTTCATTATCCCAAGGATGTTCTGGTAGGCTATGCCTGTGGGCTCCTTTGGGGAATTCTTTTCTTTATTTTGTGAAATGCAAAGCAAGTGGGCTTGGCCTCGTAACCACTTACGGGTCAAAAGTGACCACTTGCTTTTTTGCCCTTGTAAAGTCTTCTGGGCTTTGGTATAGTAGATGCAGAAAGGAGATAGGATGAAGTTACGAATCGAGATTGATAGTGAATTAACTGAGACAGAGATTGTCATCAAGGCTGCAGCCCTGACAGATGAAATAGCTGATTTGCAACGACTCTTGCAAGAAACCAAGGCTCCTAGGTTGATCTTTTATAAGGGGACGGGTGAGTACTACTTAGACTTGTCAGAAATTCTCTTTTTTGAGACAGAAGGTAGCAAGATTTACGCTCATACCCAGAAAGAAGCCTACGAGGTTCGACTCAAGCTTTATGAGTTGGAGTCCATTCTGCCCCGCTATTTCAGTCGGGTATCCAAGTCGACCATTGCCAATATCCGGCAGGTTTACTCGGTGGACAAGTCCTTCTCAGGGACAGGCACTATTTCCTTTTATCAGACCCACAAGGAGGTTCATGTGTCACGGCACTACCAATCCCTCCTAAAAGAAAATCTAAGAAACATGAGGTAAGAAGATGAAAAAGAAAGTATTTGGTATTGTGTTGCTAGTATTGGCAGCTTTAGTGTTATTGCAGGGGAATTTTGGAATCCCTTCTCTGGGAGGGCACATTTGGCCTTTGATTGGTATTGGATTTTTTGCCTATCAATCAATTGAAGCATTGCTTCGTCGTCATTTCACTTCAGCCTCCTTTACAGCCCTAGTGGCCCTCATGATAGCCAATCATTTTTATGATATTTTACCGATTCCCAATCAATCATTGTTCTGGGCAAGTATTTTAATCGTAATGGGTGTCAGCGCACTCACTCATTCTAACAGAACTTGGAATGGAAAAAAATGGTGGTATGACAGTGAAAAGACCATTCTGACAGACAAGGAAGTCGCTTTTGGGGCGGGTACATTTTACAAGCAAGACCAAGAATTAGTAGAAGATGAGTTTGAGGTCGGATTTGGGAATGCCAAAATCTATTATGACAATGCAGAGATGTTAGGTGATTTTGCTACTCTGAATATCGAAGTCGGATTTGGGAATGCAGTTATCTACGTGCCTCAACACTGGAGAGTAGATCTAAAGGTAGAGACTTTTTGTGGAGCAGCCAAGGCAGATGCCCCTGTAGCCCCAACCAGCAAAACCTTGATTATCCGTGGAGATGTAGCTTTTGGGAAACTAGGAGTTGTTTACGTTAAATAAAAAAATCTTCCAATCCCCTTGCCAAAACAGAGAAAGTGTGATAACATAGTACAGTATGTGGTGCTAGCACATCCGCTATATTAGATCTAATAGGAGGAAAACACAAATGGCTAAAGTATGTTACTTTACAGGTCGTAAGACTGTATCAGGAAACAACCGTTCACACGCGATGAACCAAACAAAACGTGCCGTAAAACCAAACCTTCAAAAAGTTACTGTACTTATCGATGGTAAACCTAAAAAAGTTTGGGCTTCAGCTCGTGCTTTGAAATCAGGTAAAGTAGAACGCGTTTAATAAAGAGTAAAAGGCCATCAGGTCTTTTTCTTTTGCTCTGAGTTCAAAAAGTCTCGTCAAAGGAGCAAATATCCGCCGATACAGTATTCTGCTTTTACACTTGGCTTGAAATATGATAAAATAGAGTATCAACTAGTTGAGGTAGAAAAAATGACTGTAAAAATTAATACAAAAGATGGTCAAATCGAACTAACAGATGAAGTGATTGCTACCGTTGTAGGCGGTGCAGCAACTGAGATTTTTGGTGTGGTCGGTATGGCAAGTAAGAAAGCCCTCAAAGATAATTTCCAAGCCCTCCTTGGGAAGGAAAATTATTCTAAAGGTGTCGTTGTAAAAGCGGCCGAAGATGGTAGCATTGCAGTTGATGTATATACCGTGTTGAGCTACGGAACTAAGATTAGTGAAGTCTCAAAAAACATCCAAGAGCGTGTACGCTTTAGTTTGGAAAACCAACTTGGCATCACTGCTCAAACTGTAAATGTCTACATTCAAAATATCAAAGTTGTAGGAGAATAATCGTGTCAAATATTACTACAAGCTTATTTCAAGAAATGGTACAGGCTGCATCTACTCGTTTGAACAAGCAAGCCGAATATGTCAACTCATTGAACGTCTTCCCAGTTCCAGATGGAGATACAGGAACAAACATGGGAATGACTATCGAAAATGGTGCTAAAGAAGTAGCAGACAAACCAGCTTCAACAGTTGGTGAGGCTGCAAGTATCTTGGCTAAAGGTCTGTTGATGGGTGCGCGTGGGAACTCAGGAGTTATCACTTCTCAGCTTTTCCGCGGATTCTCACAAGCCATCAAAACCAAAGAAGAGTTAACAGGAAAAGACCTAGCTCTTGCCTTCCAATCTGGTGTTGAAGTAGCCTACAAGGCTGTTATGAAGCCAGTTGAAGGAACAATCTTGACTGTATCACGTGGTGCTGCCATCGGTGCTAAGAAAAAAGCCGAGCAGACAGACGATGCTATTGAGGTTATGCGTGCAGCCTTGGAAGGAGCTAAAACAGCCCTTGCTAAGACTCCAGACATGCTTCCAGTCTTGAAGGAAGTTGGTGTTGTGGACTCAGGTGGTCAAGGTTTGGTCTTTATCTATGAAGGATTCCTTTCAGCTCTTACTGGTGAATATAGTGCGTCTGAAGACTTTGTAGCGACTCCAGCGAATATGAGTGAAATGATCAATGCTGAACACCACAAGTCTGTAGCTGGACATGTGGCAACAGAAGACATCACCTTTGGTTACTGTACGGAGATCATGGTTGCTCTTAAACAAGGCCCAACTTATGCTAAAGAGTTTGACTACGAAGAATTCCGTAACTACTTGAACGAACTTGGGGATTCATTACTCGTTGTTAACGACGATGAAATCGTTAAAGTTCACGTCCATACAGAAGATCCAGGTCTTGTTATGCAAGAAGGTCTTAAATATGGTAGCTTGGTTAAGGTTAAAGTCGATAACATGCGTAACCAACACGAAGCACAAGTGGAAAAAGAAGCAGCTCAAGTCAGCAAACCAGCTGAAGAAAAAGAATACGCCCTTATCGCAGTAGTAGCTGGACAAGGCTTGGCAGACATTTTCCGTGCTCAAGGTGTGGACTATGTTATCGAAGGTGGACAAACCATGAACCCTTCGACAGAAGACTTTATCAAGGCTGTAGAGCAAGTGAATGCTCGCAACATCATCTTCTTGCCAAACAACAAAAATATCTTTATGGCAGCACAATCTGCTGCAGAGGTATTGGAACAACCAGCAGTAGTGGTAGAAGCACGTACTCTTCCTCAAGGATTGACTAGTCTTCTTGCCTTCGATCCAAGTAAGTCTATCGAAGAAAATAAAGAACGCATGACTGCAGCCCTTGGCGATGTCGTTAGTGGTAGTGTAACAACAGCCGTTCGCGACACGACTATCGATGGTTTGGAAATCCATGAAAATGACAATCTGGGTATGGTTGATGGTAAGATCCTCGTATCAAACCCTGATATGCACCAAACTCTGACTGAAACTTTGAAACATATGTTGGATGAAGACAGTGAAATCGTAACCTTCTATATTGGTGAAGATGGAAGTGAAGAATTGGCTAACCAAATCGCCCAAGAAATCGCAGAAGAATTCGAAGATGTTGAAGTAGAAATCCACCAAGGTCAACAACCAGTGTATCCATATCTTTTCAGTGTGGAATAAGAATGAAATAGAAAACGAAAGAGGTCGGGAAAAGATTCCCGATCTTTTTGGTTTGCAATGAGTTTTGGACCCAGTAGCTGATAGGTGCTAGAAAATCAATCCAATCTAGTAATTTCTGTTCCATCATTTTTAATGACATTTGTCATATCTCCTCATGACAGAAGCTTCTAGTGATTCTACCTTCAAAGAATTATACTAGATGTATCAAATGGAGGAAGAAAAAAATGAAACATAAAGTAATTATCGCAATGAGTTTAGTAGTAGCAGGAGTCATGACTTATCTCATGTTTTCAGGATTGGATGAAGGCTTCTATCATTTTCCTTGGGAGTTGTTTGCAGGTTTTGGAATCATGTCTTGGTTGATCCGAGAAGGTTTGAAATTGGTCTCAGATGTGAAAAAGGAGTTTGAAAAATGAAAAAAGCGATTCTCTATCTTTTTATTGGACTATCACTAGTGGTATGGTTGGTAGAAATGTTTACAGGTTGGTTTGATCAAGCCTTCCTTCACCAAGTCATTCGCGGTGCCTGGGGTCTAGGATTTATGATTTTTATCGCCTTTCCGATGGGAAAGGAGTGGCTGAAAGGAGAATATCATGAACATGATTAAGGTAGAAAGCCTAAATAAAAACATCAAGGGCAAGGCTATATTGAAGGATATTTCCTTTGAGGTAGCTGAAGGTGAATGCGTCGCCTTGATTGGGCCCAATGGTGCTGGAAAGACAACACTCTTGGACTGTTTGCTTGGAGATAAACTGGTTACAAGCGGTCAAGTATCCATCCAAGGCTTGCCGGTGACGAGTTCTCAGTTAGACTACACTAGATCCTATCTTCCTCAAGAAAATGTCATCGTTCAGAAATTAAAGGTCAAAGAGTTGATTGCTTTCTTTCAAAGTATTTATCCAAATCCCTTGAGCAATCAGGAAGTCGATCAACTATTGCAGTTTGACAAGCAACAAAAAGAACAATTGGCAGAAAAATTGTCAGGTGGGCAAAAGCGTCTCTTCTCTTTTGTCTTGACCTTGATTGGGCGACCAAAGCTTGTCTTTTTAGATGAACCAACTGCGGCCATGGATACTTCAACCCGTCAACGTTTTTGGGAAATTGTCCAGGACCTAAAATCCCAAGGAGTCACCATTCTCTATTCGTCCCATTATATCGAAGAGGTAGAACATACAGCGGACCGAATCTTGGTCTTGAATAAGGGAGAGTTGATTCGCGATACAACACCTCTAGCCATGCGCAGTGAGGAGATTGAAAAGCACTTTATCCTTCCTCTATCATACAAGGAAGTCATTGAGCAGTCTAACTTGGTTGAAAACTGGTCACAAAAACAAGATGCTTTGCAAGTAGTCACACGTGAAGCGGATGCTTTTTGGCAACTATTAGTGCAAGCAGGATGTAGCATACAAGAAATTGAAGTCAATAACCGTAGTTTGCTGGATACAATCTTTGAAGAAACACAAAAGGGAGATGACTAAGATGAAACGATGGATCGCACTAAACAAGATAGAATTTCTATTGACCAAACGACAATTAGTCTATTATCTGTTATCTGTAGGGATGCCGACAGCCTTCTATTTATTCTTTTCAGGTATGTACCAGGACACACCCGGTGGACCAGCTAATTTTATGCGTGATTACCTCATCTCCATGACGGCTTTTTCCATGATGTCGACAGCTATCTTTTCATTTCCAGTTGTTTTACATACCGACAAGATCAACAACTGGCAGAAAATATTACGTCATAGCCCTGTAAATATGGTAGAATATTATCTATCAAAGATAACAAGTATGATGGTTGATTATTTGGTCTCAATTCTGGTTGTTTTCTCAGTTGGGCATTTTGTAAGAGGTGTGGATATGTCTCTTGGAAACTGGATTGGGGCTGCGTTCTTGCTGATAGTAGGAAGTGTTGCTTTTGTAGCACTTGGCTTAACCCTGACTCTCTTACCGTCCAGTCAGCTGATGTCTGTCGTGGGCAATCTTCTTTACTTTGGCTTGGCTGTTTTAGGCGGACTCTGGATGCCTGTCTCTTTATTTCCAGACTGGATGCAAGCAATCGGGAAGCGCCTACCAAGCTATCAGTTGATGGAGTTGCTCAAGACCTTCTTAAACGAGGGTGGCATCAATTTATCAGCCACAGTTTATCTACTTGTTTTTTCAGCAGTTTTGTTTGGTTTGACCATTTACCTTAAAGGTCATAAGGAGAATGCTTAATGCTTGAAAGACTGAAAAGCATAGATTATATGTATTGGGCCAGTTTAATTTTTATGATTTTCCCCATCCTACCTGTAGTTACTGGGTGGCTTTCTGCCTGGCATTTATTGATTGATATTCTATTTGTAGTGGCGTATTTGGGTATTTTAACAACTAAGAGCCAGCGCCTATCTTGGCTTTTCTGGGGGATCATGCTGACTTATGTAGTTGGGAATACTGCCTTTGTTGCTGTTAATTATATCTGGTTTTTCTTTTTCCTATCCAATCTCTTAAGTTATCATTTCAGCGTAAGTGGTTTAAAGTCTTTACATGTCTGGACTTTTCTTCTTGCTCAAGTCCTTGTTGTGGGCCAACTTTTGATTTTTCAGAGAATCGAAGTTGAGTTTCTATTCTATCTACTTGTAATTCTTGCTTTTGTCGATTTAATGACTTTTGGTTTGATTCGGATTCGGATTGTGGAGGATTTGAAAGAAGCTCAGGCTAAGCAAAATGCCCAGATAAATCTATTGCTTGCTGAAAACGAACGCAGTCGTATCGGTCAGGATTTGCATGATAGCTTGGGACATACTTTTGCTATGCTGAGTGTCAAGACAGATTTGGCCTTGCAGTTGTTTCAGATGGAGGCTTACCCACAGGTGGAAAAGGAATTAAAAGAAATTCACCAGATCAGCAAGGATTCTATGAATGAGGTGCGAACCATTGTGGAAAATCTGAAGTCACGGACCTTAGCTTCAGAGCTTGAGACTGTCAAAAAGATGCTAGAGATTGCTGGGATTGAAGTTCAGGTTGACAATCAGTTGGACAAGGCTAGTTTGACCCAAGATGTGGAGTCGACAGCTGCTATGATTTTGTTAGAACTGGCGACCAATATCATCAAGCATGCCAGAGCTAAAAAAGCCTATCTAAAACTGGAACGTACAGATCAGGAATTGGTTCTGACAGTCAGAGATGACGGGAAAGGATTTGCAACTGTAAAAGGAAATGAACTCCATACAGTCCGTGACCGTGCAGCAGCCTTCTCAGGTCAAGTAGAGCTGGTCAGTTTGAAAGATCCCACAGAGGTGCGCGTGCATCTGCCTTATAAGGAGAGAAAGTAGATGAAAGTATTAGTCGCAGAAGATCAAAGTATGCTTAGAGATGCCATGTGCCAGCTCTTAAGCTTTCAACCAGATGTGGAGACTGTCTTGCAGGCGAAAAATGGAGCTGAAGCTATCGAGGTTTTGGGGAAAGAAGCAGTAGATATTGCTATCCTTGACGTCGAAATGCCAGTCAAGACGGGACTAGAAGCGCTCGAGTGGATCAAACAAGAAGTGCCTGAAACCAAGGTGGTTATCGTTACGACCTTTAAACGCCCAGGCTATTTTGAACGAGCGGTCAAAGCAGGAGTCGACGCCTATGTCTTGAAAGAGCGAAGCATCGCCGAGCTCATGCAAACCCTGCATACGGTGTTAGAGGGACGCAAGGAATATTCTCCCGAGCTGATGGAAGTCATGATGACCCATCCCAATCCCTTGACCGAGCAAGAAGTCGCTGTTCTACATGAAGTAGCGCAAGGTCTCTCCAACCAAGAAATTGCGGATAAGCTCTACCTCTCAAACGGCACCGTCCGTAATTACATGACCAATATCCTCTCCAAATTAGGCGCCAGCAACCGAACTGAAGCAGCCAAAACTGCCGAAGAAGAAGGCTGGTTGTGAGGGGGAGAAAGAAAAAATCTCTTAGAAATGGATCTAAGAGATTTTTCTATGTTTATTTCACCAACTTCTTCATCTCATCAATACGTGCGACTGTCGCGTCGTATTTAGCTTGGTAGTCGGCTTGTTTGTCGCGTTCTTTTTGGACGACTTCTGATTTGGTATTCGTTCGTTAGAGAGCTTCTTGTCGACCATATCCAGTTCTTTTTGCCATTTATCCAGTTCCTTGTCGAGACGAGTGAGCTCTTCTTCGACATTGAGGAGGTCTGCTAGAGGCAAGTGACGAGTCAAGAGCAATGGAGGCTTGAACAAGGTAAAAGCCAGCGTCTTTAGGCGCTGGCTGGTAATTGAGCTTATAACCCTGGTGCAAACCACCCGTTTGACAGGTGGTTATGATTTTAAAGCCTTTTTTCCCAGCCTCTTTTGTGTTGTTTAAGAAAATTAGATGGTGGTTTATCTAACTATATGTTTCAGATTCTTAGATTGATTGGTGAATTTTATGCAATCAAATCAGATTTGCTAGTGATTGAAACTAAAAGTAATGATTTTAAACAATAATTTTTAAATGAACCTATTTTTTTGCTCAGTTTTGAGTGTTGTGACACACTAGATATCAATCTTTTTCAGATAACAAAAATCTAGTAGATGGCAATAAAATATTTTATTAAAAGTAATAGAAATCCCTTGACAAAGGCATTCGGGGGGGGGGGTATAATAGATAGTTGTATGATAAATATACTCAAAAATCGGATTATGGCTATAGGGGAACATTAAACCAATATGAATAGATATAATAGGGAAGAATTGCTTTATATGTTTGGGTATTGTTTTCAAGTTTTAAAAACAGTATCGGATTTGGAGCAGGCTATTTCGGCTGAACAAAATAAAGCCTATGATGGCATTATGGATAAATATTATAGAATTAAAAAAGTATTTAACATAATTATCATCAGCATTCTTATAATAGGTTTTATGTATAAGTCGATTAAAGACAGTTTAGTGCCAACTATATTTACTTTCCATATAGCTATAGCTTATGCTTTGTTACAGTTTGCGTTTTATCCTATTTTTGCTATTGTAAAAGCATTTTATAATCATTCTGCCAAGAAGGAATTTTCAAATGCTTATGATAATGATGCTTCTAACAAATATCGCCAAAAAGGTGTAGCACTGTCGAGAGATAAGCAGTTCCTTGACTATAAAGGAAAAATTCCAGAAGATTATTTTAATATGGATGACCTGTATCTCTTATATAGTTATCTAGAAACTTATAGAGCGGATAACTTTAAAGAAGCAGCTAATTTACTGGCGGAAGAAAAACACCGTGAAAGAGTGGAATACAATCAAGAAGTGATGCAAAGTAGTTTAGCTACTATCCAAGATAATGTTCTCTATCAATCTGTAATTCAGACAATTCAATTATTAGAGACTAGGACTCATCATAGGATTGTAGAAAATAGATAATGAGAGATTTATAATACCGAACTTTGTTTCTCTTTGGAGAACAGGTTATAATGTGGAATTGAATCATTTTGAATTTTATACTAGGAGAATATATGCAAAAGAAAGATATTTTATTAGGTGCTGCTTTAACTTCCGTTCTTGTCGGTGCCGATGTTGTTAATACTGCTGTTCAAGCGGATGAACTTACACAACCAATAGAATCAACAACTACACACAAAACACCAGTTACTGGTCAAGATTTGACTAAGGCTCAAGAAGTTGCTAAATCAGCGCAATCAACAGTTGACCAAAAGACTAATGATGTAAAAACTGCCGAAGAACAACAATCAACCGCTACACGAGCTGTTACAGATGCCAAAGAAGATGTCAAAACTGCACAAAATGCAGCTGTAATTGTCGAAGAACAAAACAAGGTGATTGAAACTAAAACTGAACAAAAATCAGAACTCAATGCCGAACTATCAAGTGCAAAGACTGCTGAGCAAACTGCAAAAGATGAATTTGTAGCCGCTCAAGGTGCACATGACGACGCTACAAAAGCTGTCACATTAGCAGAGAGAACTGTCGAAGACAAGAAAGCTGCTTTGAACCAAGCAACTGCGACAACTAGTCAAGACCCTAAAGAAATCCAAAAAGAATTGGATGATGTTAATAGTCAAGTGACTGCAAAATCTACACAAATTGCTGCAACGATTAGTCTCATTGATGCCAAACAACAAGAAGTGGATAATTACAAACCAATTATCAAAACGATTGATTTAAATCCATCTGAACGTAATGCAGTAGCTCATGACAATCTTATGGATTACGAGCATAACCGCAACAATGCACCAAAAGATGCATCAGGTAACCCGACAATGGAACCTGTAAACTTCCAAGGTGTTAAAATTGTTGAAATCGAAGCGACTCAAGATATGTTGGATTTCCAAAAAGCACTCGAAGACTACCGTAACGCACCATATGATGTTGTAAATCATACATTCAAGAAACAACCAGTGTTCCGCTATAAAGTGGATAACCGCGGATTGTCTCAAGCATTTGTTAAATTGTTGAATGAATTACGTGAAGCAAACGGTGTCGCAGGTAATATGCAAGTGGATGACGCGTACTTGGATTATGCGCAACAACGTGCTAACGAAATGCAACGCAATGATAAGTTGAGTCATAAAACAACATTGACTGCGCCAGGGGATAAAAATGAAAAAGGTCTCGAAAATGCCAGCGATGGTTTCGGAGAGTTTACATCTTCCGAAGATGGATATATCCATTTTAATCGAATTGAAACAAATGAAACGTTAGCTTACGATATGCTACTTAGATGGTATGATGAATACACAAACGTAACAGGTGCCAATCACGGGCATCGCCGTTCACTTCTAGCGCCTATGGGTGGTAAGATGGGTCTAGCACTTGCTAATATTGTGGGTTCTAATGATACATCACGCTATGCCGCATTTGAAAATAATGCACATACTGGTAGCACATATTCAACTGATGAAGACGGCGCAACATATCTTGAAGAAGAAAGTGAGTCCAGCAAGAAATTCTGGGATAACATCCATAACTTCAAAGATGATGCACTAAATCCAACTTTCTACGGTCGTAAAATGAAATTCATTGCTGACCACCACTTTGTATTTGTGACTCACAAACAAGAAGGTGATAACAGCTCTCTTGTACGCGATTTAAATGACCTAAAAGCTCTCAAAGAACACCAAGAAGATGAACGAAACGCACTTGTAGCGCGACAAACTGCATTAGCTGGCAAGTTGTCAGCGGCTACACGTAGTCAAGAACAACGTGCTGCGGCTATTACAACTGCAACAAACGAATTAAACAAGGCAACTTCAACTCTTGCGACTGCTAAGTTAGCTGCCCAAGCAACTACAGAAACTCTTGAAGAAAAGAAAGTTGCAGCTGACCGTGCTACAAATTACGTCAAACATTTGACTGGACGCGTAGCGGCTGTCCAAGGTGAAATCAATAAAGCAACTGAGGCTCGTGATAAGGCAGCTCACCTGCAAGGCCAATTGGGTGACTTGAATGCTAAATTGGCTAAGGCTGAAGAAGATAAAGCAGCTGCCGACAAACGTGTGGCGGACGCAAAAGTTGCGCTTACACAAGCCCAAAAAGCACTTTCTGACGCTAAATCTAATGTTCAACGTTTGACTGATATTCTTGCAATTGACAAAGCTCTTGCAGTTTATCAAGACACAACAGGTGTAGTTTCTGCAGTTACGCGTGAAACACCAAGTGTTGAAGAACTTCCAGCTTTTGATTTGAATGCCGAATTGAACGGTTATAAAGTGACTCAAAATGAAGATGGAATTGGTGCTACAACAGTTGACGCACCAACTGTGACACCAACAGAACTTCCAGCTTTTGACCTAAACGGTGAATTGAATGGTTACAAAGTGACCCAAAATGAAGATGGAATTGGTGCCACAACAGTTGACACACCAACTGTAACACTGACAGAACTTCCAGCTTTTGATTTGAATGCCGAATTGAATGGTTATAAGACAAGTCCAAAACATGCTGGTGCTAGACCGAATGACACGCCATCTCAAATATTACCTACGTTTAGTAGAAAAGATGCGACTAAACAGGAGTTACCAAATACTGGTAGTTATTCTCGAGTGGAACGTCAGATAGCTCTCGGTGGATATACTATTTTGGGATTAATTTTAGGATTTACAATTCAACGTAAACGTGAACGCTAAAAGGGATAAAATTTGTCATTTTTATAAGGTTGTTTTAAGAGCCTTGGACAAAATAGTTCTCAACCACAAAAAAGCTAGAGGTTTCCAATTGCGGAACTCTAGCTTTTTAATTATGTGACTTTCAGTCCGTCTCGCTCCGTTAGGTGCGAGACAAATAAACCACCCGCTATGCGGGTGCGCGTCGAAGGTTATACCAAAAAAACTCCAAACGCGATACAATAAAGGTGTTCAAGCCA
>NZ_JASHBX010000021.1:0-23679 GCF_047464415.1 Streptococcus infantis | reverse complement strand
CCGGAAGTAGTTGGGGGTTGCCCCCTGTGAGATAAGGAAGTCGCTTAGCTAAAGGGAGTTTAGCTCAGCTGGGAGAGCATCTGCCTTACAAGCAGAGGGTCAGCGGTTCGATCCCGTTAACTCCCATAGGTCCCGTAGTGTAGCGGTTATCACGTCGCCCTGTCACGGCGAAGATCGCGGGTTCGATTCCCGTCGGGACCGTTTAAGATAACGTAAGTTATTTTAGACTCGTTAGCTCAGTTGGTAGAGCAATTGACTTTTAATCAATGGGTCACTGGTTCGAGCCCAGTACGGGTCATCATTGCGGGTTTGGCGGAATTGGCAGACGCACCAGATTTAGGATCTGGCGCTTAACGGCGTGGGGGTTCAAGTCCCTTAACCCGCATAATAGAAATAAGCCGGCTTAGCTCAGTTGGTAGAGCATCTGATTTGTAATCAGAGGGTCGCGTGTTCAAGTCATGTAGCCGGCATTTTTTTAATATAACCAAGAGGTCGATGCGAACGTAGTTCAGTGGTAGAACACCACCTTGCCAAGGTGGGGGTCGCGGGTTCGAATCCCGTCGTTCGCTTAGAGAGGCCGGGGTGGCGGAACTGGCAGACGCACAGGACTTAAAATCCTGCGATTGGTAACGATCGTACCGGTTCGATCCCGGTCCTCGGCATATAATGAGCACCCTTAGCTCAACTGGATAGAGTACCTGACTACGAATCAGGCGGTTAGAGGTTCGACTCCTCTAGGGTGCATTTTTTCTATTTAACTCGGGAAGTAGCTCAGCTTGGTAGAGTACTTGGTTTGGGACCAAGGTGTCGCAGGTTCGAATCCTGTCTTCCCGATTGATATTACAGAGTAAGAACACTGGTTGTTCTTTTTTTAGGCTCTCTGTCAACTGTAGTGGGTTGAATAAAAAGCTAACATCTGGAGAGGACAACGATTGTCCTCTCCATTTTTATATTCAGAGCGATGAAAATTCGTTTCTTAAAGTTATCAAAGTTCCTAAAACCAAAAGCATTTCGTTTGATGAGTTTAATGAGATTATTGGTTGCTTCCAATTTGGCGTTGGAATAAGGTAATTGAAGGGCGTTGACAATCTTTTCTTTAACCTTGAGGAAGGTTTTCAAGACAGTCTGAAAAAGAGGATGAACCTGCTTTAGATTTTCCTCAATAAGTCCGAAAAATTTGTCAGGCTCTTTATTCTGAAAGTGAAAAAGCAAGAGCTGATAGAGATTATAGTGGTGTTTCAAGTCTTCGGAATAGCTCAAAAGCTTGTCTAGAATTTCTTTATTCGTTAAGTGCATGCGAAAAGTAGGGCGATAAAATCGTTTATCGCTGAGTTTACGACTATCTTGTTGGATTAGTTTCCAATAGCGCTTGATGGCCTTGTATTTATGAGATTTTCGATCAAATTGATTCATGATTTGGACACGAACCCGACTCATAGCTCGGCTAAGATGTTGAACAATGTGAAAACGATCTAGAACGATTTTAGCACATGGAAAAAGCTGTTTAGCTAAGGCATAGTAAGGACTAAACATATCCATAGTAATGATTTTCACTCGACATCGGACTGCTCTATCGTAGCGAAGAAAGTGATTGCGGATGATAGCTTGTGTTCTTCCCTCAAGAACAGTAATGATATTGAGCTGATCAAAATCTTGTGCGATAAAACTCATCTTTCCCTTGGTAAAGGCATACTCGTCCCAAGACATAATCTCTGGAAGACAAGAAAAATCATGCTTAAAGTGAAAGTCATTGAGCTTACGAATGACAGTTGAAGTTGAAATGGATAGCTGATGTGCAATATCAGTCATAGAAGTCTTTTCAATTAACTTTTGAGCAATCTTTTGGTTGATAATACGAGGAATTTGATGATTCTTCTTGACGAGAGAGGTTTCGGCGACCATCATTTTCGAGCAATGATAGCACTTGAATCGACGCTTTTTCAGAAGAATTCTGGTAGGCATACCAGTCGTTTCGAGGTAAGGAATCTTAGAATGTTTTTGAAAGTCATATTTCTTCATTTGACTTCCGCAATCAGGGCAAGATGGGGCGTCGTAGTCCAGTTTAGCGATGATTTCTTTGTAGGTATTCATATTGATGATGTCTAGAATCTGGATATTAGGGTCTTTGATATCGAGCAGTTTTGTGATAAAATGTAATTGTTCCATATGATTCTTTCTAATGAGTTGTTTGATCGCTTTTCATTATAGGTCATATGGGACTTTTTTTCTACACAAAAATAGGCTCCATAATATCCATAGGGGATTTACCCACTACAAATATTATAGAGCCCCTTTTTTATGTTCAAAGCAATGAGGATTCTGGTTTTAAAGTTTTCAAAGTTCCGGAAGCCAAAAGCATTTCGTTTGATAAGTTTGATGAGATTATAGTGGTGTTTCAACTCTTCTGAATAGCTCAAAAGCTTGTCTAGAATCTCTTTATTCGTTAAGTGCATGCGAAAAGTAGGGTGATAAAATCGTTTATCGCTGAGTTTACGACTATCTTGTTGGATGAGTTTCCAATACCGCTTGATAGCCTTGTATTCATGAGATTTTCGATCAAATTGATTTATGATTTGGACACGAACCCGACTCATAGCTCGGCTAAGATGTTGAACAATGTGAAAACGATCCAAAACGATTTTAGCACACGGAAAAAGTTGTCTAGCTAAGTCATAGTAAGGGCTAAACATATCCATAGTAATGATTTTCACCTGATAGCGAACAGCTCTATCGTAGCGAAGAAAGTGATTGCGGATGATAGCTTGTGTTCTTCCTTCAAGAAGGGTGATGATATTGAGCTTGTCAAAATCTTGTGCAATAAAGCTCATCTTTCCCTTGGTAAAGGCATACTCATCCCAAGACATAATCTCTGGAAGACGAGAAAAATCATGCTTAAAGTGAAAGTCATTGAGCTTACGAATAACAGTTGAAGTTGAAATGGATAGCTGATGGGCAATATCAGTCATAGAAGTCTTTTCAATCAACTTTTGAGCAATCTTTTGGTTGATAATACGAGGAATTTGGTGTTTTTTCTTGACGAGAGAGGTCTCAGCGACAGCCATTTTCGAGCAATGATAGCACTTGAATCGACTCTTTCTAAGGCGAATTCTAGTAGGCATGCCCGTCGTTTCAAGGTAAGGAATCTTAGACAGTTTTTGAAAATCATATTTCTTCATTTGATTTCCACAATCAGGGCAAGACGGGGCGTCATAGTCCAGTTTAGCGATGATTTCCTTGTGTGTATCCATATTGACGATATCTAGAAACTTGATGTTAGGGTCTTTGATATCAAGGAGTTTTGTGATAAAATGTAATTGTTTCATATGAATCTTTCTAATGAGTTGTTTTGTCGCTTTTCATTATAGGTCATATGAGGCTTTTTTTCTACAACAAAATAGGCTCCATAATTCCTACGGTGGTTTTACCCATTACAGAAATTATAGAGCCATTTTTTTTCAATAAAATAATCCATCTCAAATTTGTCTGGTTATCTGTTCCTTATGAAATTTTATTAAAATATTTTTTCAATCTCCTATTTGTTAAAAAAATCACAAATATTTGAAAATACAGAAAATATATTATATAATTAACCTAAATATATAGCGTGAAAAACGCAAGGAGGATAAAATATGGCAACATTTTACGTTCCAGCAGTTAACCTTATTGGTAAAGGTGTGGTAAATGAAGTTGGGCCTTATGTTAAGGAGTTGGGTTATAGTAAGGCTCTTTTGGTAACAGATAAATTTATTGAATCAAGTGATATCTTGCCAAAAATTTTAAAACCTTTAGATGATGAAGGAATTGCTTACGTTATCTTTAGTGATGTTGAACCGAACCCTAGTTGTAAAAATGTTATGGATGGGGTTGCTGCTTTGAAAGAGCACAACTGTGACTTTATTATCTCGATCGGTGGTGGCTCTCCACAGGATGCAGCTAGCTGTATTTCTGTAATCGCGACGAATGGTGGTAAACCGCAGGATTATGAAGGTTTGCATAAGTCTGCTCAAAAAGGTCTTCCAGTTGTCGCTATCAATACTACTGCAGGTACATCAGCAGAAATTACCATTAACTACGTTATCACTGATGAAGAACGTAAGGTTAAAATGGTAATGGTTGATAAGAACAGTCTTGCTCTTATCTCTGTTAATGACCCTGAATTGATGGTTTCAAAACCTCAAGCTTTGACTGCTGCTACTGGTATGGATGCTCTTACTCATGCTGTTGAAGCTTTGGTAACACCAGGTGCTTATGATGTGACTAAGAAACTCTCTATCGGAGCTATCGAGCTGATCAAAGAATATCTTCCACGTGCAGTAGAAAACGGACACGACATCGAAGCTCGTGAAGGTATGGTTAATGCTATCTTCCTTGGAGGAATGAGCTTTAACAATGCTGGACTCGGCTATGTTCACTCAATGGCTCACCAATTGGGTGCTGTCTATAACTTGCCTCATGGCGTTTGCTGTGCTATGCTTTTGCCAGTCGTTGAGCGTGAAAATGCCAAACGTGTACCTGTAGCCTTCCGTAATGTTGCTAAGGCCTTGGGTATGCAAATCGAAGGAAAATCAGATGAAGAATGTGCTGCTTATGCTATTTCTGAAATTGAAAAACTTTCTGAAACTGTCGGTATTCCTAAGAAATTGACAGAACTTGGTATCGAAGAAAAAGACTTTGACTTTGAATACCTTTCTAAGAATGCCTTGATTGATGCTTGTGCACCAGGTAATCCATTCATGCCAACTTTGGAAGAAACCATTGCTTTCTATAAGGAATTGTTCTAAGCAAAGCTACTTTTGAATTTTTTTAGGGATAGTAAATTTAAGATTCTTACATTATGAATTCCTCCCGAAAATTTAAATAATGTATTAGGAAATCAAATACTATTCCTATGATTTAAAACCAATAATATTTAAGAAGAACTATCCTTGTGATAGTTCTTTTTTGGAAAATTTGATATGCTAGGATTATGAAGAAAATCAAAATCGATGTTGTGATTGTTCCTTTAAGTGGACATTTGTATCCAACTATGAATTTATTACTACCTCTATTAGACAATCCTCAGTATGAGATTCGTTTATTTACAGGTCCCCAGAAAAAGGCTGTTGCAGAGGCGGTTGGTTTTCAAGTTCTTCCCATTTTAGAAGGACACGTAAAGGAATTTGAAAAAGCTGCCAACAATAAGGAGCAGTTAGGAATTATTTCAGCCTATCGGCAGTTGTCTGCTAGTCTTGATTTGATAAACCTAGTTTCGGACCAATTAATCCAAGAATGGACAAATCATCGTCCGGATATTGTTATAGTGGACTTTATCACACTATCTGGTGGCCTTGTAGCTAATCAACTTGGTATTCCTTGGATAACCACCATGGCTACACAATTTGTTTTAGAGACTACTGATGGCCCGCCTTGTCTAATCGGTGGAATGGGAAGTCCCAAGAATGGCTGGCAAGTTTCAGTACAATTTTTAGGTAGAAAAGCAACTCGGTTAGTGAAACGGATTGTATCTTTTTTATTACGTGATCGTTTAAAGAGATATAATTTTAGACTCTATAATCATCTGGACCAAGAGACTATTTATTCTCCATATTCAATCCTTGGTATTGGTATGAAAGAAGTAGAATTAAAAAAGGGATTTCCAAAACACTACAAGTGGATTGGTCCTTCTGGTGCTTCAGTTGAGGCAGGAGAGGATTATCCTTTAGATTTGTCTCCTTTTATGGATCGAAAGAAAGTTTTGGTGACTTGTGGGACACAACTAGCTTGGGCCAAAGAAAATCTTATTTATCAAGCTACGCAACTTGCAAAAGCTCATCCTGATTGTCACTTTTTTGTAACTCGTGGTGTAGGTGGAGAGGCCTTCCAATGTGAAAATCTCATGGAGAACCTTTCCGTAGTTTCTTATCTACCTTATAAGGAGTACATTCCCCAGATGGATTATGTGATTCATCATGGGGGAGCTGGGATTTTTTATCAATGCATTATTTATGGTAAACCAGCTTTGATATTGCCTCATGATTATGACCAATTTGATTATGCCGTTCGTGGGGTTGAGGCCGGTGTTGCTTTCACAGCTAAAAGAGATAATAGCAAGGCCATTGGACAAGCCTTTGAGGAGTTGTTAGCTAAAGAAAATTGGCCAGAATTAGAGACTTTGCGCCAAGCTGCGCTGTCTTATAACCCGACGGAAATTTTAGAGAGCGAAATCCACCGTCTGTTAGCAGATAAGGAGAAAGAATGATGAAAAAAGTATTAGTTACAGGAGCCACTGGTTTCTTGGGTAAATATGTTGTAGAAGAATTAGTCGAGCATGGTTATCAGGTTCGAGCTTTTGGCAGAAATAGAAAAGTTGGTCACTCTTTAGAGAATTCTTCGGTCAGTTTTTTTCAAGGGAATCTGACGAAAGTTGAGGATGTGGTAGAAGCTTGCAAGGGGATGGATCTGGTCGTTCATGCTGGGGCTCTTTCAACTATTTGGGGGCCATGGGAAGATTTTTATCAGACCAATGTTTTAGGAACTAAATATGTTCTCGAAGCTTGTCGTCGAGTAGGTATGCAGCGTTTAGTCTATGTTTCCTCACCAAGCATCTATGCTGCTCCAAAAGATCAACTAGGAATCAAAGAAAGTGCTGCTCCAGAGGAAAATAATCTCAATAACTATATACGTAGTAAATTGGCTTCGGAGAGACTCTTTAAGGATTATCCAGATGTTCCTAGTATTATCTTGAGGCCTCGGGGACTGTTTGGGATTGGAGATACCAGCATCTTGCCACGGGTGATCAATCTTAGTCAAAAAATTGGCATTCCTTTAATTGGAGATGAGCGTCAGCTCATGGACATGACTTGCGTGGAAAATGTTGCTCTCGCAATTCGTTTAGCCTTAGAAGCCCCAGAAGCAAAAGGTGAGGTCTATAACATTACTAATGGCGAACCGAGGGCTTTTAGGGATTTGCTAGAGGAAAGTTTGAAAGGTTTGGGTTACCCAATCAAATATAGAAAAATTCCAGCATCTCTCTTATCAGGAATTGCAAGTAGTTTAGAATTTCTATACAAGACCTTGAACCTTAAAGGGGAGCCGCCTCTAACACGATATACCTATTACTTGCTTCGCTATAGTCAAACACTGGATATTAGCAAGGCTAAGAGGGAATTGGGGTATCATCCGAAAATTAGTATTTCAGAAGGGATTGAACAATATGTCCAAGATTATCGAAAGCATTGAGTATTTCCCAGCGGGATATTGTACGAGTTATGCCGGTTTGCTTTTTAAGGGTGTCAAGAATAGAAAGATGACTTTCCCAGCAGGCGTCTTTTTGATCAAACATAGGGATAAGGGCTATGTGCTTTATGATACTGGCTATCACTACAATATTAAGACAAAACTAAGATATGCTTTATATCGCTTGGGGACGCCCGTTCAAATGACAGAGCAGGATCAGATTTCGCATTTGCTGAAGGCTAAAGGAATTAAACCAGAAGAAATTAATTATGTCCTGCTGTCTCATCTACATCCAGATCATTTAGGAGGGGCTGGCTTCTTTCTGAATGCAACCTTTATTCTAACCCAGGAAGTGTATGATGTTTACAAGAAACCCAAACTAAAAGATTTAATTTTTAAAGAATTTTTGCCGAGTACTTTTGAGGAAAGATTGACTATCATTAAGGCAGATCAGCAAAACTCCAACTTCAATTATCGTTCCACCAATGATCTTTTTGGAGACGGGAGTATCCTTGTCTCATCTATTGATGGGCATGCAAAGGGCCAAGCCTGTCTCTTTATGCCAGATTATCGTCTCTTTATCGCAGCGGACCTTTGTTGGGGAATTGACCTTTTACCTTACACCAAACAGATGCATCTGATTCCTTCCTTGGTGCAAGATAGTAAGGCTGACTATATCAAAGGAACAGAGCTACTGGAAGAGGTGTTAAAGGATGGTATAGAAGTGCTTGTCAGCCATGACCCTATAGAAAGGATTGAGCGGATTTTGTATGAAAAAAATAACCTTTCTTAAAACTTTTATCCAAACTCGTTGGCTTCATAACTTTAAATCTCGAGAAGCCTTAGAAAGCTATCAGAAAAAGCAACTAGATGTCTATATGGAATTTCTAAAACATGAGTCACCTTATTTTAAAAATGGTGTACCCAGTGATTTTGATCATATGGATAAAGCATTTATGATGACGCATTTCAATGAGCTTAATACTCAAGGTGTGGATAGAGATGAGGCCTTGGCTTTGGCTATCGAAAGTGAAAAGACCAGAAATTTTACAGAGCTCAAGGGAGAAATAGCTGTTGGGTTGTCTTCTGGAACATCTGGACACCGGGGGCTTTTTATCACAACTGAAAAAGAGCGCAGTATGTGGGCAGCAGCTATCTTGGCAAAGATGTTGCCCAAAGGTCACCTTTTTGGACATCGTATAGCCTTTTTTTTGAGAGCTGATAATGAATTGTATCAGACCATCAATACGGCGCTCATTCGTTTAGAGTACTTTGATATTTTCAAGAATACAGATGAGCATATCGAGCGTCTCAATAATTATCAACCGACCATTGTGGTGGCACCTGCTTCTATGTTGATTGAATTGAGCAAACGTCTAAAAGCTGGGGAGTTAGTCATTCACCCACAAAAAATCGTTTCAGTAGCTGAAATCTTGGAAGATAGTGACAGAGAACGGATTTCTGCGGCTTTTGCACTACCAGTTATTGACCAGGTCTATCAAGCAACAGAAGGTTTTCTAGCTTGTACTTGTTCGGCTGGGAATCTGCATCTTAATGAAGACATCATCTTTGTGGAAAAGCACTACCTGGATGGCCGTCGTTTTTATCCAGTCATTACTGACTTTAAGCGGAGCAGTCAGCCTGTTTATCGCTATCAGCTCAACGATATCTTGGTTGAAAATCCTGAACCTTGTTCATGTGGATCTCATTACACAAGGATTGACAAGGTCGAAGGACGTTCTGATGATATCTTCTACTTTGAAGGACTGGATGGAGGTCAGGTAACGATTTATCCAGACTTCATCAGGCGTTGTATTCTCTTTGTGGAGAATGTTGGAGATTACCAAGTCAAACAACATTCTGAGGAGTTAGTGGAGGTTTGTCTGAGTCGAAGGGATGAGCAAGTAGAAACAGCCATCACAGAGCAGTTCCGACTCTTGGCTCAACAAAAAGAGTTTAAAGAACCTGAAATTCGATTTTCAGATTATCACTGGGATACAAGTCGTAAACTCAAACGTATCCAACGTTTATGAAAGGACAAAAGATTATGACAGAAGTAAAAAGACATGTAGAAATTGCAGGCTATGGAGTTTGCCTTCCCAAAAACGCAGTGCAATTTAAAGACCAAACCCGTTACCGTGTCGTAGAAAATGAAGAAACACAGCTAGATTTGGCAGAAGCGGCTATCCAACGTGCACTTGAAAATGCAAATTTGAATATTAAAGATATTGATTGCCTTGTATCAGCTAGCGCGGTAGGTGTTCAGCCTATTCCGTGTACAGCTGCTTTGATTCATGAGCGCGTGGCAAAAGGGCTCTCTATACCAGCTATGGATATCAACACGACTTGTACAAGTTTCATCTCTGCTCTATCGACGATGTCATATTTGATTGAAGCTGGAGAATACAAACGTGTTTTGATTGTATCTAGTGAAGTTGGTAGCTCGGGTCTCAATCCAAAGCAAAAAGAAAGTTATGAACTCTTTGGTGATGGGGCGGCAGCCTTTATTTTTCAAGCAAGTGACAAGGATAAGGGAGTGATAGCAAGTCTTCAACGCACTTGGTCAGAAGGAGCTCACGATACTGAAATCCGTGGAGGTCTGACTTCTTATCAACCAAAAGAGTACTCTGAAGAAACGAAGACCAATTTCATGTTTGATATGAAAGGGAAGAAAATCCTCTTGCTTTCTGCTCGTGTCATTCCAGAAATGTTTCAAGAATTCCAAGAGAAATCAGGTATTTCTAAAGATGCTGTAGACTATATTATTCCCCACCAAGCTAGCCGAGCATTACCACTTGTTATGGATAAACTAGGAGTTAGCAAAGACAAGTATCTCAATATTGTCAGTGAGTATGGGAATATGGTGTCCGTTGCTGTACCTTTTGGCTTGGCCTATGCACTCGATCATGGCTATGTGAAGGAAGGAGATACCATCTTCTTGATGGGAACTGCAGCTGGTATGACGGTCAATATGTTGGCTTTGAAATTGTAATATGAGAGCAGGCACATGTAAGTTGCCTGCTTTTTAAATTGATTTTATAGTTAGAACTATCGGCCTAAACAGAAAAGACTTGCTAAGTTCTCCTAAACTAAGTATACTAGACAGTAACAGGCGTTTTTTAGACGGTATATTAGGGAGTATACTTAGAAATTGAGAGGGAGTTATGGGAACTAGAAAATTTCGACTATTGATGTCCAAGTATGGTTTTAGCATTGCGATTATTCTGATAGAATTATTTGTAGTTTTTGCAGTCATTCTTTACATGAGCCAGATTGCTCCTCTTGTTTGGGTTGCTCTTGTATTTCTGGTCAGCGTGGCAACTGTTTTAGCCATTGTCAATCGTTCCATGTCTCCTGAAAGCAAAGTGACGTGGTTGATTGTTACTTTTGTCCCTGTTTTTGGTCCCTTGCTTTATATCATGTTTGGTGAGCGTCGGTTATCAAAAAAGGAATTTAAACAATTACAGGAACTTCGTTCTATCACATCTCATGAAAAGCGCGAACATAGTCTTCATCAAGACATACAGAAAACTGATAAATCTGCCTACGGGATTATCAATGCCTTATTGCATATGGACAGTAATGCAGAAGTTTATGATCAGACAGACTCACAATTCTTTTCAAATGGTGAGGAAATGTGGCAGCAGATGCTGGAGGATTTGAAGAGGGCTGAAAAATTTATTTTTCTAGAATACTACATTGTCGAAAAGGGGTTAATGTGGGATAGCATGCTTGAGATTCTGGAAGAAAAGGCAGCTCAGGGAGTTGAGGTCAAGATGCTCTACGATGATATCGGTTGTATGGTGACCTTGCCGGGAGATTATACGGTTTATTTGCGGTCTAAAGGGATCGATGCCCATAAGTTTAATAAGGTGATTCCTCGTATGACGGTGGCCTATAATAACCGTGACCACCGAAAAATATTAGTCATTGATGGGCAAATTTCCTATACTGGCGGGATTAATCTTGCAGACGAATATATCAATCAGATTGAACGTTTTGGACACTGGAAAGATAGTGGGATTCGGATAGATGGTCCAGCGACTCAGGCCTTTACCAGACTATTTCTCATGAACTGGTATATCAACCGTGGAGAAATCAGTGATTTTGATCAG
The DNA here is from genome assembly GCF_047464415.1 of Streptococcus infantis. Lineage (GTDB taxonomy): Bacteria > Bacillota > Bacilli > Lactobacillales > Streptococcaceae > Streptococcus > Streptococcus infantis_AE. The sequence goes on along the minus strand of NZ_JASHBX010000021.1, from coordinate 12,349 downwards.
TATCATTTGGAAAATCAGACACGACCAGGTGGCGGTCTATGTATCCCATATGGAAGTGGACCCAAGCCTATCTATAGAATGAAGGTGGGTAAAATCGTTTATCAAAACCTGATTAATCAAGCGGAAGATTTTGTCTATATCACCACGCCTTATCTCATTATCGATTATGATTTGACAGAGGATATCAAAAATGCGGCTATGCGAGGCGTAGATGTGAGAATTATAACTCCATTTATCCCAGATAAAAAGCTCATCCAGTTAGTAACTCGAGGGTCTTATCCTAATCTTTTGTCTGCTGGTGTACGTATCTACGAGTATACTCCTGGTTTTATCCATAGTAAGCAAATGATTGTTGATGATCGATTTGCGGTTGTTGGAACCATAAATCTTGATTATCGCAGCTTGGTTCACCACTATGAAAATGCAGTTTTATTGTACGAAACAGCATCAATAGCAGATATTAGCAAAGATTTTGAAGAGATTTTTGAAGTATCGCAAGAAATTTTTCCTGGAACAATCAAGCCTACTTGGTATCAAACATTAATCAAAGAAGTAGCTCAGTTATTCGCCCCTATGCTTTAATTGAAAGAATTAACTGAGAATAAATGATTAGAGGGAGAGGTGGAGAACCGCCTCTTTTTCTGTAAGCAGTTTCCTTGACATCTTGTTTATTTTGCGCTATCATATGTCCATATAATATATGGGAGTCTGTGTACAGTCTGAGAGGAAGTGTTAAACTTCGACCGCACCTGATCTGGGTAATGCCAGCGTAGGGAACGAATACTTGGCCTAATTTTGCACCTTTTTCATATATGAAAGAGGTTTTTCTTTTTTTACAAAGAAAAACTGTAACTTAGAAGGAGGTTTTTATGAAAGCAAGCATTGCTTTACAAGTCTTGCCCCTGTCACAAGGGATTGACCGCATAGCCCTTATTGATCAAGTTATTGCTTATCTGCAGGCTCAAGGAGTGTTCATGGTGGTGACACCCTTTGAAACAGTCCTAGAGGGGGAATTTGATGACCTTATGCGTATTCTCAAAGAAGCTTTAGAAGTGGCAGGTCAAGGAGCAGACAATGTTTTTGCCAATGTGAAAATAAATATAGGAGAGATTTTAAGCATCGATGAGAAACTTGAAAAGTATAATGAGACGGCATATTAGTCTGCTGGGATTTTTGGGTGTCTTATCTCTTTGGCAGGTAGCGGGTTTGTTAAAACTCTTACCAAAGTTTATCTTGCCGACACCACTTGAAATCCTCCATTCTTTTGTTCGTGATAGAGAATTTCTCTGGTACCATAGCTGGGCAACCTTGAAAGTAGCCTTGTTAGGTCTAGTGTTGGGAGTCTTGATAGCCTGTATCATGGCTGTCCTTATGGATAGTCTGGGCTGGCTAAATGATTTAATTTACCCCATGATGGTAGTTGTCCAGACCATACCAACCATTGCCATAGCCCCTATACTGGTCTTGTGGCTAGGTTACGGAATCTTGCCCAAGATTGTCTTGATTATCTTGACGACAACCTTCCCTATCATCGTCAGCATTTTGGATGGATTTAGGCATTGTGATAAGGATATGCTGACCTTATTTAGTCTGATGCGAGCCAATCCTTGGCAAATCCTTTGGCATTTTAAAATCCCTGTCAGTCTGCCCTACTTTTATGCAGGACTCAGGGTTAGTGTCTCCTACGCCTTTATCACAACAGTGGTATCTGAGTGGTTGGGAGGCTTTGAAGGCCTAGGTGTCTACATGATTCAGTCCAAGAAACTGTTTCAGTATGATACCATGTTTGCCATTATTATTCTGGTATCGCTGATCAGCCTTTTGGGTATGAAGTTGGTTGATATTAGTGAAAAATATGTGATTAAATGGAAACGTACTTAAAGAGCGTTTTGGAAAAAGAAAAGAGGAAATAAAAATGAAGAAAACATGGAAAGTGTTTTTTACGATTGTAACAGCTTTTGTAGCTATTTTGCTTGTGGCCTGCGGCCAAGGAACTGCTTCTAAGGATAACAAAGAAGCAGAACTCAAAAAAATTGATTTTATCCTAGACTGGACACCAAATACCAACCATACAGGGCTTTATGTAGCTAAAGAAAAAGGTTACTTCAAGGAAGCTGGAGTGGACGTGGACTTGAAATTGCCACCAGAAGAAAGCTCATCTGACTTGGTTATCAATGGTAAGGCACCATTTGCAGTGTATTTCCAAGACTACATGGCTAAGAAATTGGAAAAAGGGGCAGGCATTACAGCCGTTGCAGCGATTGTAGAACATAATACATCAGGAATTATCTCTCGTAAGTCTGATAATATCAATAGTCCTAAAGACTTAGTTGGTAAGAAATACGGAACCTGGAATGACCCGACTGAGCTTGCTATGTTGAAAACCTTGGTAGAATCTCAAGGTGGAGACTTCGAGAAGGTTGAAAAAGTACCAAATAACGACTCAAACTCTATCACACCGATTGCCAACGGCGTTTTTGACTCTGCTTGGATTTATTATGGTTGGGATGGAATTCTAGCCAAATCTCAAGGTGTGGATGCAAACTTTATGTATTTGAAAGACTATGTCAAAGAGTTTGACTACTACTCACCAGTTATCATTGCAAACAACGATTATCTGAAAGACAACAAAGAAGAAGCTCGCAAAGTCATCCAAGCCATCAAAAAAGGCTACCAATACGCTATGGAGCATCCAGAAGAAGCTGCAGATATCCTCATCAAAAATGCACCTGAACTCAAAGATAAACGTGACTTTGTCATCGAATCTCAGAAATACTTGTCAAAAGAATACGCAAGTGACAAGGACAAATGGGGACAATTTGATGCGGATCGCTGGAATGCCTTCTACAAATGGGATAAAGAAAATGGTATTCTTAAAGAAGACTTGACAGATAAAGGATTTACCAACGAATTTGTAAAATAATGACAGAAATTAGACTAGAACACGTAAGCTATGCCTACGATGATGAAAAGATCTTAGAGGCTATTAACCTACAGGTGACTTCAGGTGAAGTTGTCTCTATCCTAGGCCCCAGTGGTGTAGGAAAGACCACACTCTTTAACCTGATTGCAGGGATTTTAGAAGTCCAGTCTGGGCGAATCATTCTTGATGGAGAGGAAAATCCCAAGGGGCGCGTGAGCTACATGCTACAAAAGGATCTGCTCTTGGAACACAAGACGGTGCTAGGAAATATCATCCTGCCCCTCTTGATCCAAAAGGTGGATAAGGCAGAAGCTATTGCCAAAGCAGACGAAATCCTTGCAACCTTCCAGTTGACAGCTGTACGGGATAAGTATCCTCATGAGCTTAGTGGTGGGATGCGCCAGCGTGTGGCTTTACTCCGCACTTACCTTTTTGGGCACAAGCTCTTTCTTTTAGATGAGGCCTTTAGTGCCTTGGATGAGATGACCAAAATGGAACTTCATGCCTGGTATCTTGATATTCATAAACAACTAGGCCTGACGACACTCATCATTACGCATAGTATAGAGGAAGCGCTGAATCTGAGTGATCGGATTTATATCTTGAAAAATCGTCCTGGGCAGATTGTTTCTGAAGTCAAACTCGACTGGTCTGAAGACGAGGACAAGGAAGTCCAAAAGATTGCCTACAAACGTCAAATCTTGGCAGAATTAGGCTTAGATAAGTAGAAAAATAGGGAGTTGGTGAGGATTATTCATTACCAGCCCCTTTTTCTTTTAAAAATGAAAAAATTTCGGTATAATAGTCAAAGATAGTCAAGGTTTAAAGAGAGGTGGGTTTGTTATGAGACTTAAAAATACATCAGATCATATTGAGGCCTACATCAAGGCAATTTTAGATCAATCTGGTATTGTGGAGTTGCAACGGAGTCAGTTGGCAGATACTTTCCAGGTTGTTCCTAGTCAGATTAACTATGTGATTAAGACTCGTTTTACAGAAAGCAGGGGATACTTGGTTGAAAGTAAGCGTGGTGGTGGTGGCTACATTCGTATAGGTCGGATTGAATTCTCAAACCACCATGAAATGCTCCGCGATTTACTGTATTCGGTGGGCGAAGAAGTCAGCCTAGTTATCTTTGAAGATGTTTTAAGACTCTTGTTTGAACAGGATTTAGTGACTCGTCAGGAGATGAATCTATTACTAGCGATGGCGACAGACAGGGTTTTAGGTGAGGATGCCAATCTTATCCGTGCCAATATGCTCCGACAATTATTACAAGAGGTAGATAGAAAAGGAAAATAGAACTAAATGAAATATTCAAAAGCATTGAAAGAATGTATAGACAGTGCCTTTCTGGTCGCAAGTCATTTTGGGGCAGAATACCTCGGGTCTTGGCACCTATTGATTGCTATGGCCAATCATAGTTACAGTGTAGCTGGGGCGACTTTAAATGAATTTCCCTATGAGATTGATCGTCTGGAGGAAGTTGCTGTAGAGCTGACTGAAACAAAGTATAGCGATAAGGAAAATTATCAGGAGTTGCCTTTTTCACACCGTTTGAAGGTATTGTTGTTGGAAGCAGAGCATGTTGCTTCTGTTGTGCATGCCAAGGTTTTAGGAACAGAGCACGTGCTTTATGCTATCTTACATGATGGCAATGCCTTAGCTACTCGCATTTTAGAAAAAGCGGGATTTTCTTACGAAGATCAGAAGGATCAGGTCAAGATTGCTGGACTTCGTCGTAGTCTTGAAGCGCGTGCTGGTTGGACTAGAGATGATTTGAAGGCCCTTCGTCAACGCCATCGTACGGTAGCGGATAAGCAAAATTCTATGGCTAATATGATGGGCATGCCTCAGACCCCAAGTGGAGGTTTGGAAGATTATACGCATGATCTTACAGAGCAAGCTCGCTCAGGTAAATTGGAACCAGTCATCGGGCGTGATCAAGAAATCTCTCGTATGATTCAAATCTTGAGTCGTAAGACCAAAAATAATCCAGTCCTAGTTGGAGATGCGGGTGTGGGTAAAACAGCACTGGCACTTGGCCTTGCACAACGTATTGCCAATGGAGATGTGCCAGATGAAATGGCTAAAATGCGTGTCCTAGAACTTGACTTGATGAATGTGGTTGCGGGGACTCGTTTCCGTGGTGATTTTGAAGAACGTATGAACAATATCATCAAAGATATTGAGGAAGATGGCAAGGTCATCCTCTTTATCGATGAGCTTCATACCATTATGGGTTCAGGAAGTGGGATTGATTCGACCTTGGATGCGGCCAATATCCTAAAACCTGCCTTGGCACGTGGAACTCTGAGAACTGTCGGTGCGACTACTCAGGAAGAGTATCAAAAGCACATCGAAAAAGACGCAGCCCTTTCTCGTCGCTTTGCTAAAGTGATGATTGAGGAGCCAAGTTTAGCAGATAGTATGGCTATTTTGCAGGGCTTGAAAGCAACTTATGAGAAACACCACCATGTCCAAATTACAGACGATGCAGTCGAAACAGCTGTCAAAATGGCACATCGTTATTTGACGAGTCGTCATTTGCCAGACTCAGCAATTGATCTCTTGGATGAAGCGGCAGCAACAGTGCAAAATAAATCGAAACACGCTAAACAAGAAGAGTCAGGTTTAACACCAGCTGATAAGGCCTTGATGGATGGAAAATGGAAGCAAGCAGCTCAGCTCATTGCAAAAGAACAGGAAGTACCTGTTTATAAAGATGTAGTAGAAGAATCTGATATTTTGACCACCTTGAGTCGCTTATCGGGAATTCCTGTTCAAAAATTGACACAAACGGATGCCAAGAAGTATCTCAACCTTGAAGCTGAACTGCATAAACGTGTGATCGGACAGGAACAGGCTGTATCTAGTATCAGTCGTGCTATTCGCCGTAACCAATCTGGTATTCGTAGTCATAAACGTCCAATTGGATCCTTTATGTTCCTAGGACCGACAGGTGTTGGTAAGACCGAGTTGGCCAAGGCCTTGGCAGAAGTCCTCTTTGATGACGAATCAGCCCTTATCCGCTTTGATATGAGTGAGTATATGGAGAAATTCGCAGCCAGCCGTCTTAACGGAGCTCCTCCAGGTTATGTAGGTTACGAAGAAGGTGGAGAGTTGACCGAGAAGGTTCGCAATAAACCGTACTCGGTACTTCTCTTTGACGAAGTAGAAAAGGCGCACCCAGACATCTTTAATGTACTCTTACAGGTTTTGGATGATGGTGTCTTGACAGATAGTAAAGGTCGCAAGGTTGATTTCTCAAACACCATTATTATCATGACGTCAAACCTTGGTGCAACAGCCCTTCGTGATGATAAAACAGTTGGATTTGGAGCTAAGGATATTCGTTTTGACCAAGAAAATATGGAAAAACGTATGTTTGAGGAGCTGAAAAAGGCTTATCGTCCAGAGTTTATCAACCGTATTGATGAGAAGGTAGTCTTCCATAGCTTGTCAAGTCAAGATATGCAGGAAGTAGTTAAGATTATGGTTAAACCATTGATTGCAAGCCTAGCAGAAAAAGGAATTGACTTGAAACTCCAAGCATCTGCCCTTAAACTCCTAGCTCAGCAAGGCTATGATCCAGAGATGGGGGCTCGTCCACTTCGTAGAACCCTACAAACGGAAGTGGAAGACAAACTTGCAGAACTTCTTCTTACAGGTGAACTGAAAGAAGGTAAGACCCTGAAGATTGGTGTTAAAGCTGGTCAATTAAAATTTGAAATTGTTTAAAAATGTGAGGTTGGAACAGATTGTTTCAGCCTCTTTTTTGAAAAGTTGTTGCCCAAATAGCTACTTGGATTGTGGATTTGTTTTGAGGATTTCAAAGCAGAATGCTACTGATCCGATTTTGCATATCAAGTAAAAAATTCCTATCATGTAGCAATGTTTTTATAAAAAATAATAAAAAAGTGTTGACAAACAGAACAAGACAGAGTATAATACAAAATATAAAAATTTATAAAAAGGTTAAACAGATATGAAAAAGAGTATAGCGGTTGTTTTTGGCACCTTTGCTCCCTTACATCAAGGGCATATTGATTTAATCCAAAGAGCAAAACGTCAATGTGATGCTGTATGGGTGGTAGTTTCAGGTTATAAGGGAGATCGTGGTGAACAGGTGGGGCTTACACTACAAAAGAGATTTCGCTATATTCGTGAAGCTTTTCGAGATGATGAGTTGACCTCTGTTTGTAAACTTGACGAAAGCAATATTCCACGCTATCCAATGGGCTGGCAGGAATGGTTGGATCAGATGTTGCAGGCCATTTCCTATGACCAGACTGGTCAGGAGCTCATCTTTTTTGTAGGAGAGTCCGAATACCAACAAGAATTGTCAGAACGTGGTTTTGAGACTGTTCTACAGGAAAGAAAATTTGGAATTTCGGCTACCATGATTCGAGAAAATCCAAGTAAATATTGGAAATATATCGCTCAACCCTTCCGCCGTCAGTTTACGAAAAAAGTGTTGATTATGGGAAGTGCGAGTAATGGAAAAACAACTCTAGCCAAGGATTTAGCTCGTTTTTATGATGCGCCAGTCAGTCTGGAGTATGCTCGTGAGTATCAGATAAAAAATAATGTCCGTGATGATGAGCTTACCCCAAAAGATTATTATTACCTTCTTTTGGGCCAATATGACCAAACTTCCAAGTTAATCGATAGCAATGCCAATCGAGGCCTGGTCATTGCAGACACCAACTCATTGGTAACCAAGGGCTACTACGATTACTACATGGAAAGCGAAGAGCAGGAGGACTTGTCCGTAGAGACCTTTGATAATCTCTTTGTTTCCATATTAGCCAAGGAAAAGTGGGATTTAATCCTCTTTGTGCAACCTGTTGGCTCTTATGTCAATGATGGTTTTCGAGACATGACCATGGCAGAAGACCATATCCGTCATAGTTTTTCTCAGCATTTGGATATGATTAGGGAGCAATATCTGGCTAATATTCCTTATGTTTATCTAGCTGATGATTATCTAGGAAATTATGAAGCAGCAAAAGTAGCTATCGATGCCATTTACCAAGCAGATTAGGAGAAGAAAATGAAAAAAATAACTGAAAAAATTACTCGATTTATCGCAAACTTTAAAAATGTTCACGCAGAAGCTCGTAAAATTGGTTTTGCAGGAGTTATGCATTTGCTTTGGAAAGACCTCTTTGTGGGACGCAGTCTTTTCCAGTGGCTCTATTTGATTGCTTTATCAAGTGTCCCTCTTATTCTGGAGTTTACACAAAACACGGAAAGTCATGACTGGGTTGGTCTCTTGGCCTCTTGGACAGGGATTGTCTGCGTTATCTTGGTTGCAGAAGGTCGAGCTAGTAACTACCTTTTTGGTGCTATTAACTCTGCTATCTATTTGGTATTAGCCATGGATGCCACTTTCTATGGTGAAGTATTGACTACAGTTTATTTCTTTGTGATGCAGCCTATTGGTCTTTATACTTGGTTATCTAATCGGATCAATGAGCAAGGAAAACCAGAAGAATCCCACTTTGAAGCTAAGAAACTTGGACTGATTGATTGGCTCAAATATTTGGCTTTGACAGCCATCATCTGGATTGGTATGGGCTTTGCCTACCAAAGTATCCATAGCGCTCGTCCTTTCCGTGACAGTGTTACCGATGCGACCAATGGTGTTGGTCAGCTCTTGATGACACGTCTTTACCGTGAGCAATGGATTTTCTGGATTGCAACCAATCTCTTTAGTATTTACCTCTGGTGGGGTGAAAATATCCATATCCAAGGTATGTACTGGGTTTACACCATCAATAGTTTAGTCGGTTGGTACCAATGGACAAAAGCTGTCAAGGAGGGATAAGATGACTGAAAGGATAATCCCGGCTGGAATGACAGAAAGAGAATATTTTGAGATTCATGCGACGGAGAAGGAATTTTTAGACTGGTACTGCAAACAGGATCTTCCTCAGTATGAAAAACCGAGCGTGACGGTGGATATGGTAGCTTATTGCTTTGTAGAAGGGAAAATAAAGCTCTTGCTGATCCGTCGCAAGGCCCATCCTTATCAAAACTGCTTGGCTTTGGTCGGTGGTTTTATGGACAAGAGTGAAGATGCAAGGCATGCTTGTCAGCGTGAAGTGAGAGAGGAGGTTAACCTCGACCTTCCTTTGGAAAAAATCGAACAGTTGATGACAGTGTCTACCCCAGGTCGTGATCCGCGGGGCTGGACGGTTACTATCGCCCACTTGGTGTATCTACCTAGCCGCGCACTTGATCTCGTTCAAGCTGGAGATGATGCCAAGGATGTGGTTTTTGTCGATGTTGATTTTCAGACGGGCAAATGCTTCCTAGAGGGACTAGAGTTGGAGGAGCACGCCTTCGCCTTTGACCATTATGCCATTATCCAAGAGTCTATTAAACGAATCCAAGGGCGTCTTGACTGGAATCCGACCTTCCTCTATCTGCTAGAGGAGGAGTTCACTGTCTATGAAGGGACCGAATTGGTCAATCTCATCAACCCAGGACGACCAATCGTCAGCAATAACTTTCTAGTTAAATACGGGGAGTATGTAGAAGAAGTTGGGCTCAAACGAGTGCCTAAAAAGAAACCAAGAAAAACCTATCGATTGAAATAAAAGGCTTGGGGACAGAAATCGATAGATCAAGTCTCGGTTTCCTAGTCTCAGATTTGAGAAGTTTCAACAAATCCGATGGCTGGTTGAAGCTTGAGAATAGAGAAAATAAAGTTTGCGTCACAAGCCAAGTCAGCTATCGTGTCAAAGGTTTATTATTCATAAAAAAAGCGAGGTCGGGATTCTTCCTGGCCTCTTTTTGTTGTTATTTTTTGTTTAAGGATGTTTATCTTTTTTAGGATTACTCATAAAACGAATGAATAAATCTTTGTATTTATATTTTAAATAATGTTCGTGTAAGTACATTAGAGCCACATAAACAATCATGAAGATTGTGGTTAAGTAGAACAAATCAAATGTTGTTTGAGCGTAATGAGTAGCAACCCCATAAGAAGAGAAAGCACCAATAATCATCCAAGGAAGATATTTGTAATATTTGCTTGACATAGGCCTACACCTCCAATATCCTATTTCAATTTTATTATAGTCCTTCAAGAAAAAAATGCAAGCGATTACACTTTAAAATATAGCACTTTATCAGGAAGAACTTTTGTGTTTTTTTAAAATTATTTACGAATAAAAGATATAGGAGGAGTAAGAAAACAAATGTACTAAAAAATAATTCTAAAAAATTTTAGATAAATAGTTGACAGATTTAAAAACAAATATTACAATAATGTTACAAAAATATTTCTTAACATTTCAAAAATGTTACAAAGGAGCGTAAAATGAAAAATAAAACTTCTATCAAATTAATGGCCGCAACTGTACTCGCTTCAACATTGCTATTGGGGGCTTGTGGTAATAAGAAAGAAAATACCACAAGTGATAGTTCTAGCAAGACAACACAAGCATCTTCTAGTTCTAAGGCAAGTTCTTCAAGTAAAGAGAACAAGACTCAGAAATCCTCAAGTTCAACTTCATCAGAAAAAGCTAAATCATCATCTTCTGATCAGTCAACGACTACTGCTAATCAATCGCAAGCAACACCAGCACCAGAAACAAAACAAAATCAAGAACCTTCTGCTAAGCAAACCCCTTCTCAAGCCCCATCCAATCAACAAGGAACACAAGAAAAACAGAATCAGTCAGCTTATGATCCAGCAACTGATCGTAAACTTCAAGACAAGCAGGCAGAACATAACAAACGTTATAAAGGTGTCTTGACTATGGTGGACAAAGATTTTTCAGCTGCAGCTGGGAATTGGAAGGGTGCGAATGGTGAAACTATCACTGTCTCATCAGGCGGTCAATTTACAGTAGAGTCTGCTGATGGTAAGAAAGAAAACTACTCTATCCAAAGCTATTCTTATACGCTTGATGATGGGAAATACAATGCTGAAGTAGGTGGTGGAAAAGTCATCCAGATTACAACAGGTGCAGATGGCACTGTTTCAAGTGTTACTTTGATTAAGCCATAGACTTCAGTACTGAAATAATTTGTTTAAAAATAGTTCAGCTGAGGAGTACTACAGTATTCCGATTTGATAAGAAGTCATAAATGAACTCCAGAGATGAGACGAACTTAGGAGTATATCTAATCATGTCTACCTGAACTGACCGTTTTTCACTTAGTTTCTTTCAGAGAAAGTGGTATAATGAAAAAATCAAAGGGAAACGAGTGATGAATCAATGCCAGATAAATTAATTTTACCTCAAAATTCACGACTCATGGGAGTGTTTCTTGGCTTTATCGGTGGTTCTTTGGATGTGTTCTGTCACATCCAGTACCATAGTTTGGTGGCGACACAGACAGGGAACATTCTCCTACTGATATCAGATTGGCACGATTCACATGTCATCAATACTATGTTGAGATTCTGTTCTATTATATTCTTTTCCCTAGGATTTCTTTTTGCCTTACACGTGAAAGAATATCGCAAAACAGCCTATTGGCGGGTTAAGATGCTACTTCCCTTATTTATCGGGACCCTTGTTCTGCCCTTCTTTTCTCGTTTTCCTCTATTAGAAGTTCCTTTTATTGCTTTTGGAACAGGCATGATGATGCTAACATTTACGGGTAGTTTGATTGAAGATCATCCCTATGTCATTTTTATGACTTCTGGAAATTACCGAAAAATGTTGACTGCTTTGTATCGCATCGTTAGAGGAGAAGGAGATGTTCAAGAATATCGTCGTCAAGCCTTGAATTATGGCATTGTTGTAGGGAGTTTCGTAGTGGGCGCTATTAGCTTGGCTGTATCTATGCATTTTCTCCATGAATGGTCTATCTGGATTGTCAGCTTCAATTTGTTTTTGATTATGGCATACTATATTGCTAGAGTGAAGCAACTAGATTTGCAAGATGAAAATATATAAAAAAGGCAAATCTCAAATTGAGGGATTTGCCGTTTTTGGTATGATGGACATGTCGTACATCTGAGGTGGAAGTCCTCCGTAGGACACACACTACCAGTGAACTTTTGAGCAACTGAATTTGTCCATTCGGGGATGTATAACTATTTCTTACTAGGGAATATGAAGCGCATAGTCATCATCATAGATGAGCGCTCGCGTTCTAGCCTACGAGTGATTATCTAGAAGCGGTGGAAGAAGAAATCTACTTAAGCTAGGGTTTCCTAAATGGAGATAAGGTATCTAGCTGGGGTGATCACTATCAATTAGGGCTCAGAAGTCGGTACTTAAACATGATATATAAAAACCAGTCCTCGAAAAGCGCGGACTGGTTTCTTACTTATGTGACTTTCAGTCCGTCTCGCTCCGTTAGGTGCGAGACAAATAAACCACCCGCTATGCGGGTGCGCGTCGAAGGTTATACCAAAAAAACTCCAAACGCGATACAATAAAGGTGTTCAAGCCA
>NZ_JASHBX010000020.1:0-24937 GCF_047464415.1 Streptococcus infantis | reverse complement strand
GAACACCTTTATTGTATCGCGTTTGGAGTTTTTTTGGTATAACCTTCGACGCGCACCCGCATAGCGGGTGGTTTATTTGTCTCGCACCTAACGGAGCGAGACGGACTGAAAGTCACATAACAAAAAAGCCACCGAATTTGGTGGCTTCATTAGGAGATTATGATGAAAAAAGTTTTAAGGATTCTATTAAATAAAGTTAGGAGGTCTTTATTTAATGATTACATGATACACAAGCAGACTTAAAGTTAGCTTAAGTGAAAAAGATTATTTTAATTTTTTTCGGTCCACCCAAATCATGCCCGTACACTGGAAACTAGATAAGGTTTCAAACCCCAGAGAACGATAAAATCCCAAGTTTTTTTCTGTTTGTTCTGTCGCTAGTTGGACTTGATAGGCATCCTTATAATCGGATAAAGCCTGCTTCATCAAGGTGCTGCCAATTCCTTGACGCTGATAAGTAGGCAAAACAATCAAATCCTGGACAAAAACCGAAGAAAAACCGTCTCCAATCAAGCGAACTAGACCAACGATTTTCTCATCATCACACGCTAGATAAATGGACAGTGAATGAGTCAGAGCCTGGGCTAACATTTGAGGCTGATTGGTATAATTTGTCCAACCAACTGCCTGGTAGATATGCAAAACGTCATCAAGTAAAACAGATGTTTCTTTTGTAATTTTAATCATAGCAAACCTTTCTAACATTCTCTAAGGGATTTCAACTGATGGCCTTCTTCATCAAAATTCTCAGATTTTAACCACGCTTCCAAGCGAGCTTTGACTTGAGGCCAGTCCTTATCAATCATAGACAGCCAATCCGTATCCCTAGTACGCCCTTTATAAATAACAGCTTGGCGAAAGGTGCCCTCATAGATAAAACCCAAACGCTCTGCTGCTTTTCTAGATGGAAGATTGAAGGCATCGCACTTCCACTCATAACGGCGATAGTTAAGCTCTTCAAAGACATAACGAGCTAGCAAATAGTGGGCTTCTGTTCCCATTCTTGTGTGCTTAAGGGCCGGAGAAAAGGTCACCGCACCAACTTCAATGGTGCGGTTGGCTTGGTCAATACGCATGAGAGAAAAAGTCCCCAACGCCTTTCCAGTCACTTTATCGATAATCGCATAATAGAAGCGATCCTTGCGCTCAATCATCTGCTTTAAAGCGACGATTAATTCTTCGAGATTTTCTACTGGCTCCTGAAAGAGGTAGGTCCACATATCACGAGGGCTATCTGGACCATAAACAGCTAGCAAATCCTTCGCATGCTTTTCCACCGAAAGAGCTTCTAGAATCGTACACTGTCCTTCTATCCGTACAAGCGACGGTAAAACTCCAGGTGTGTCGTCTACAGGTTCACCAATCATCTGGCCATATTCATTTACTGGCATATCTTTCTCCTTGTCTCACACTTATAAGTTTAAAGATGTGAATAGTATATCACATATCGCAGGTAATCTACAAAAAATCCTCCAGAACTTAGCTCTGAAGGATTCATTTTTATTTAACAACGATGTTAACAAGTTTATTAGGCTCAAACAGTTTGGGAAACTTGTTTGAGGTTGAGCACGAACAAATAAATCGGTTATTTCACAACGATATTAACGAGTTTATTCGGTACCACAATCACTTTTACGATGTCCTTACCGTCAATTTCTGCTTTGACTTTTTCGTCAGCCAGAGCGATTTCTTGCAATTCTTCGCGAGAAAGGTCTTTGGCTACCATCAATTTGGCACGGACTTTTCCTTTGATTTGGACGACGATTTCGACTTCGTCTTCAACCAATTTGCTTTCGTCCCATGTTGGCCAAGCTACGTAAGAGATAGATTCTCCTGTTGCTGCGACTGTTTGCCAGAGTTCTTCTGCCAAGTGAGGTGCAAATGGGGCGATCAATTGGATAAAGCCTTTGGCGTAGTCCACATAGAGTTTGTCTTCCTTGTTAGCTGCGTTGACAAAGACCATGAGTTGGGCAATGGCTGTGTTGAACTTCATAGACTCGATTTGCTCAGTAACAGATTTAACGGTTTCGTTATAAACCTTGTCTAGAGTGCCATTGTTTTCCGCATCGATTTCTTTACTTGTAATCAAACGGTAAACACGGTCGAGGAATTTACGACTTCCTTCCAAGCCTTCTTCTGACCAAGCGATTGAAGCGTCAAGTGGTCCCATGAACATTTCATAGACACGAAGGGTATCAGCACCGTATTGTTCCACCACATCATCAGGGTTGACTACGTTCTTAAGGGATTTTGACATCTTGGCTGGTGCTTGCTCCAATTCTTCACCTGTTTCTACATGGAAGAAAGATCCGTCACGTTTTTCAACCTTGTCGGTTGCCACAAGAGCACCACGGTGGTCACGGTAACTTGTGCCCAAAATCATTCCTTGGTTAAAGAGTTTTTGGAATGGTTCTTTGGTTGGAACAACACCGATATCATAGAGGAATTTATGCCAGAAACGAGCGTAAAGCAAGTGAAGCACGGCGTGTTCTGCACCACCCACGTAGATATCTACTGGCAACCATTGTTTGAGAAGATCCTCATCGGCCAATTTCTCAGTGTTATGTGGGTCGATATAGCGGAGGTAATACCAGCTTGAACCAGCCCATTGTGGCATAGTATTGGTCTCGCGACGACCTTTGACACCATCTTCACGAGTCACTTCCAGCCAGTCTGTCAGGTTGGCTAGTGGGCTTTCCCCAGTACCTGAAGGGCGGATGTCCTTGGTGACTGGCAAGACAAGTGGCAATTCACTTTCTGGAACAGCTGTTGAAGTTCCATCTTCCCAATGAATGATTGGGATTGGTTCACCCCAGTAACGTTGACGGCTAAAGAGCCAGTCGCGGAGACGGTAAGTTACCTTCTCTTGACCACAGCCGTTTTCTTCCAACCAAGCCACAATTTTAGCAATGGCGTCTTCTTTGTTGAGACCGTTCAAGAAGTCAGAGTTGACGTGAAGGCCATCTTCTGTGTAAGCAGCTTCTTCAACGTTTCCACCTTCAAGTACTTCTACGATTGGAAGGCCAAACTGTTTGGCAAATTCCCAGTCACGTTGGTCATGGGCTGGCACAGCCATAACAGCACCTGTTCCATAACTAGCAAGAACATAGTCGGCAATCCAGATTGGAATTTCTTTGCCGTTTACAGGGTTGATCGCATAGGCACCAGTCCAAACCCCTGTTTTTTCCTTGGCAAGGTCTGTACGAGCCAAGTCTGATTTGAGGCTGGCTTGGTGTTTGTAGTCCGCTACAGCCTTAGCCTGTTCAGGACTTGTGATGGCATCTACCAAGTCATGCTCAGGAGCCAAAACAGTGAAAGTCGCACCAAAAAGGGTGTCAGGGCGAGTAGTAAAGACGGTGAATTCCTTGTCAGTTCCTTTCACCTTGAAAGTGACATTGGCACCAGTTGATTTCCCAATCCAGTTGCGTTGCATGTCCTTGATAGACTCTGGCCAATCTAGTTCATCTAAGTCATTGAGCAAGCGCTCTGCATAGGCCGTGATTTTAAGCATCCATTGGCGCATTGGTTTGCGGACAACTGGATAGCCTCCACGCTCAGATGTTCCATCAGGAAGGACTTCTTCGTTGGCGATAGCTGTTCCCAGTTCCTCAACCCAGTTTACTGGCACTTCCGCTTCATAGGCCAAGCCTTTTTCATAAAGCTTGGTGAAAATCCATTGCGTCCATTTGTAGTAGTTTGGATCTGTCGTGTTGACTTCACGGTCCCAGTCGTAAGAGAATCCAAGCGCATTGATTTGGCGTTTGAAGTTAGCAATGTTTTCCGCTGTGAATTCCGCTGGGTCATTCCCTGTATCCATAGCGTATTGCTCTGCAGGCAAACCAAAAGCATCCCAACCCATTGGGTGAAGGACGTTGTAGCCTTGTGCACGTTTGAAACGGCTGAGGATATCAGTCGCTGTGTAGCCTTCTGGGTGTCCTACGTGAAGACCCGCTCCAGATGGGTAAGGGAACATGTCGAGTGCATAAAACTTAGGTTTTGAGGCGTCTGTTCCTGTCTTAAAAGTGTGATTGTCAGCCCAGTATTTTTGCCACTTAGGCTCGATTTCTTTATGATTGTAAAAACTCATGCTGTCTCTCCAATTTTCGTGATGCTCCTATTATACCATTTTTAGGGAAAATATTGTTCCTCTTTTCGTGTTTTTATTGTTTTGACCTATGAACACTAGACTATTTTACAAATAAATTCTAAAAATTCTCTAATATATATAATTTATCATTCAATTAATTCTTCATAAATAATATAGATGCAAGATGGGGCTTTTTATGGTAGAATATAGGAAAGTGCTTTCTCAGAAGGAGGGAAATATGGACAAACAAACCATCGCTATTTTAGGGCCTGGTTCTTGGGGTACTGCCTTGTCACAAGTTCTTAATGACAACGGACACCAAGTGCGTATCTGGGGAAATATTCCTGATCAAATTGACGAAATCAATACACAACATACTAACAAACGCTATTTTAAGGATACTGTATTAGACGAAAAAATTGTTGCCTATCATGATTTGGCAGAAACCTTAAAGGGGGTTGATGCTGTCTTGTTTGTGGTGCCAACCAAGGTGACCAGATTGGTGGCTCAACAAGTGGCTGCTGTTTTGGATCATAAAGTAGTGATCATGCATGCTTCAAAAGGCCTCGAACCCAATAGCCACAAACGCCTTTCAACCATTCTAGAAGAAGAAATCCCTGAAGAATTGCGTAGTGAGATTGTGGTTGTATCTGGTCCTAGCCATGCAGAAGAAACGATTGTGCGCGACATCACCTTAATTACGGCTGCTTCTAAAGATTTACAAACTGCTCAATATGTTCAAAAACTCTTTAGCAACCACTACTTCCGACTTTATACCAATACAGATGTGATCGGAGTGGAAACAGCTGGTGCTCTTAAAAATATCATTGCCGTTGGTTCAGGTGCCCTTCATGGACTTGGATTTGGGGATAATGCCAAAGCTGCTATTATCACGCGCGGGCTGGCAGAAATTACTCGTCTGGGGGTTAAACTTGGAGCAAATCCATTAACTTACAGTGGACTTTCTGGGGTTGGAGATTTAATCGTTACCGGAACTTCTGTCCACTCACGTAACTGGCGTGCAGGAGATGCTCTTGGGCGTGGCGAAGCCTTGGCAGATATCGAAGCAAATATGGGAATGGTCATTGAAGGTATTTCAACAACCAAAGCTGCTTACGAATTAGCACAAGAGCTAGGAGTTTATATGCCTATTACCCAAGCCATCTACCAAGTTATTTATGAAAATGTTAATATTAAGGATGCCGTTTCTGAACTCATGAGCAATGAGTTCAAGGCAGAGAACGAGTGGTCTTAGTCACCGTTAGAAAGGAAGCTCATGAAGCAAAAAGTTAGAAAAGCCGTTATCCCTGCTGCAGGACTTGGAACTCGTTTCCTACCTGCTACTAAAGCCTTGGCTAAGGAAATGTTGCCAATCGTGGATAAACCAACCATCCAGTTTATCGTTGAAGAAGCTCTTAAGTCTGGAATTGAGGACATTCTTGTGGTAACAGGAAAGTCAAAACGTTCTATCGAAGACCATTTCGACTCAAACTTTGAACTAGAATACAACCTCAAGGAAAAAGGAAAAACCGACCTTTTGAAACTAGTTGACGAAACAACTGGTATGCGTCTTCACTTCATCCGTCAAACACACCCACGTGGACTCGGAGATGCCGTCTTACAAGCCAAAGCTTTCGTCGGAAACGAACCCTTTGTGGTTATGCTTGGAGATGACCTCATGGATATCACTGATGACAAAGCTGTGCCATTGACCAAACAACTCATGAATGATTATGAGAAGACTCACGCTTCTACTATCGCCGTAATGCCTGTCCCACACGAAGAAGTTTCTGCCTACGGTGTTATCGCTCCTCAGGGTGAAGGAAATAACGGTCTTTACAGTGTTGAAACCTTCGTTGAAAAACCAGCACCTGAAGACGCACCAAGTGATCTAGCCATCATCGGTCGTTACCTCCTCACACCTGAGATTTTCGGTATTCTTGAAAATCAAACACCAGGAGCAGGAAATGAAATCCAGCTAACAGATGCTATCGATACTCTCAACAAAACCCAACGAGTATTTGCTCGTGAGTTTAAAGGTTCTCGTTACGATGTCGGAGACAAGTTTGGATTCATGAAGACTTCCATCGAATACGCTCTTAAACACCCACAAGTCAAAGACCACTTGAAGGACTACTTGATTAATCTTGGAAAAGAACTTTCAGGAGAAAAATAACAATTTGTCAAACAGTCAGATTTAACTTAAATCTGGCTTTTTTGATGTCTAAATTTCGAACTCCAATCCCTATCCAAAGCCCTGTTTTAAGCCTAATTTCTTGCAAGAGATGCTTTTATGGTATAATAATAAAGAGTGAGGAATTCTATGAACAAACATGTAACAAGAATCAAAGAAAAAGGACTGGCCTTACTTGGGTCTCTAAAATTAACAATTTCTAAAATGAATGCAAAGAAAAAGAGTGGAAAAAACTCTAAGCAGAAAAAGAAAACTCAAACACCATTCGATATTTGGACTCTATTGACCAATATCTTACTTGGTATAAAGGCAACTTTTAACACACTTTTCATCCTAGCTTTTATTGGCGGTCTCCTTGGAACAGGGGTTGCCTTGGGTTATGCTGTTTCTCTCTTTGACCAGGTTAGTGTCCCTCAAACGGAGGATTTGATCAAGCAGGTCAATAATATTTCATCCATCTCTGAAATTCGCTATGCAGATGGTTCCATGATTAGCGCTATCGAAAGCGATCTACTTCGCACATCTGTGTCATCAGATGCCATTTCAGATAATCTCAAGCAAGCTATCGTTGCAACCGAGGATGAACACTTTGCAGAGCACAACGGTGTTGTTCCTAAAGCGGTTATTCGCGCCAGTCTAGGAAAATTCATCGGACTTGGTTCTTCCAGTGGAGGATCTACCCTAACACAACAGCTCATCAAACAACAAGTGGTTGGTGATGCTCCTACGCTTGCTCGTAAAGCCAGTGAAATCGTGGATGCCTTAGCCTTGGAAAGAGCCATGAGCAAGGACGAAATCTTAACCACCTATCTCAACGTTGCTCCTTTTGGTCGTAACAATAAAGGTCAAAATATTGCAGGTGCTCAACAAGCTGCCAAAGGGATTTTTGGGGTGGATGCAAGCAAACTGACCATCCCTCAAGCGGCTTTCCTAGCAGGTTTACCCCAAAGTCCTATTTCCTACTCACCTTATGAATCTACTGGTGAGATGAAGAGTGAAGAAGATATTGAACTCGGTATTAAGCGCTCAAAAGCTGTTCTCTACAATATGTATCGAACAGGAGTCCTCAGCCAGGAAGACTATGAAACCTACAAGGCTTATGACATTAAGCAAGATTTCTTGCCATCAGAAAATGCTAGCGTTACCTCTAAAGGCTTCCTCTACTTCACTGCACTCGATGAGGCTACCAAGATTATGTATGATTATCTGGTGCAAAAGGACAATGTTTCTGACCAAGAACTACAGAACGAATCGATCCGAAAATCTTATCGAGAATTGGCCGAAAAAGAAATCCAAAACGGTGGTTACCGTATTACAACTACCATCGATAAAACGATTCATACTGCTATGCAAAATGCCGTAACAAACTACGGATACCTTCTAAATGATAGCTCGGGTCAACCTGAAGTTGGGAATGTCTTGATGGACAATCAAACTGGGGCGATTTTAGGTTTTATAGGTGGGCGAGATTATCAGACCAATCAAAACAATCACGCCTTCGATACCAAACGTTCCCCTGCCTCCACTACCAAGCCACTCTTGGCCTACGGTATTGCTATCGACCAAGGGCTTATGGGAAGTGCTAGCATCCTCTCAAACTATCCAACAAACTTCTCTAACGGAACTCCGATCATGCATGTCAACAGTCCTGGAACAACCATGATAGACCTTAAAGAAGCTCTCAACTATTCTTGGAACATCCCAGCCTACTGGACCTACAGAATGCTCCGTGAAAAAGGGGTTGATGTCCGTTCTTACATGGAAAAAATGGGCTATGAAATCCCAGAATACGGCATTGAAAGTCTTCCTATGGGAGGAGGAATTGAAGTTACTGTAGCCCAGCATACCAATGGTTACCAAACACTCGCTAACAATGGTACCTATCATAAGAAATACATGATCTCAAAAATTGAGAAAACGAGCGGTGAGGTTCTCTATGAGCATCAGGCTAAACCCATCCAAGTTTACTCTAAAGCTACTGCAACCATTATGCAGAGTCTGCTAAGAGAGGTGCTTTCATCTCGAGTTACTACAAGCTTCCAAACTGATCTGGCTTCTATCAATTCCAGTCTAGCAGGTGCTGACTGGATCGGAAAAACTGGTACAAGCAATGAAGAAGGAGATATGTGGCTCATGGTCTCTACTCCAAGATTAACTCTGGGAGGCTGGGTTGGACATGACGACAACAGTTCTCTAGCCCAGGGAGCTTACTACCGCAATGCAAAATATATGGCTCATCTGGTAAATGCCATTCAGCAAGCAGCCCCTTCTGCTTGGGGTTCAGAACGTTTCAAACTCGATTCAAGTGTCACTTCATCACAAGTCCTCAAATCAACTGGTCAAAAGCCAGGAAAGGTGACTATTAATGGAAAAGAAATTAATCTGAGCGGAGAAACGGTGACTAGCTACTGGGCAAACCAAGCTGGTGCTCCAACTACTAGCTACAAATTTGCTATTGGTGGAAGCGATTCTGACTACCAAAATGCTTGGAACACCATTTTAGGAAGTCTACCAAAAGCATCTTCTTCCTCATCAAACAATAGCAGTAACAATAACAACAATAACAATAATCGTAATAATACTTCTAATAGTAACGGGAACAGTAATAGTAGCTCTAGTTCCAATAGCAGAAGTAGCAATCAACGGCGCTAACTAAACAGCACAATTATTGAGAGTGGGAAAGAAATGATTTTTCTCCACTCTCTTTTTTCTTTTTTCATTTCATGGTACAATAGCAACATGAATAAATATCAAAAAAATATTTTTAAGGGAACCATTTATTCTCTCCTATCTGGCTTGATCTGGGGGATCTGTGGAATCTTAGGAGAGTACTTTTTTTCACATTATCAAGTCTCTTCAGGGTGGATTACTTCTATGCGTCTACTCGTCGCAGGTAGTTTCGTAATCATCTTATCTAGCCTTAAACTCCGGTTCCAGCTTTTCGATATCTGGAGAAATCGAAACAACTACCTTCCTTTTCTCGCCTATGCTATCTTAGGGATCTTCTCCGTACAATTTTTCTTTTATCTCTGTGTGGAGTACTCCAACGCTACAACTGCAACCATCCTACAATTTATCAGTCCTGTCTTCATTCTTATCTACAACCGCATTATCTACAAGAAAAAAGCTTCTAAAAAAGCGATCTTCTATGTTCTGACTGCTATGCTTGGGGTCTTTTTGATGGCTACCAAAGGCGATTTGTCTAAGTTATCCATCACTCCTCTTGCTTTACTGACTGGACTTCTCAGTGCCCTAGGCGTCATGTTCAATGTCATCTTACCCCAACGTTTCGCTAAAAAATACGGTTTTGTGCCAACTGTTGGCTGGGGAATGATTATCGCTGGACTCTTTAGTAATTTTCTCTACCCCGTTTATAAGATTAGCTTCCAGGTTGATGCCATCAGTATCTGTATTTGTTTGACTATTGCCTTTTTGGGAACTGCCTTTGCCTTTTTCCTATCGATGAAGGCTGTCTCTCTCGTTTCCCCATTGGTGGTGTCGGTCGTTAGCGCAAGCGAACCTCTATCCTCTGCTATCCTCAGTGTCCTTTTCCTTGGTATGGTTCTGGATGGTTTCTTGGTACTAGCCATGATTTTGATTATCGTTCCTATGGTTTTCTTGTCCATTGAAGAATCTAAATCCAAGAATTAAACACCTTCTTTTAACACTTAAGGCTTCAAAATTGAAGCCTTTTTTGGTAGAATAGTAAGCATTACAAAGAGTGAGGAGACACCTATGACTGCTACAAAAATGAATGCACAAGAAATTATCCAATTTATCGCAAATGCTGAGAAAAAGACAAGTGTAAAAGTGACCTTTGAAGGACAACTTGCCGGAGCTATCCCTGCTTCTGTTATCAAGCTTGGGAATGTTCTTTTTGGAGACTGGAAAGATATCGCTCCACTTCTTGATGGACTAGCAGAAAACAAGGACTATGTTGTTGAACAAGACGCTCGCAACTCTGCTGTACCTCTCCTTGATAAACGTGATATCAATGCTCGTATCGAGCCAGGCGCTATCATCCGTGACCAAGTTGAGATTGGTGACAATGCTGTTATCATGATGGGAGCTGTTATCAATATCGGTGCTGAAATCGGTGCTGGCACTATGATTGATATGGGAGCTATCCTTGGCGGACGCGCTATTGTCGGTAAAAATAGCCACGTTGGTGCAGGTGCTGTTCTTGCAGGCGTTATCGAGCCAGCCAGCGCTGAGCCTGTTCGTGTCGGTGACAATGTTCTCATCGGTGCTAACGCTGTGGTTATCGAAGGTGTTCAAATTGGTAGCTGTTCTGTTGTTGCAGCAGGCGCTATCGTCACTCAAGATGTTCCAGAAAATGTTGTGGTGGCTGGGGTTCCAGCTCGTGTTATCAAGGAAATCGATAGCCAAACCCAACAAAAAACAGCGCTAGAGGATGCGCTTCGCACCTTGTAATTAGTAACAGAGGCTGAAATATTTCCAGCCTCTTTATCGTATCAATAGAAGGAAATTAACTATGTTAGATTTGATTCAAACTCGACGCGATCTTCACCAAATTCCCGAGATTGGTTTAGAAGAATTCAAGACTCACGCTTATTTACTCAATGTCATTGAGAAATTAACAGCTGGTAAGGATTTTGTTCAGATTCGTACCTGGCGAACAGGTATTTTAGTTTACTTGCAGGGAAGTCAGCCAGAACGTACCATTGGTTGGCGAACAGACATCGACGGACTCCCAATTGTTGAACAAACAGGCCTTCCTTTTGCCTCTCAACACCAAGACCGCATGCATGCTTGTGGGCACGATTTTCATATGACCATTGCCCTTGGAAGCCTCGAATGTGCTCTAGAAAAGCAACCAAAAAACAATCTCCTCTTTCTCTTCCAACCTGCAGAAGAAAACGAAGCAGGTGGTATGCTCATGTATGAAGATGATGCTTTTGGCGACTGGTTGCCTGACCAATTCTATGGACTTCATGTTCGCCCCGACTTAAAAGTTGGACAAATTGCGACCAATACTCATACACTCTTTGCTGGAACATGTGAAGTTAAGATTCGCTTTAAGGGTAAAGGCGGACACGCTGCCTTTCCACATGAAGCAAACGATGCTCTGGTTGCAGCTAGCTATTTTGTGACTCAAGTTCAGTCGGTTGTCAGCCGTAATGTCGATCCTATCGAGGGAGCTGTTGTCACTTTCGGTGTTTTTCAAGCTGGTACAACCAATAATGTCATCGCTGATACAGCTTTCTTGCATGGAACCATTCGAGCTCTCACACACAGCATGAGCCTCTTGGTTCAAAAACGTGTCAAAGCTATCGCTGAAGGTGTCGCAGCTGCTTTTGATATGGATGTGGAAGTTGAACTCAAGCAGGGAGGTTATTTACCAGTCGAAAACAACCCTGAACTAGCCTGTGAATTGATGACCTTCTTTGATGAAAAAGAGGGCATTGAACTAATCGACATCGAACCTGCCATGACAGGAGAAGACTTTGGTTATCTTCTCTCCAAGGTTCCTGGTGTCATGTTCTGGCTTGGAATTGATAGTCCCTATGCTCTTCACCATCCACAGATGAGTCCCAAGGAAGAAGCTCTGGCTGTCGGTGTCGAGGCTGTATCAAGCTTTTTAGCCAAGAAAGCTGCGGAGTAAATTAAATTATGAAAAAAAGCTTACGCAAGCAGGTCTTGCAAGGACTTAAGTCTCTATCAGCCGAAGAAAAGGAAGTCATGGACGCTTGGTTGACTGAGCAACTACTCCTACATCCCTTCTACAAGGAAGCAAAAACCATCGCCACTTACCTGTCTTTTCCTCATGAATTTCAGACAGCTGAGCTCATTGAACAAGCTCAAAAAGATGGGAAGACTATTCTCATTCCCAAAACTTATCCACAAGGGAAAATGGACCTGGTGCTCTATGAACCAGAGAAACTTGAAAAAAATTCTTTTGGTCTCCTTGAACCTCAGGGGGAAGCTATTGTCTTTGAACCTTCTCAGATTGACTTGATCCATGTTCCCGGTTTAGCTTTCAATCCTTCTGGCTATCGAGTTGGCTATGGAGGTGGCTATTACGACCGCTACTTGGAGCATTTTACTGGTCACACCATCAGCACACTTTATCCTTGTCAGATTCAGGACTTCCATCCTTATCCACACGATATTCCTGTTGAGGAGGTACTCATCTATGAAAGAAATTTTTGATCGTCGGTATCCTGCCACGAGCTTCTTTCTACTCGTGACAACCCTGGTTTTTATACTCATGTTTCTAACTAGTGGTTTCAATTACACAAGCGCAGCCACCTTGTATAAATTCGGAGCTGTTTATCCCCCAGCAATCAAGGCCATGCCTGAACAAATCTGGCGCTTATTCTCAGCAACCTTTGTCCACATTGGCTTGGAGCACTTTTTAGTCAATATGCTATCCCTTTACTTCTTGGGACGTCAGATGGAGCAAATCTTTGGTTCCAAACAGTTTTTCTTTATCTACCTTCTATCAGGTATGATGGGAAATCTCTTTGTCCTCGTTTTTAGTCCCAATGCCATTACTGTTGGTGCTTCAACTGCCCTCTATGGTATGTTCGCTTCTATTGTCGTTCTCCGTTATGCCTCACGCAACCCCTATCTTCAACAGCTTGGTCAATCCTACCTCTCCCTCTTGGTCATCAACCTAGTAGGAAGTGTTTTAATGCCTGGGATCAGCCTTGCTGGACACGTAGGTGGAGCTGTCGGTGGCGCATTACTAGCTATCGTCTTCCCAGTTCTAGGCGAACGAAAGATATACAGCCCAGGCCAACGTGGTCTTGCAACCCTAGCTTTCATTGCTTTATCAGCCTTGATGCTTTTTATCGGACTATTATAAAAACAAGAAAAACCATTGGAAGTTCTCAAATTGAGAAGTTCCAATGGTTTTTTGAATCTATATAAAAAGTTGCTTAAAATCCATTGTTATCGCTGAGTTCTTTGAACCAGTGGCCTGATTTTTTCAGGCGACGCTCTTGTGTTTTTAAGTCTAGCTCGACCAAACCATAGCGATTTTTGTAACTATTGAGCCATGACCAGCAGTCGATAAAGGTCCAGATCAAGTATCCTTTACAGTTGGCACCGTCTTCGATAGCACGATGAAGCTCACGAAGATGACCTTTGACAAAGTCGATACGGTAGTCATCTTGTATCATGCCATTTTCACGGAATTTATCCTCACCTTCAACACCCATCCCATTTTCTGTCAACATCCACTCGATATTGCCATAGTTTTCCTTGATGTTTTGAGCGATATGGTAAATTCCTTGCTCGTAGATTTCCCAACCGCGGTGTGGATTGATCTTACGACCTGGCATAACGTAAGGTTCATAGAAATGTTCTGGTAATAGTGGACTATCAGGATGCTTAGCAAAACGTGGCGCCATAACACGCAAAGGCTGATAGTAATTGACTCCTAGGAAGTCAACGGTGTTCTCACGAATGAGTTCCAATTCTTCGGCTGTGTATTCTGGTAACAAGTCATGCTCAGACAAAATTTCCACTAACTCTTCTGGATAAGCTCCCAAAACTGACGGATCTAGGAAAGATTGTGCTTGGAAGAGATCGGCAATACGAGCAGCCTTGACATCCGCAGGATGCTGGCTACGTGGATAGGCTGGTGTCAAGTTGAGGACAATCCCAATCTTAGAGCCAGGCAAGACTTCATGACAAGCCTTAACTGCAAGAGTGCTCGCCAGTTGTGTATGATAGGCAACCTTAACCGCTGCTTTGGCATCCACCTTATGTGGATAATGGGCATCATAAAAATAGCCAAACTCTACAGGAACGATAGGCTCATTGAAGGTAATCCATTGGTCCACAAGGTCACCGTAGGTCTCAAAACAGAAACGAGCATAGTCTTCATAAGCCTTAATAGTTGCTTTATTTTCCCAACCATCGCCATCTTCTTGAAGGGCAAAAGGCAGGTCAAAGTGATAGAGATTGACTAAGAGGCGAATACCCTTAGCCTTGATGGCTTCAAATACCTGGCGGTAGAAAGCCACACCTTGAGGGTTGACTTCCCCACGTCCCTGTGGGAAAATACGAGACCACTGGATAGAAGTTCGAAAGGCTGTGTGGCCAGTTTCTAACAAGAGTTCGATATCCTTTTCCCAGTTTTCATAGAAGGTCGACGTCTCACCTGGGCCAATCCCATTGTAGTAACGATTTGGCTCTACTTGGTACCAATAATCCCAGAGATTATCTCCCTTTCCGTCACCAGGCACTCGTCCTTCTGTCTGTGGCCCAGAAGTTGAGGAACCCCAGACAAAATCCTTTGGAAATTTTAGCATAGTACTACCTCTTTTTACGCTTTTAATGTTTATACTCTTCGAAAATCAAATTCAAACCGCGTCAACGTCGCCTTTCCGTACTCAAGTATAGCCTGCGGCTAGTTTCCTAGTTTGCTCTTTGATTTTCATTGAGTCTTACTTTCTCTCATTATACAGAAAAAACAAGGCAAAAACTAGTTACATTTTTGTCTTGTTTTTCTTCTGATTATAGATTTTATTTGTTGGTTAAGATTTCAAGGGTTTCAAGCAAGTTATCTGCGTGAACTTCGATTGTATCTCCTGTCGCCTTGATTTTCACTTCTACGATACCGTCAGCTGCTTTCTTACCAACAGTGATACGAATTGGAAGACCAATCAAGTCGCTATCGCTAAATTTAACACCAACACGTTCGTTACGGTCATCCGTCAAGACTTCGTAACCTTTGTTGACCAAGGCTTCTTCGATGCGATTAGTCAATTCAAGACTTGCTTCGTCCTTGACATTGACTGGAATCAAGTGCACATCAAATGGTGCCAATTCTTTAGGGAAATTGATACCCCAAGCGTAACGATATTCCCCTTTAGGTGTTTTGTTAACAAAGAGGCGAGCGTGTTGCTCCATAACCGCTGAAAGGAGACGACTAACACCGATACCGTAGCATCCCATGATGATTGGCACAGCACGACCATTTTCATCCAAGACATCTGCACCCATACTTGCTGAGTAACGAGTTCCCAGTTTAAAGATGTGACCGATTTCGATACCACGCGCAAAGTTAAGAATACCTTGTCCGTCTGGAGAAATTTCACCTTCACGAACTTCACGGATATCCACATACTCGGCAATGAAGTCACGACCTGGGTTGACACCAGTCAAGTGGTAACCATCTTCATTGGCACCAACAACAGCATTGCGACTATCTTGTACCTTGCGGTCTGCGATGATTTTAACATTTTCTGGAAGATCTACTGGGCCAAGGGAACCAAAGTCCGCTCCCAACAATTCTTTCACTTCTGCCTCAGTTGCAGGTTCCAAGAAATCTGCTCCAAGGTAGTTTTTCAATTTCACTTCGTTGAGTTGGTCATTGCCAACGAGTAGGGCAACAACTGGCTCCTCATCTGCAATATAAACCAAGGTCTTGATTGTTTGTTCTTCAGAGACATTCAAGAAAGCAGCCACTTCATCAATCGATTTGACACCTGGTGTTTCCACGCGAGCCACTTCATCTTCAGTCACAACACGATTGCTTGGTTTGTACTCGTTGGTTGCCATTTCCAAGTTAGCCGCATAGCTTGACTCGCTTGAGTAGGCAATGGTATCCTCACCAGAAACCATCCATTTGAGCAATTCTGCCTTGATTTCTTCTTGCACTTGATCAGGAATTTCGTCAAATGATGCAACAGACTTGTCTAAAACAACCCAACGGTCAAGGTCTGTACGAACAGGTGTGATGGCCATAAACTCTTGGCTATCCTTACCACCCATGGCTCCACCGTCACCGATGATTGCTTTGAAGTCCAAACCACTACGAGTGAAGATACGCTCATAGGCTGCCTTGTACTCATCATAAGTTACATCCAAGCTATCATAGTTAGCATGGAAGCTATAACCATCTTTCATGATGAATTCACGCGTACGAAGAAGTCCATTACGCGGACGTTTTTCATCACGGTACTTAGGCTGGATTTGGTACAAGTTCAGTGGCAATTGCTTGTAAGACTTGACAGAATCACGGACAATCGCTGTGAAGGTTTCTTCGTGAGTTGGCCCCAAGATAAAGTCTGACTTCTCACGGTTTTTCAATTTGTACAAGTCCTCACCGTAAGTTTCATAACGACCAGATTCACGCCAAAGGTCAGCACTGAGAAGGGCTGGAGCCAACATCTCAACAGCACCAATCTTGTCAAACTCTTGACGCATGATCTTCTTGGCTTTTTCGATAACACGGTTAGCAAGTGGTAGGTATGAGTAAACACCTGCTGATACTTGACGAACATAACCAGCACGCAACATAAGGGCGTGACTGATAACTTGAGCATCGCTTGGCATTTCGCGAAGCGTTGGGATAAGCATTTTACTTTGTTTCATAATGACTCCTCTATTTCTTAAAAGAAGGTACGCATGATGTCGTTCCATGTCACGGCGAGCATCAAGACGACCATAATGACAACTCCAACCAGAGTGACATAGGTTTCAATTTCTTGTTTTAGTGGTTTGCGGCGAATAGCTTCAATGATGTTAAGCACGATTTTTCCACCGTCGAGCGCAGGGATTGGAATCAGATTGAAAATCCCGATATTGATGGAAATCATAGCCAAGAAGTACAAGACATTTTCCAGTCCATTCTTGGCAGCATCGCTACTTGCCTTAAAGATAGCAACAGGACCGCCCAGCTTATTCAAATCTGGTTGAAAGATCAAGCTTTTCAAAGCATTGAGAATTCGCAAGGCTGAATCAGCTGCAGTTGTAAATCCGCCCATAAACATAGACCAGATATCTGATTTGAGTCTCGGCTGAACACCCAAGATATAGCGTCCTTGGCTTTCTTCAGGTGTCACACTCACTTGTTTTTCAGTTCCATTTTCAGAGACTGTCACATCCAAAACGGGCGCTGTTTTGTCCTTGGTTTCTGCATCAACCGCCTGGATCAGATCTGACCAGTTTGAAATCTCATAACTTCCGACCTTAGTGATTTGGGCCGTATTTTCAACTCCAACCTTAGCCAAAGCGCTATCTGGAATAATGCTGAAATTGTTCGTTTGCGCATCACGAACGCCACCTTGCATGAAAATCAAGATCCAGAAGACGATAACTCCTAGGATAAAGTTATTCATAGGACCAGCAAAGTTGGTAATCAATTTCCCCCAGACAGTCGCATTTTGATATTGGACGTCTAATGGAGCGATACGAACTTCCGTTCCATCAGCTTCCACAATGGTCGCATCATGGTCTACTGAGAAAGTCTTTTCCTCTTCCAAGACCAAGCCTCTAATAAAGAGTTTATCCTCAAAATCAAACTGAGTGACCTGCATGGGTAAAGCAGTCTGGTCAACCTTTTTCCCAGAGAGATTGATACGCTTGACCTTACCATCTCCTGCCAATGTTAGACTTGCAGGGGTTCCAGTCTTAATCTCTGTCGTATCTTCACCCCAGCCTGCCATACGAACGTAACCACCCAGTGGCAGGAGACGAATAGTATAAGCAGTCCCATCTTTTCCGATATGGGCAAAGATTTTGGGCCCCATACCGATGGCAAATTCACGAACCAAAATCCCGGACTTCTTAGCAAAGTAAAAATGTCCGAACTCGTGAACTACCACGATAATCCCAAAAACTAGGATAAATGTTAGTAATCCTATCATTTAATTTCTATTTACCTTTCCTTAAAATAAGCCAAAGAGGTGCATAATCGGGAAAACAGCTAGCATGCAATCAAAACGATCCAGTACCCCACCATGGCCTGGGATAAACTTGCCTGAATCTTTGACACCAAAGTGACGTTTCATAGCACTTTCGATCAAATCCCCCAACTGACCAGCTATACTAAAGAAAATAGCAAAGACCATCATTTTGTAAATCCCATAAGGTAAAGCAACGGTACTATCAACTAGCATAAAGATCAAAGTCACTAGCATAGCAGCCAAGATACCTCCCATAGCACCCTCTATGGTCTTGTTAGGTGAAACTCTCGGAGCCAGCTTTCTCTTACCAAACTTCATCCCTACTAGATAGGCGCCACTATCGGTTGCCCAGACCATACAAAGTCCCAAAAGCGCCTTATCCAAACCTGCAATACGAGCATCGACCAAAGCATTAAAGCCAAAGCCAACATAAAAACTCATGGCAATCGGAAAAACAGCATCCTCAATGGTATAGTTCTTGCTAAAAACCGTTGCTCCTAGCAAAATGAGAATCACGACACTATAAGCAACAACGTTTCCATCCACGGGCAAAAACTTCAGGTAGTTTTCCAAAGGAATAGTCAGAAAAAAGGTTGCTAGTAAAGTCAAGAGCCCTTCAGGCGTCATGGTATTTAACCCCTTCATACGAAGCAACTCATGGACTCCCAACATAGCCACAATCCCCATGGCAATCTGGAGCCATAAGCCACCAATCGCCAAGATTGGGATAAAGATAGCCAAGGCCAAGATAGCAAAAAGGGTTCTCTTTTGTAAATCCTGTATCATAATATCTCCTAAACTCCTCCAAAACGACGGTTGCGACGATTATACTCGATGATAGCTTCTTTCAAGGCTTCCTCATCAAAGTCAGGCCACAAGATATCCGTGAAATAGAGCTCGCTATAAGCAGCCTGCCATGGCAAGAAATTACTCAAACGAAGTTCACCACTGGTCCGAATAATCAAATCAGGATCCCGCAATACTTTTGGCAAATGACCCGTAAAGAGGTATTCCCCAATCAATTCCTCTGTGATATCACCAGGATTAATCTTAGCATCTAAAACATCCTGTGCAATCAACTTAACCGCTTGTGTAATCTCAGCTCGTCCACCATAATTAAGGGCAAAATTGAGAATCAAGCCTGTATTTAACTTAGTCAGCTCTTCTGCCTTTTTCAAGGCATCAAAAGTCTGCTTCGGCAAACGATCAGTCTCCCCAATCATTTGAATTTTCATGTTCTTCTGATGCAATTCAGGAACAAACTTATCATAAAATTCAACTGGTAAGTTCATGATAAATTTGACTTCCTGATCTGGACGGGTCCAGTTTTCAGTTGAAAAGGCATAGACTGTCAAGGCTTTGACGCCCATATCACTAGCAGCAATAGCTACCTTTCTCAAAGCATCCATCCCAGCCTTATGGCCAAAGACTCGTGGCTGCATCCGTTTTTTAGCCCAACGACCATTCCCATCCATGATCACACCGATGTGATCTGGCACCATTGTCGGGGTTTCTGTTGCTTTATCTTTTTTTAAAAATCCAAACATGATTGTATTCCTATTCAAAAATCTATCGTTTCATTATACCATATTTTTCACTTTTCTTCTATTATTGCCTATCATTCTACGGCGAAATTTCCCATATATCTCCTATATTTCCAGTATATCAAGCCTTGCAATTCATAAAGAAAGTTGATACAATAAAACCATAGAGATTCGATCCTTGTTCAGCCACAGGGATTTTTTATTGAAAGGATTTTATCATGTCAAAGACACTCCAACGTAAAAAACAATTGAGAAACAGCCTCCGTCGCTCAGGTGCATTTTCAAACACTGTAAACAAGGTTGTCGAAGAAACAAAAAAAGTTGTAAAACATGCTGAAAAAGCAGCAAGTGATGCAGGTAAAGCTGTCTCTAAAAAGGTTGAAAAAACTGTAGAAGCAACCAAAGAGCAAGCTCAAAAAGTTGCTACTTCTGTAGAAGATTTCGCAGCCAACCTAGGTGGACTTTCAGTTGACCGCGCTAAGACTTTCTACGATGAAGGTATCAAGTCTGCTGCTGACTTCAAAAACTGGACAGAAAAAGAACTCCTTGCCTTGAAAGGAATCGGTCCAGCAACAATCAAGAAATTAAAAGAAAACGGCATCAAGTTCAAGTAATCTTTCTTGTTCCTTGCTTTTCCGTCAAAAACTTGTTAAAATATAGCCATTAGAGGTGTTTTGAGTCCCACATTTTACAGAAAGTGGCGGAGCTGAGAAATCCACAAATGTGTCAAAACTGGTTGCTAATGGATGAAATTTAAAAATGAAATATAAATGTCTTTTTGTTTTAAAGACGAGAGTTGCGGGCATCTGCCCGAAATTGGGTGGTACCGCGGATTAAACACATTCGTCCCTGTCAGATTGATGACAGGGGCGATTTTTATTTTGCACCCCTAGCCAAAGGAGGTTGTCATGAAACAATCTTTTAAAACAAGTAAGCTCTACTATGGTTTTCCTATCTTCATTTTAGGCTATCAGGACCAGAACTTTGGGCACAATATCACGACCTGCAGTTCCTCTTATAGCCTTGGCGATTGGCTAGTCATCGGGGTTGGTGCTGAGGAAAATGCGGCTGACCAGATTAAGCATTATCAACAGTTCACTGTGAATATCCCTGACGAAAACCTCATGCTTGAGATGGAACAGGCTGGCTTTATCAGCCATCGGGAGAAATTGAAACACCTAGGGCTTGACTACGAGATTTCTGAACGAACTCAGGCTCCGATTTTGGAGGCCTGTCCAGTCGTTTTGGATTGCCAGGTAGAACGGATTATCGAGGAAGATGGCATCTGCCATATCTTTGCTAAAATTCTCGAGCGACTAGCTGATCCAGAGCTCTTAGATGACAAGGGACATTTTAAAAATGACCGCTTTGCGCCGACTTACTTTATGGGGGACGGCCACCAGCGCGTTTATCGTTATCTGGACGACCGAGTCGATCCCATGGGGAGCTTTATCAAGAAAGCGAGGCAGAAGAATGACAAGAGCAACATTACCTGAACGAATCGAAACGGAGCGTCTGGTCTTACGAGTCCGTACAGTAGCGGATGCTGAGGATATTTATGCCTACGCTAGTCTCCCAGAAGTTTCTTACCCAGCAGGCTTTCCACCTGTCAAGACCTTGAAAGATGAGATTTATTACCTAGAGCATATCCTTCCCGATCGTAATGAAAAGGAAAATCTCCCAGCAGGCTATGGAATTGTGGTCAAAGGGACTGATAAAATCATCGGCTCTGTTGATTTCAACCATCGCCACGAAGATGATGTGCTGGAGATTGGCTATACTTTGCACCCCGACTATTGGGGCCGAGGTTATGTACCAGAAGCGGCGCGTACCTTGATTGACTTAGCTTTTAAAGAATTGGGGCTTCACAAGGTAGAATTGTCTTGCTTTGGCTACAATGTCCAAAGTCAACGAGTCGCTGAGAAGCTTGGTTTCACCCTTGAAGCTCGCATAAGGGATCGCAAAGATGCCCAAGGCAATCGTTGTGATGATTTGAGATATGGCTTGCTGAGGAGTGAGTGGGAGGCGGATTGATGCATGTTTTCATCATTGGAGCTCCAGCCTCAGGGAAAATGACCATTGGTCAGGAACTTTCAAAACTCACCAGTGCGACTCTCTTTTTCAACCATCAACCAATAGATTTCGCACTCGAAATCTATCAGGATTTTACGGAAGAAATGTGGGAATTTGTTCGTAGCGTTAACTTTTCTTTTCTTGGAACAAGCGCCAGGCATCATCGGTCGGTGATTTTAACAGGCGTAACTGATTTTTCAAATCAATACCATCTGATGTATTTGAAGGACATTCAAGATTTGTTAAATGAGTATCATCAAGAGATTCTCTTTGTTGAATTAGAAACGTCTCTTGAGGAGCGCTTACGTCGCAATCGGACAGAGAATCGGTTGAAATACAAACCCTTGAAACGGAATTTTGAGGTATCTGAAAGAGAAATTTTAGAGACAGCTGAAACACTTCAATTAAATTCCCAAGATCAGCCGAATGAGTTGCACCACTACTTTAAAATAAATAATATGAATCTGTCTGCAGAAGAAGTCGCAAAGCAGATTCAAGAAAAAATGAAAACAATAGAGAAAGGACAAACACATGTCTAAAGAACTTTCACCTAAATACAATCCAGCCGAGGTTGAGGCTGGACGTTACCAAAAATGGCTTGACGAAGATGTTTTCAAGCCTTCTGGAGATAAAAAGGCTAAGCCTTATTCAATCGTGATTCCACCACCAAACGTGACTGGGAAACTTCACCTTGGTCACGCTTGGGATACGACTTTGCAAGATATCATCATCCGTCAAAAACGCATGCAAGGCTTTGATACGCTTTGGCTTCCAGGGATGGATCACGCGGGGATTGCGACTCAAGCTAAGGTTGAGGAGCGCTTGCGTGGTGAGGGCATTTCCCGCTATGACCTTGGTCGTGAAAAATTCCTCGATAAGGTTTGGGAATGGAAAGACGAATATGCCACTACCATCAAGGAACAATGGGGCAAGATGGGGCTTTCTGTAGACTACTCTCGCGAACGTTTCACGCTTGACGAAGGTTTGTCAAAAGCCGTTCGAAAAGTCTTTGTGGACCTTTACAAGAAAGGCTGGATCTACCGTGGTGAGTTTATCATCAACTGGGACCCAGCAGCTCGCACAGCCCTTTCTGATATCGAGGTGATCCACAAGGATGTGGAAGGTGCCTTCTACCACATGAACTACATGTTAGAAGACGGTTCACGCGCCCTTGAGGTTGCGACAACTCGTCCTGAGACTATGTTTGGAGACGTTGCCGTTGCGGTCAATCCAGAAGACCCACGCTACAAGGACTTGATCGGTAAAAACGTCATCCTTCCAATCGCTAATAAATTGATTCCAATCGTTGGGGACGAACACGCAGATCCTGAGTTTGGTACAGGTGTCGTGAAAATCACACCTGCCCACGATCCAAACGACTTCTTGGTTGGTCAACGCCATAACTTGCCACAAGTTAACATCATGAACGACGACGGAACAATGAACGACTTGGCCTTTGAATTTGCAGGCATGGACCGTTTTGAAGCTCGTAAGGCAGTCGTTGCTAAGCTAGAAGAAATCGGTGCTCTCGTTAAAATCGAAAAACGTGTCCACAGTGTTGGTCACTCAGAACGTACAGGTGTTGTAGTTGAGCCACGCTTGTCTACGCAATGGTTTGTTAAGATGGACCAATTGGCAAAGAATGCTATTGCCAATCAAGACACAGAGGACAAGGTAGAATTCTACCCACCTCGTTTCAACGATACCTTCCTCCAATGGATGGAAAATGTCCACGACTGGGTAATCTCTCGTCAGCTCTGGTGGGGTCACCAAATCCCTGCTTGGTACAATGCTGAGGGTGAAATGTACGTCGGCGAAGAAGCTCCAGAAGGTGACGGATGGACTCAGGACGAAGACGTCTTGGATACTTGGTTCAGTTCTGCCCTTTGGCCATTCTCAACCATGGGCTGGCCTGATGTTGAATCAGAAGACTTCAAACGTTACTTCCCAACTTCAACCTTGGTAACAGGTTACGACATCATCTTCTTCTGGGTGTCTCGTATGATCTTCCAATCATTGGAATTCACTGGTCATCAGCCATTCCAAAACGTTCTTATCCACGGTCTCATTCGTGACGAGCAAGGACGCAAGATGTCTAAATCTCTTGGAAACGGGATTGACCCAATGGATGTTATCGAGAAATACGGTGCAGATGCCCTTCGTTGGTTCCTTTCAAACGGTTCTGCACCAGGGCAAGACGTGCGCTTCTCTTACGAGAAAATGGATGCCTCATGGAACTTCATTAACAAGATTTGGAACATCTCTCGCTACATCCTCATGAACAATGAAGGCTTGACTCTTGAGCAAGCAACGGCCAATGTAGAAAAAGTTGTTAACAAGGAAGCTGGAAATGTCACAGACCGCTGGATTCTCCATAACCTCAATGAAACGATTGGAAAAGTCACTGAAAACTTTGATAAGTTTGAGTTTGGTGTAGCTGGCCACATCCTCTACAACTTCATCTGGGACGAGTTCGCGGACTGGTACGTTGAGTTGACCAAGGAAGTCCTTTATAGCGATAACGAAGAAGAGAAAGTCATCACACGTTCTGTTCTCCTTTACACTTTGGACAAGATCCTACGTCTCCTTCACCCAATCATGCCATTCGTAACAGAGGAAATCTTTGGACAAATCTCAGAAGGGTCTATCGTCACAGCTGCTTATCCAACTGTTAACCCAGCTTTTGAAGACCTTGTTGCCCACACTGGTGTCGAAAGTCTCAAAGACTTGATCCGTGCCGTTCGTAATGCGCGTGCAGAAGTAAACGTAGCACCAAGCAAACCAATCACGATTCTTGTTAAGACAAGCGATAGCGACTTGGAAGCTTTCTTTAACAGCAATGTCAACTACATCAAACGCTTTACAAATCCAGAACACTTGGAAATCGCATCAAACATCCCTGCACCTGAACTCGCTATGTCAAGCGTCATCACAGGAGCAGAAATCTACCTGCCGCTCGCAGACCTCCTCAATGTCGAAGAAGAACTGGCTCGCCTCGACAAGGAACTGGATAAATGGCAAAAAGAACTGGATATGGTCGGCAAAAAGCTCTCTAACGAACGCTTCGTAGCCAACGCCAAACCAGAAGTCGTCCAAAAAGAACGCGACAAACAAGCCGACTACCAAGCCAAATACGACGCGACCGTAGCGCGTATTGATGAGATGAAGAAGTTGGTGAAATAAAATCGAGTAGCGGCTAAGACTAACCCCACTCACACCATGGTACATGCCGTTCAAGGTAGTAAACCAATCATAACCACCCGTCAAACGGGTGGTTTGTACCAGGGCTATAAGCCCAAATTACCAGCCAGCGCCTAAAGACGCTGGCTTTCACGTTGTTCAAGCCTTATTGCTCTTGACTCGTCACTTGCCT
>NZ_JASHBX010000019.1:0-26913 GCF_047464415.1 Streptococcus infantis | reverse complement strand
ACATCTAGAATCTGGATA
This sequence comes from Streptococcus infantis, assembly GCF_047464415.1. Taxonomy (GTDB): domain Bacteria; phylum Bacillota; class Bacilli; order Lactobacillales; family Streptococcaceae; genus Streptococcus; species Streptococcus infantis_AE. The sequence goes on along the minus strand of NZ_JASHBX010000019.1, from coordinate 26,895 downwards.
TTAGGGTCTTTAATATCGAGTAGTTTTGTGATAAAATGTAATTGTTCCATATGATTCTTTCTAATGATGGTTTGGTCGCTTTTCATTATAGATCTTATGGGACTTTTTTCTACACAAAAATAGGCTCCATAATATCCATAGGGGATTTACCCACTACAAATATTATAGAGCCGAAAAATAATTCTAAAGGATGAAAACATCTCAGGTGTTTTCATCTTTTTTCTTGACTCCTTGCTTGGATGTGATATACTTAACTAGTAAAGGAATGGTGTGATACTCAATAAAAATCAAAGAGCAAACTAGGAAGCGAGACGCAGGCTGTACTTGAGTACGCCAAGACGAAGCTGACGTGGTTTGAATTTGATTTTTGAAGAGTATGAAAACCTTGTATTTATAGAAATTCCGTTCTGAGAAAGGAGCAAATCATGAGACAGTTGGCAAAAGATATCGATCGTTTTTTAAATGAGATTATTCTCAAGGCGGAAAACCAGCATGAAATTCTCATTGGTCATTGTACCAGTGATGTAGCCTTGACCAATACCCAGGAGCATATTCTCATGCTTTTATCAGAGGAGTCGCTCACCAACTCTGAGTTGGCGCGTCGTCTCAATGTCAGTCAAGCTGCCGTTACAAAGGCTATCAAATCCCTGGTTAAGGAGGGAATGTTAGAAACGTCTAAGGATCCCAAGGATGCTCGTGTTGTCTTCTATCAATTGACAGACTTGGCTCGACCTATTGCTGAGGAACACCACCATCATCATGAACATACCCTCTCGACTTATGAGCAGGTTGCCACTCAGTTTACGCCAAACGAACAAAAAATTATCCAGCGGTTTTTAACTGCTTTAGTAGGAGAAATCAAGTAATGAGATACATCACAGTAGAGGATTTGTCCTTCTATTATGACAAGGAACCTGTGCTTGAGCATATCAATTACAGTGTTGATAGTGGGGAATTTGTCACACTGACAGGAGAAAATGGAGCAGCCAAGACAACGCTAATCAAGGCTAGCCTTGGAATTCTTCAACCACGAATTGGGAAAGTAACCATCTCAAAGACAAATATTCATGGGAAAAAATTAAGAATCGCCTATCTTCCTCAGCAGATCGCCAGTTTTAATGCAGGTTTTCCTAGTACTGTTTATGAGTTTGTCAAATCAGGTCGCTACCCAAGAAAGGGCTGGTTCCGTCGTTTGAATGCCCATGATGAAGAACACATTAAGGCTAGTTTAAACTCAGTTGGTATGTGGGAACATCGGGATAAACGCATTGGTTCTCTCTCTGGTGGGCAAAAGCAAAGAGCGGTCATTGCACGTATGTTTGCTTCAGATCCAGATATCTTTATCTTGGATGAGCCGACAACAGGGATGGATGCAGGTACCAAAAATGAATTTTATGAACTCATGCATCACAGTGCCCACCATCATGGCAAGGCTGTTCTGATGATTACTCACGATCCTGAAGAAGTCAAGGACTATGCAGATCGTAACATCCACCTTGTCCGTGACCAAGATTCGCCATGGCGTTGTTTCAATGTCCATGAAAATGATCAGGAGGTGGACCATGTTTAATCTATTTTCTTATGATTTTATGCAGCGGGCCTTTTTGGCTGTTATTGCCATGAGTCTTTTTTCGCCAGTACTGGGAACCTTCCTCATCTTGCGTCGTCAAAGTCTCATGAGTGATACACTGAGTCACGTATCGCTATCAGGTGTGGCCTTTGGTTTGGTTTTAGGGATTTCTCCGACCATCTCGACTATTGCTATTGTCTTGATTGCGGCGGTCTTTCTTGAATATCTACGTACGGTTTACAAGAGCTTTATGGAGATTGGAACAGCCATCCTCATGTCAACAGGTCTTGCGGTTTCACTCATTGTTATGAGTAAGGGTAAGAGCTCTAGCTCGATGAGTTTGGACCAATACCTCTTTGGTTCTATTGTGACTATTAGTCAAGAGCAGGTAATTGGACTCTTTGTCATTGCAGCGGTTGTTTTAATCCTGACCTTCCTCTTTTTAAGACCTATGTACATCTTAACTTTTGACGAGGATACAGCTTTTGTAGATGGTCTTCCAGTGCGTACTATGTCTATCCTCTTTAACATGGTGACGGGTGTGGCTATTGCTCTTATGATTCCCGCTGCAGGAGCACTCTTGGTATCGACCATCATGGTCCTACCAGCTAGTATCGCTTTGCGTTTAGGGAAGAACTTTAGTTCGGTGATGATTCTTGCCAGCGTTATTGGTTTTCTAGGTATGGTGGCGGGACTTTATATCTCCTACTATGCAGAGACACCACCGAGTGCAAGTATTACCATTATCTTTGTAGTTGTCTTTTTGTTAGTCAGCTTACTCAAACGTTTTATCAAATAGGAGAAGAAAATGAAAAAACTAGGCCTACTTTTGGCAAGTCTTGTGACAGTTTTCTTGGTAGCTTGTTCCAATCAAAAACAAGCAGACGGGAAATTAAATATCGTTACAACTTTCTATCCTGTCTACGAATTTACCAAGCAAGTAGCAGGAGATACAGCCAATGTCGAACTCTTAATCGGGGCAGGGACAGAACCACATGATTATGAACCATCGCCTAAAGCAGTCGCTAAAATTCAAGACGCTGATGCCTTTGTTTATGAAAATGAGAACATGGAAACATGGGTTCCCAAGCTTTTAGATTCACTAGATGCGAAAAAAGTAAAAACAATCAAGGCTACTGGAGATATGTTGCTTCTTCCAGGTAGTGAAGAAGAGGAAGACCATGACCATGGCGAAGAAGGCCATCATCACGAGTATGATCCTCACGTATGGTTGTCTCCTGCGCGTGCCATTAAGCTTGTAGAGCACATTCGTGACAGTTTATCAGCTGACTATCCTGATAAAAAAGCAACCTTTGAGCAAAATGCAGCTGCCTATATCGAGAAATTACAAGCTCTGGATAAGGCCTATACTGAAGGACTTTCTAGTGCTAAACAAAAGAGTTTTGTGACTCAACACGCGGCCTTTCGTTACTTAGCTTTAGACTATGGACTCACTCAAGTCTCTATCTCAGGTCTTTCACCAGATGCGGAGCCTTCAGCAAGCCGTTTGGCAGAATTGACCGAATACATTAAGAAAAATAAGATTTCTTATATCTACTTTGAAGAAAATGCCTCACAAGCCCTAGCTAATACCCTCTCAAAAGAAACAGGTGTCAAGCTAGATGTTCTGAATCCTCTTGAAAGCTTGACAGAAGAGGACATGAAAGCCGGTGAGAATTACATCTCTGTCATGGAGAAAAACCTCAAGGCCCTCAAGCAGACAACTGATCAGGCAGGAGCAGAGATTGAACCAGAAAAGGCAGAGGAAACTAAAACCGTTCAAAATGGTTACTTTGAGGATGCAGATGTTAAGGACCGTACCCTAAGTGATTATGCTGGTAACTGGCAGTCAGTTTATCCTTTCCTTGAAAATGGGACTCTTGACCAAGTATTTGACTACAAGGCTAAATTGACTGGCAAGATGACTAAGGATGAGTACAAGGCATATTATCAAAAAGGTTACCAAACAGATGTATCTAAGATTAATATCACGGATAATACTATGGAATTCATCCAAGGTGGCCAAAGTAAGAAATATACTTACAAGTATGTCGGCAAGAAAATCCTGACTTATAAGAAAGGGAATCGTGGAGTCCGTTATCTCTTTGAAGCGACAGATGCGGACGCTGGACAATTCAAGTATGTTCAATTCAGCGACCACAATATCGCCCCAGTCAAGGCAGAGCATTTCCATATCTTTTTTGGAGGCACTAGTCAAGAAGCCCTCTTTGAAGAAATGGATAACTGGCCAACCTACTATCCAGAGAATTTATCTGGTCAAGAAATCGCCCAAGAAATGTTGGCTCATTAAGATACGATTCACATGATAAAAGCGAACAGGAAAGTTTTCTGGTTATCAGAATCCTCTCTTGTCCGCTTTTTTGAGTTTTGTCAGTTAAAGAGCTTTTGCACTTCTTTTTGTACTTATGGCCTTATTGAATACCAAGTTTTCATTACTTGTCAAAGCCTTGTAAAGCCTTTTCGCGTTCTTCTACTTGTCCCTTGGCATCTAGTTTATTACCACCGTAAACTGCTGTTTCCCATGATCCATACATTGGATTTGGGAAGATGATGAATTTTTCACCAAATTCTTTTTGCAATTCTTCAAGTTGTTTGTCACGATCAGCTTCAGAAGTCTTAGAAAAATCTGCAAAGTCTACAAGGTTATCACCAAATAGTAACACAAGATTTGTCTTTTCTTGAACCGCTTGTCGACGACCTTCTTTGGATTTTACACCACTTTCTAGGAACATGAGGTGATCACGTCCTTGTACAGGAATACCTTCGCTTTCTAGATTTTTAATGGTAGCATCTACTTGGTCGACTGAACGGTCAGAAATATAGTAGATTTGGACACCGTTTTGATCGGCAAACTGAAGAAAATCTTTAGCACCTGGGACGGCTTTTGCTGCAGCTTTTTGGACCCAAACATCCCAATTTTCAGGTGTGAATGCTGTTCCATCTTTGACATTTTGAACTTGATAAGGACTGTTATCTAGGACCGTTTCGTCCAAGTCCAAAACAATCGAATAAGGCTTGTCTGATTCTGTTTTCAGTAATTCCTTTAGACGATCTGTAGCAACATTATAACCTTGTAGATACAAGGCTTTTGTTTCGGCCGCTTTTTGATACCAGAGAGTTGACATGGTATTTTCTCTAGACCGTAGTTGGTCGTAAGTCATTGTAATCTGATTGTCAGATGAGTTATTAGCGGATGTTTGTGTTTCTGTGGATTTTGTGGCGCAGCTGGTCAATAAGATGACAGATGCAAGTGCAGAAACGATTGTAACAGTGGTTTTAGCTGTTTTCATAAAATGTCTCCTGTCTATTAATTTCAATAACAGTATAGCATGAGGGAATAGTTAAGGCAAGCGTTTTCCTAAATATGGACTTGATTTTCCAAAGAAAGATGTAGATAATTAACGGATTAGAGGAAGAGAAAAATATTTTAAAACCTTGAAAAATCTAGCTAAATAGGGTATAATATAAATAATCATTTGTCGTAGGTTTTGTCTGAAATATTGTCCGGACAAGGCTCACAGCAGTTAAATCTCCTGAAAAAGTCGGATTTAGCTGCTCTTTTTGTGCTTTTTTTCAAGTTTTTTGACCTTTGTAACAAAGATTTAAAGATTCTGAAAATTAGTCAAGGGGGATAAGTTGATAGGGTTTTTAGAACCATCTAACGATAATTACTAGCTTAGATCACTAAGCTTGGAACTTTATTTAAAAAGGAGAATCATCTTGGCAGGACATGACGTTCAATACGGGAAACATCGTACCCGTCGTAGTTTTTCAAGAATCAAAGAAGTTCTTGACTTACCAAATTTGATTGAAATTCAAACTGATTCATTCAAAGATTTCCTAGACCATGGTCTGAAGGAAGTGTTTGAAGATGTATTGCCAATTTCAAACTTCACAGACACAATGGAGTTGGAATTTGTTGGCTACGAAATCAAAGAACCTAAATATACGCTTGAAGAGGCTCGTATCCACGATGCTAGCTACTCAGCACCTATCTTTGTAACCTTCCGCTTGATTAACAAAGAAACTGGCGAAATCAAGACACAGGAAGTTTTCTTTGGTGATTTCCCAATCATGACTGAGATGGGAACCTTTATCATCAACGGTGGTGAACGTATCATCGTATCACAGTTGGTGCGTTCTCCAGGTGTTTACTTTAATGACAAGGTAGACAAAAATGGTAAAGTGGGTTACGGTTCAACTGTTATCCCTAACCGTGGAGCTTGGTTGGAACTTGAAAGCGACTCAAAAGACATCGCCTATACTCGTATCGACCGTACTCGTAAGATTCCATTTACGACCTTGGTTCGTGCGCTTGGTTTCTCAGGCGATGATGAAATCTTTGATATCTTTGGTGACAGCGATCTTGTTCGTAACACTGTTGAAAAAGATATTCACAAGAACCCAATGGACTCTCGTACAGACGAAGCTTTGAAGGAAATCTACGAACGCCTTCGTCCAGGTGAGCCTAAGACTGCTGAAAGCTCACGTAGCTTGCTTGTAGCTCGTTTCTTTGACCCACGTCGTTATGACTTGGCTGCAGTTGGTCGTTACAAGATCAATAAAAAACTCAATGTTAAAACACGTTTGCTTAACCAAACCATTGCTGAGCCATTGGTAGACCCTGAAACAGGTGAAATCTTGGTAGAAGCTGGAACAATCATGACTCGTAGCGTGATTGAGAGCATTGAAAGCCATTTGGATGGTGATTTGAACAAGATTGTCTACATTCCAAATGATGCGGCTGTAGTAACAGAGCCAGTTGTTCTTCAAAAGTTCAAGGTTGTAGCACCAACTGATCCAGATCGTGTTGTAACAATCATCGGTAATGCAAATCCAGATGATAAAGTTCGCACTATCACACCAGCAGACATCCTTGCTGAAATGAGCTATTTCCTCAACTTGGCTGAAGGTATCGGTCGTGTGGATGATATCGACCACCTTGGAAATCGTCGTATCCGTGCCGTTGGTGAATTGCTTGCCAACCAAGTACGCCTTGGACTTTCACGTATGGAACGTAACGTTCGTGAACGTATGTCTGTTCAAGATAACGAAGTATTAACACCTCAACAAATCATTAATATCCGTCCAGTAACTGCAGCAATCAAAGAATTCTTTGGTTCTTCTCAATTGTCACAGTTCATGGACCAACACAACCCGCTTTCTGAGTTGTCACACAAACGTCGTTTGTCTGCCTTAGGACCTGGTGGTTTGACACGTGACCGCGCTGGATATGAAGTGCGTGACGTGCACTACACTCACTATGGTCGTATGTGTCCAATCGAGACACCTGAGGGGCCAAACATCGGTTTGATCAACAACTTGTCTTCATACGGACACCTCAACAAGTATGGCTTCATTCAAACACCATACCGCAAGGTTGACCGTGAAACTGGAAAAGTAACTAACGAAATCGTTTGGTTGACTGCTGATGAAGAAGATGAGTACACAGTAGCACAGGCTAACTCTAAATTGAACGCAGATGGCACTTTTGCTGAAAAAGTTGTCATGGGACGTCACCAAGGGGTTAACCAAGAATACCCAGCTTCAAGTGTTGATTACATGGACGTTTCTCCAAAACAGGTAGTTGCCGTTGCGACAGCATGTATTCCTTTCTTGGAAAACGACGACTCCAACCGTGCCCTCATGGGTGCCAACATGCAACGTCAGGCTGTACCATTGATTAATCCAAAAGCACCTTACGTTGGTACTGGTATGGAATATCAAGCAGCCCACGACTCTGGAGCGGCTGTAATTGCTCAGTATGATGGTAAAGTTACTTATGCCGATGCTGACAAGGTAGAAGTTCGTCGTGAAGATGGCTCATTGGATGTTTACCATATCCAAAAATTCCGTCGTTCAAACTCAGGTACTGCTTACAACCAACGTACGCTTGTTAAAGTTGGTGACGTTGTAGAAAAAGGCGACTTTATTGCAGATGGACCTTCTATGGAAAATGGAGAAATGGCGCTTGGGCAAAATCCAATCGTTGCCTACATGACATGGGAAGGTTACAACTTCGAGGATGCCGTTATCATGAGCGAACGCTTGGTGAAAGACGATGTCTACACATCTGTCCACCTTGAAGAATATGAATCAGAAACACGCGATACAAAGCTTGGACCTGAAGAAATCACTCGTGAAATTCCAAACGTTGGTGAAGATGCTCTTAAAGACCTTGACGAAATGGGAATTATCCGTATCGGTGCTGAGGTTAAAGAAGGGGACATCCTTGTAGGTAAAGTAACACCTAAGGGTGAGAAAGACCTTTCAGCTGAAGAACGTCTCTTGCACGCTATCTTCGGAGACAAGTCTCGTGAAGTTCGTGATACTTCTCTTCGTGTACCACACGGTGCCGATGGTGTTGTTCGTGATGTTAAGATCTTTACACGTGCAAATGGAGATGAATTGCAATCAGGTGTTAACATGCTGGTTCGAGTTTACATCGCTCAAAAACGTAAGATCAAGGTCGGAGATAAGATGGCCGGACGTCACGGAAACAAAGGGGTTGTCTCTCGTATCGTTCCTGTAGAAGACATGCCTTACCTTCCAGACGGAACTCCAGTTGATATCATGTTGAACCCACTTGGGGTGCCATCACGTATGAATATCGGTCAGGTTATGGAGCTCCACCTTGGTATGGCAGCTCGTACTCTTGGTATTCACATCGCAACACCAGTCTTTGACGGAGCAAGTTCAGAAGATCTTTGGTCAACTGTTAAGGAAGCAGGTATGGATAGCGATGCTAAGACTATCCTTTACGATGGACGTACTGGTGAACCATTTGATAACCGTGTGTCAGTTGGTGTCATGTACATGATCAAACTTCACCACATGGTTGATGATAAATTGCACGCTCGTTCAGTCGGACCATATTCAACCGTTACCCAACAACCACTCGGAGGTAAAGCTCAGTTTGGTGGACAACGTTTCGGTGAGATGGAGGTTTGGGCGCTTGAAGCCTATGGTGCATCAAATGTTCTTCAAGAAATCTTGACTTACAAGTCTGACGATATCAACGGACGTTTGAAAGCTTATGAAGCTATTACAAAAGGAAAACCAATTCCAAAACCAGGTGTTCCAGAATCCTTCCGAGTTCTTGTTAAAGAATTGCAATCACTTGGTCTTGACATGCGTGTCCTTGACGAAGATGATCAAGAAGTTGAACTTCGTGATCTTGATGAGGGCATGGACGAAGATGTCATCCACGTAGATGACCTTGAAAAAGCACGTAAAAAAGCTGCTGAAGAAGCAAAAGCTGCTTTTGAAGCTGAAGAAGGTGCAAAAGCGGAAGCAACAGAAGAAGCTACTGAACAAGAATAAGTAGCTCACTTAGAATAGAAAGGGAAGAAATAGTGGTTGACGTAAATCGTTTTAAAAGTATGCAAATCACCCTAGCTTCTCCAAGTAAAGTCCGTTCATGGTCTTATGGAGAAGTCAAAAAACCTGAAACAATCAATTACCGTACGTTGAAACCAGAACGTGAAGGACTATTTGACGAAGTCATCTTTGGTCCTACAAAAGACTGGGAATGTGCTTGTGGTAAGTACAAACGCATTCGTTACAGAGGGATTGTTTGTGACCGTTGTGGTGTTGAAGTAACGCGTACAAAAGTTCGTCGTGAACGTATGGGACACATCGAGTTGAAAGCTCCTGTATCTCATATCTGGTATTTCAAGGGAATTCCAAGCCGTATGGGCTTGACCCTTGATATGAGTCCTCGTGCCCTCGAGGAAGTAATCTACTTTGCTGCTTACGTGGTGATCGATCCGAAGGATACACCACTTGAGCACAAATCTATCATGACAGAGCGTGAATATCGTGAGCGCTTGCGTGAATATGGCTACGGATCATTCGTTGCTAAAATGGGTGCCGAAGCTATCCAAGACCTCTTGAAACAAGTAGATCTTGAAAAAGAAATTGCTGAACTTAAAGAAGAATTGAAAACAGCAACTGGGCAAAAACGTATCAAAGCTATCCGTCGTTTGGATGTTTTGGATGCCTTTTACAAGTCTGGAAACAAACCTGAATGGATGATTCTTAACATCCTTCCGGTTATTCCACCAGATCTTCGTCCAATGTTGCAGTTGGATGGTGGCCGTTTTGCCTCATCTGACTTGAACGACCTTTACCGTCGTGTTATCAACCGTAACAACCGTTTGGCTCGTTTGCTTGAGTTGAACGCACCAGGTATCATCGTTCAAAATGAGAAGCGTATGCTTCAAGAAGCGGTTGACGCTTTGATTGACAATGGTCGTCGTGGTCGTCCAATTACAGGACCAGGTAGCCGTCCACTTAAATCATTGAGCCACATGCTCAAAGGTAAACAAGGACGCTTCCGTCAAAACTTGCTCGGTAAACGTGTTGACTTCTCAGGACGTTCCGTTATCGCCGTTGGTCCAACTCTTAAGATGTACCAATGTGGTGTGCCACGTGAAATGGCAATCGAGCTCTTTAAACCATTCGTGATGCGTGAAATCGTTGCGCGCGATATCGTGCAAAACGTTAAAGCGGCTAAACGCTTGGTAGAACGTGGAGATGAACGTATCTGGGATATCCTCGAAGAAGTTATCAAAGAACACCCAGTACTTTTGAACCGCGCACCTACCCTTCACCGTTTGGGTATCCAAGCCTTTGAACCTGTCTTGATTGACGGTAAAGCCCTTCGCTTGCACCCACTTGTCTGTGAAGCCTACAATGCCGACTTTGACGGTGACCAAATGGCCATACACGTACCGCTCTCAGAAGAAGCCCAAGCAGAAGCTCGTATCTTGATGCTGGCTGCTGAGCATATCTTGAACCCGAAAGACGGTAAACCCGTTGTTACTCCATCTCAGGACATGGTTTTGGGTAACTACTACTTGACCATGGAAGAAGCTGGTCGTGAAGGTGAAGGAATGGTCTTCAAAGACCGTGACGAAGCTGTTATGGCTTACCGCAATGGCTATGTTCACCTCCACTCACGTGTTGGTATCGCAACAGACAGCCTCAACAAACCATGGACAGAAGAGCAAAAACACAAAATCTTGCTTACAACTGTTGGTAAGATCCTCTTCAACGACATCATGCCAGAGGGTCTACCATACTTGCAAGAACCAAACAATGCCAACTTAACAGAAGGCGTTCCAGATAAATACTTCTTGCCACTTGGTGGAGATATCAAGGAAGCAATCAGCAATCTTGAACTTAACCCTCCATTCAAGAAGAAAAACCTTGGAAATATCATCGCTGAAATCTTCAAACGTTTCCGTACGACAGAAACTTCTGCCCTACTTGACCGTATGAAGAACCTCGGTTACCACCACTCAACTCTTGCAGGATTGACAGTGGGTATTGCCGACATTCCAGTCGTTGAAGACAAGGCTGAAATCATCGAAGAATCACACAAACGTGTAGAACAAATCACGAAACAATTCCGTCGTGGTATGATCACAGACGACGAGCGTTACAATGCTGTAACAGCTGAATGGCGTGCTGCCCGTGAAAAGCTTGAGAAACGATTGATTGCCAACCAAGATCCTAAGAACCCAATCGTTATGATGATGGACTCTGGAGCCCGTGGTAACATCTCAAACTTCTCACAGCTTGCCGGTATGCGTGGTCTGATGGCTGCTCCGAACGGACGTATCATGGAATTGCCAATCCTTTCAAACTTCCGTGAAGGTTTGTCAGTGCTCGAAATGTTCTTCTCAACTCACGGTGCTCGTAAAGGTATGACCGATACGGCCCTTAAGACAGCCGACTCAGGTTACTTGACTCGTCGTTTGGTTGACGTTGCCCAAGACGTTATCATTCGTGAGGATGACTGTGGAACTGACCGTGGTCTCTTGATCCGTTCTATTACTGAAGGTAAAGAGATGATTGAGTCTCTTGAAGAACGTCTCAATGGTCGTTACACTAAGAAAACTGTTAAACACCCAGAAACTGGTGCAGTTATCATTGGTCCAAATGAATTGATCACAGAAGACAAGGCGCGTGAAATCGTCAATGCTGGTGTTGAAGAAGTGACTATCCGCTCTGTATTTACATGTAACACTCGTCATGGTGTCTGCCGTCATTGTTATGGTATCAACTTGGCGACTGGTGATGCGGTTGAAGTTGGTGAAGCAGTTGGTACAATTGCTGCTCAATCTATCGGGGAACCTGGTACACAGCTTACAATGCGTACCTTCCACACGGGTGGGGTTGCCTCAAATACCGATATCACTCAGGGTCTTCCTCGTGTCCAAGAAATCTTTGAAGCCCGCAATCCTAAAGGGGAAGCGGTTATCACAGAGGTCAAAGGACAAGTTACTGCTATCGAAGAAGATGCTTCAACTCGTACTAAGAAAGTCTTCGTTAAGGGTGAAACTGGTGAAGGCGAATACGTGGTACCATTTACAGCTCGTATGCGTGTTGAAGTTGGGGACCAAGTCTCTCGTGGTGCAGCATTGACAGAAGGTTCAATCCAACCAAAACGTCTCCTTGCTGTACGTGATGTCTTGTCAGTTGAAACTTACCTCCTCGGTGAAGTACAAAAAGTTTACCGTAGCCAAGGGGTAGAAATCGGTGACAAACACATCGAGGTAATGGTTCGTCAAATGATCCGTAAAGTTCGAGTTATGGATCCAGGAGACACAGATCTTCTCATGGGAACACTTATGGACATCAACGACTTTACAGATGCTAACAAGGATGTTCTTATCGCAGGTGGAGTGCCAGCGACTGGTCGTCCAGTCCTTATGGGAATCACCAAAGCCTCACTTGAAACAAATAGTTTCTTGTCAGCAGCTTCCTTCCAGGAAACAACTCGTGTCCTTACAGACGCAGCTATCCGTGGTAAGAAAGACCATCTCCTTGGTCTTAAGGAAAATGTTATTATCGGTAAGATTATCCCAGCTGGTACAGGTATGGCGCGTTACCGTAACCTTGAACCACAAGCAGTCAACGAAGAGTCTTACCTAGCATCTTCACAAGAAGAAGCTCCAGTTGATACGACTGTAGAAGAAGTCGTTGAAACTGTTGAAGTAAGCGAATAAGTAGGTGTTACTTAAGATCTGAGATGAAAAGATTAATCATTCACTATAGATTCTTAAGAAGGATCCACTAGATAAAAAAGCGAACAAGGCAGAATTCTGATTGTCAGAAAACTAGCTTTGCTCGCTTTTTTTCAAGGTTAGACTTGTGTTTTATAGTAGATTGAATCTAGAACAGTACACTACAACTGCTAAAAATATTTCTAGAAATTAGTTTGACTTTCCTAATCTCTCTGTTCGCATCTTATTTCAATCCACTATATAAACATTTTTTCAATTTTAAATTTATAGTAGATCAAATACAAAACGGTACACTGTGAATTCTAAAAAATGCTAGAAATTGACTTAACTACTCTGGTAAATTTGTTCAGATTCTATTTCATTTCACTATAACTTGCTCGAAATTTAAAACTATGCTACAATCATCTAAAAAGCAAAGAAATTAAAACATGAAAAGTGAATACCAAAAAATGATTGCGGGGGAACCCTATCACCCATTCGACCCAGAACTTCGTTCTCTAGCACAAACAGCGCGACAAAAGCAAGCTGCTTTTAATGAAGAGGTAGATCCAGTAAAAGGTATAGAAATCATCAAAGGATGGTTTGGTTCTACTGGTGAAAATCTCTACATCAACACTCGCTTGATGGTAGATTACGGGGTCAATATTCATCTTGGAGAAAATTTTTATTCCAATTGGAATTTAACTATGCTAGATGTTTGTCCTATAACCATAGGTGACAATGCTATGATTGGTCCTAATTGTCAGTTTTTAACACCCCTTCACCCACTGGACCCCGACGAACGAAACTCGGGACTAGAATTTGGCAAACCCATCACGATTGGTAAGAACTTTTGGGCAGGTGGTGGTGTCATTGTCCTACCGGGTGTTACTTTAGGGGATAATGTCGTTGCAGGAGCAGGAGCGGTTATTACAAAATCCTTTGGTGATAATGTAGTTCTAGCAGGAAATCCAGCACGAGTTATCAAAGAGATTCCAGTTAAAGGAAATTAAAGGTTGTAGAAAGAGAAAGTGAAGTCTTTTTCACAAGAACTCTTTGGAATCGAAAAGCCTAACCAGTCTCAGTATCAAAAACTTATTGCTAGCAAAAAACGAGGTGGGAATTTTTATCCTAGCCTCGTTTTTCGTCTTTAGAGATTTTTTCTCTTTTTAGCTTTTTTAGTCAATGCTACATCGCACTGATCAATATTTTGTGTGAGGTAGCTAGTCACTTGGAAATCGTCTGCCTCTGTTTTTAGCTCGACTTCATAGACAATGCTAAGGTTGTCCCCTGCATTTGTGCTATTGATCGTAATCATGTCAATTTCTGAGCAGAATTGGTCAAGAGCTGATTGGATAGCTTCCTGTACCTTCTCTTGATTGGCTACCGTGATTGTCAAAAGTCTACGACGTTGATTGTCAGTTTTGACTTGTTGATTTTCCAAAAGGAACCAAACGCCCAAGATAAAGAGCGTGAAGAGAATTGCTAGGAAGAGATAGCCTGTTCCACAAGCTAAACCGATAATCATGGCAAGGAAAATTGCAATCAGTTCTCTTGAACCACTAGTTGCAGAACGGAAACGAATCAAACTAAAGGTTCCGGCTACAGCAATTGAAGTACCCAAGCTCCCATTGACCAGAAAAATAACCAAGGTCATAAGGCAGGGAAGCAGAGTCAAGCTGATAGCAAATTCTCTGGTGTAGAGGGTCCGATATTTGTAGGTCCAAGTAAGTGCCAAACCGAGGACTAGACTGACTAGAAGTGCCAGCAGTAGTTGGAAGGGGTCTGCACTTGCAGTGGCATTGTTGAGAATTGAGTTAAATAGATTAAGCATAAGTGGTACCTGCGCTTTCTATACTGGGACGTGGTGCATAAGGAAGCCCTTGAGATTTGTGGTAAGCACAACTGTATTTTGAAAATTTGTGCTCCATCAAACTATACTTGTCTAGGATGTCTTGTAACCACTGGGGTTTGTTTCCAGGAGCTTTAATCTCCATAATCACAGTATTATCATCTAGTAAAGCATCTCCATGGTTTCCAGCGAAAAGACTGACATTTTCATCTCTATAGACTAGATTTTGGTCAATTGTGATACGAATTTTGTTATAGTTGTAGCCCTCGATGTATTTTTTTTCTTTTAATGAATAACGATCGTAGTAGATGTACATACGAGGCTGGATTGCTTGCTTGTAATCCTGATGAAGTTTTTTCACTTTTTCAATGACGACTGTATCAGTAATGCTAGCATCCAGGTGCCCTTTTGTCATAAAATTAAGAATAGAAATAGGAGTTGAGAGTAGTCTGAATTTGCGACCAACTCCTTCTTGATCCTTGGTTTTGATTTCTAAAAATACTTGACTATCTACTTTAGGTTGGCTGAGATAGGTCCGCATCCGAACCTTTTCTTTTCGATTATTTCTAAAATCATCATCTTGGAGCATAGCAAAGTCTTCCGTATCAAAGTAGATATTTGAAATAGTTGAAATTGGATAGTCGTCTTCTACTAAATATTCCTTTAAATCTTGAATCAGTTTGTCTATTTTATCTTTGGAGACAATATATTTGGTTTCAATCCGTTTGAAAGTTGTTTCTAATGGTTTCATAAGTATTTCTCCTCTTGCTTTCAGTTATACTATTTTTAAACAAGGTGAACTTGCTTGTCTACAATTCTAGAGGGGATTTCTAAAACTTTTGTTAAATTTAACTTAATTGAAACTAAACTTAAGAAAACTTTCAGAAAAAGTTTAGGCTTCTTTTAGGAAAGACCCGTAGACTAAGAGCATGTAAAATGAAAGACGAGGAAACGAGCATGAAAGCAAAAAAATGGACATTCCTATTAACAAGTATAACAACTCTAGCACTGGTAACAGCATGTACCCAGTCAACTTCAAATACAACAGCTAGCAATAGTACTGCAACGACAGCAGTAACTACTAATAAGAAAACATCTAGTTACTTTACAGATAAGGACTATGATACTTCTTATGATGAAAAAACAGCTGCAACTGTAACTTTGTCAGGATCAACGGCGACGGTATCAGGTGATGGAGTAGCCGTATCAGGTTCTACAGTTACAATCTCTAAGTCAGGAACTTATGTAATTTCTGGTCAATCCGACGGAGTTCAAATCAAGATCGAAGCTGGAAGTTCAGATGACATACACATCGTACTAAACGGTGTAACAATGACCAATGCCAATGCAGCTATTTCAGCAACATCAGCTGGCCATGTTTACCTCACTCTAGCAGATGGTACCACCAATAGCCTCTCAGATTCAGCTTCAAACAGTGATGATAAGGCAGATGCGGCTCTCTTCTCTAAAGTGGATTTGACCATCAACGGAAAAGGAACCCTCAATGTAGATGGCAAGAAAAACAATGCTATCAAGGCTAACGATACACTTCACATCACAGGTGGAACCTACAACATCACAGCAGTTGGAGATGCCTTTAATGTTAATGATGAACTCAACATCACTGGCACAACCATGACAATCGATGCCAAGGAAGACGGGGTCAAGGTCGACAATGATGACGATACTTCTGTTGGAACCATGTATCTCTCTGATAACACTATAACCGTTACTGCAGGTGATGATGGTATCCATGCCTCAGGTGATTTGGTCATCGATAGTGGAACCTATACCGTCAAGAATTCTACCGAAGGGCTTGAAGGTAAATCTATCACCATCAACAGTGGGGATATTACCATCTATTCAACAGATGATGGTGTCAATGCGGCCAACAAAAACGCCCAACAAAGTGAAATTTTCTTTACCATGAATGGTGGGAATTTGACAGTTGAAGTTGGCCAAGGGGATACAGATCCAATTGACTCAAATGGGAATATCACAGTTAATGGAGGAACTATCAAAATGACTGGTCAATCTGGTTTTGACTTTGACGGAACAGCGACCTACACAGGTGGAGATATCTACCTCAACGGTGAAAAACAAACGGAAATCGTCAATTCTATGCCTGGAGGCGGAGGAGCACCTGGCGGTGGCCCTCAAGGAAATGGTGGCCCTGGTGGTGGTGCACCTGGCGGAAAACCATAAAATAAAATCTCCTTTCTCGAAAGAGAAGGGAGAGTTTTTTATGTTGTTAGAACGAAAAAGAATTATTCTTCGTCTTTTTTAAAGATGTTTTTTACACCAGATACTGCACCTTCGACAGCTTCTTTTGCATCTTCAGCAACTTCTTTAGCTTTTGCAGCTACTTTTTCTGCAGCTC
The DNA here is from genome assembly GCF_047464415.1 of Streptococcus infantis. GTDB lineage: Bacteria > Bacillota > Bacilli > Lactobacillales > Streptococcaceae > Streptococcus > Streptococcus infantis_AE. The sequence continues at coordinate 10,057 of NZ_JASHBX010000019.1, read as the reverse complement.
CTTCCGCTTGAGTTTTTGTATCGCCAGTAAGTTTACCAAAACCTTCTTTAACAGAACCTTTAGCTTGGTTGAATTTTTCTTCGATTGACATGGGTGTTACCTCCGTTAATTTATTCCATCATCTAAATTCCATCAGATAATAACTTAAGTATATCCCCTTTATTGTTAAAAAGCAAAAAACTGATACGAAAAGCATCAGTTTATTTTTTTAATAGGTTACAATGTTCAATTGACCTTTATCATATTCAGCGATAAAGATATTAGAAACGTCTTCGAAACCTTCCTCTTTTAATTTTTCTGTTAGCCATTCCTCAGTTTTGCCAATGGTTTCTAGAATTTCAACTTGGACAACACCATCGGTAATCACAGGGTATTTAGGATTTTCATCGCCCATTCTTACGACAATCAATTGTCCGTTTTGCTCAATCACAGCTCGCTTGACGTCTTTTAGTTGGAAGATTCCTTGAGAACGTAATTTAAGAGCTACATCTGCAGCTGCAAGACCTTTTGAACGACAGGCTTCAGGCTCTAACTTACCATTTTTAATGATAATAGTAGGTTTTCCGTCAATTAAGTGTTTGAAAAAGGAAATATTAGTATTCAACCATTTAAGGAGCAGGATGAGAATAGTCCAGATGATGAGGATAACAACGTATTGGATGATGGTGATTGAGCTATTGTAGATAACCCCACCAATAATACCCCCAAGAACAAAGTTCTGTACTTGGTCTACTGCAGAACTTGGTGCAAGATTTCCTTTCCCCGTCACGTTAATAACAAAGACTAAAGAAAGAAGCCCCAAGGCCAATTTAATCGCAATTGTAGCAAAAAAGCTTATCATTTTTCAACCTCCACGAGTTCCACATCTGATTTATAGAGTTCTATCTTTTCTAATAGGTAGCTATCTTGGTCACTTCCGCTAATAGCACGATAAAAATTGTTATCAACCTTAATAATGGCTCCGTCAGTTGTAGCTGAAGTATTGACGTAGACAGCCTTTTTATCAACACCTAACTCTTTTGAGACAATCTCGATGAAGTGTAAGGAACTACGAAATTGATTATCATTGGATTGGTTGTTTTGAAGATTCGTAATGCTTATCAAAATGAAAGCAATTAAGGTTAAAATAGAAATAATCGATAATTCACGGAACTTACTTCCTCTCTTATCTTTAAAAGCCTTAAATGCAAAAAATCCAGTCACAATAAGCAGTAAAGTTGATGCGATAATCATGACCCAATTCTGTTGACTAATCTGGCTGAGCACATAGTCATAGGAATAGAATTTCATAAAACTCCCTCACTTTTTTTAAATTCAATCTATTATAAAATAATTCCTTTGCTACAGCAATTTTTTTTAGTACGGGAATTAGTTTTTAATTTTTCTTTCCTATTAAAGGTAAGTTTTTTATTTAGGGTTCACCTTGACTTTCTTTTTGTTTTTGATACAATAGTAAAAATTTAGAGGAGGTATTCTATGATTCAGAAACATGCCATTCCTATTTTAGAGTTTGATGACAATCCTCAGGCAGTCATTATGCCCAATCATGAAGGTTTGGATTTACAGTTGCCAAAGAAGTGTATTTATGCGTTTTTGGAGGAGGAGATTGACCGCTATGCTCAGGAAGCGGGAGCAGAGTGCGTTGGGGAGTTTGTGTCTGCCACTAAAACCTATCCTGTTTATGTCATGAGATACAAGGGTGAGGAAGTGTGTCTGGCTCAGGCTCCTGTTGGTTCTGCCCCTGCAGCCCAGTTCATGGATTGGTTGATTGGTTACGGTGTGGAGAAAATCATTTCCACTGGAACCTGTGGTGTCCTAGCCGATATAGAGGAAAATGCCTTTCTAGTTCCAGTTCGAGCCCTACGAGATGAAGGAGCCAGCTACCATTATGCACCACCTTCTCGTTATATGGATGTTCATGTAGAAGCTGTTTCTGCTATCGAGCAAGTCTTGGAACAACTAGGTGTCCCTTACGAAGAAGTCATGACCTGGTCGACAGACGGATTTTACCGAGAAACCGCTGAAAAAGTTGCCTATCGCAAGGAAGAAGGCTGTGCAGTTGTAGAGATGGAGTGTGCTGCTCTTGCAGCAGTGGCTCAACTTCGTGGAGTTGTCTGGGGTGAGTTGCTGTTCACGGCTGATTCATTGGCAGATCTTGATAACTATGACCAGCGCGATTGGGGTGCGGAAGCTTTTGAAAAGGCGCTAGAACTCTGTCTTGAGATTGTTAGTCATATGTGAGTATTCTCAGTTTTTTGTGGTACAATGTAGCTATGTTATTAAAATCAATTGTTGAAAAAATAAATACCACTTTGGGGCGTTTATCACCTGCTCGGCGAATCTTTTTAAGCTTTGCTTTGGTTATTTTTCTAGGTTCCCTCCTGTTGAGTCTACCACTCGTACAAGCTCCAACATCTCATGCCGGTTATTTTGATCATTTGTTTACAGCTGTATCCATGGTCTGTGTGACAGGACTCTTTACCTTACCTGTCGCTTCTACCTACAATGTTTGGGGGCAGTTGATTTGTATGGTTTTGATTCAGATTGGTGGTTTGGGGCTCATGACCTTTATAGGGGTCTTCTATATTCAAAGCAAGCAAAAGATGAGTCTTCGAGGTCGTGAAACGATTCTGGAGAGTTTTAGTTTTGAAGAAACTCAGTCTTTGAAGGATTTTCTACGTTCCATCTTTTTTACAACTTTTTTAGTAGAAGGTTTAGGAGCCTTTCTGCTGAGTTTTCGTTTTATCCCCGAGTTTGGCTGGGGGCGAGGTATTTTAACGTCTATCTTTTTGGCGATTTCAGCTTTCTGTAATGCTGGATTTGATAATTTTGGAAGTACGAGTTTGCTAGCCTTTCAGACAGATCCTTTGGTTAATCTAGTGATTGCTGGCTTGATTATTACAGGTGGTCTAGGTTTTATGGTCTGGTTTGATCTAGCCACTCAATTGGGAAAGAAGAAAAAACGCCGTCTTCGTTTCCATACTAAGCTGGTTCTCTTCTTAACAGCGGGGATTTTATTTGCTGGAACAGTTTCAACCCTCTTGATAGAGTGGAATAATTCGGGAACGATTGGGAATCTTAGCTTCCTGGATAAATTGCTGGTTAGCTTCTTCCAAACTGTCAGCATGAGAACAGCAGGTTTTGCTTCTATTGATTACACTCAAGCTAGACCTGTCACTTTGCTGATTTATATCTTACAGATGTTTCTCGGTGGAGCACCTGGAGGAACAGCAGGAGGACTTAAAATCACGACCTTCTTTGTTTTGTTGGTATTCGCACGCAGTGAGTTTTTAGGGTTACCTCATGCCAATGTAGCACAGAGAACGATTGAACCTCGGACAGTCCAAAAATCATTCAGTGTCTTCATTATTTTTTTATTGACTTTTCTGGTTGGCTTGATTTTACTAGGAATAACAGCAGAAGGGAATCCGAAATTTATCTACCTGATGTTTGAAACTATTTCAGCACTTGCTACGGTTGGAGTAACTGCAAATCTGACACCAGAGTTAGGCAAATTAGCTCTTAGCATCGTCATGCTACTGATGTTTATCGGACGAATTGGGCCACTGACGCTATTAGTCAGTTTGGCTGAGTATCGGCCAGATAAGAAAGATATGATTCACTATATGAAAGCAGATATAACCATAGGATAAGAAAGGATAAGCTATGTCAGATCGGACAATCGGAATTTTAGGCTTGGGTATTTTTGGGAGTAGTGTTCTGGCTGCTCTCGCCAAGCATGATATAAATATTATCGCTATTGACAACCATGAGGAACGAATCAATCAATTTGAACCAGTCTTGGTGCGTGGTGTTGTTGGAGATATCACAGATGAGGAACTCTTGCTATCAGCTGGAATTGATACCTGCGATACCGTAGTCGTCGCAACTGGTGAAAATCTAGAGTCTAGTGTTCTTGCAGTCATGCATTGCAAGAGTCTAGGGGTACCGACTGTTATTGCTAAGGTTAAAAGCCATACAGCAAAAAAAGTCCTTGAAAAAATCGGTGCAGACTCAGTCATTTCACCAGAGTTTGAGATGGGTCGTTCGTTGGCACAGACGATTCTCTTTAATAACAGTGTAGATGTCTTTCAGTTGGACAAGAATGTCTCAATTGTCGAGATGAAAATTCCACAATCGTGGTCAGGTAAGAGTCTAAGTCAACTTGATCTTCGAGGACGGTACAATCTCAATATCCTCGGTTTTCGTGACTACGAAAATGCTCCCTTAGATGTACAGTTTGGGCCAAATGACCTTTTGAAAGCTGATGCCTATATCATGGCGGTAATCAATAACCAATATTTGGATACCCTAGCAAGCCTTAGCGAGTAGAAGAGGAATGACTATTCTTTTTTTCAACGACTATTGAGTCAATATAAGTATTTTATAAGAGGGATTTAAGAAAAATTTTAACTTTTTCTTAATCCTTTTTAATTTTAGGAGATTATACTAGAGTCATCAAATAAAGAAAAACTCTAAGGAGAATCCTATGAAATTCAATCCAAATCAAAGATATACTCGTTGGTCTATTCGCCGTCTTAGTGTCGGTGTTGCCTCAGTTGTTGTAGCCAGTGGCTTCTTTGTCCTAGTTGGTCAACCAAGTTCCGCACGTGCCGATGTAGTCAATCCCACCCCTGCTCAAGTTGTACCAGACGCTGTCTCGGTGAGTGAAAAGAGCGACTTACCAGCAGAACTTCTCAAAGAAGCAGTCGATACAGCTCTTCCTTCAGAACAGGCAGACTCAACACCTAAAGTCAGCTTGGATACTATAAACTCTCCAGAAAAAGTAGCTGCAGGTGCTAAAGACCAAGTAGCAGCGCCCAAAGAAGAAGTGCAGGCAAAACCAGAATCTAATAAACAAACAGAAGATGCGGTTAAACCTGCGACAAATCCTGCGCCTACAGTTTCTGGACAAGACCGTGAAGTAAATGAAGCGCAACCAGCAACTACCCCAGCTGAAGTGCAAAAAGGTGTAGTCGACAATACTAAAGACACAGTAGATGTTCCAGCTACTTACCTAGACAAAGCCAATTTCCCAGGCCCATTCACAGCTGGTGTCAACCAAGTCATCCCATACGAGTTCTTCGCTGGTGACGGTATGTTGACCCGCCTCATCTTGAAAGCCTCTGACAAGGCCCCATGGTCAGACAACGGTTCAGCTAAAAATCCTGCTCTTCCACCAGTAGAGAAATTGGGCAAAGGCCTCTACTTCTATGAAGTGGATTTGGCAGGTACCCAAGGTAAATCTGACAAAGAGCTTCTAGACCTCTTGAAACAAAATGGTACACAAAGTTATAAAGCTACTATTAAAGTGTACGGTGCAAAAGATGGCAAGGCAGACTTGAGCAACCTCGTAGCGACTAAGGATTTGGATGTCAACTTGAACGGCTTGACCACTCCAGCTGAAGTTCAAAAAGGTGTGACTGACAACACCAAAGACACAGTAGATGTCCCAGCTACTTACTTGGATAAGGCCAACTTCCCAGGCCCATTCACAGCTGGTGTCAACCAAGTCATCCCATACGAATTCTTCGCCGGTGACGGCATGTTGACCCGCCTCATCTTGAAAGCCTCTGACAAGGCCCCATGGTCAGACAACGGTTCAGCTAAAAATCCTGCTCTTCCACCAGTAGAGAAATTGGGCAAAGGCCTCTATTTCTATGAAGTGGATTTGGCCGGCACCCAAGGTAAATCTGATAAAGAGCTTCTAGACCTCTTGAAACAAAACGGCACTCAAAGTTATAAAGCTACTATTAAAGTGTATGGTGCAAAAGATGGCAAGGCAGACTTGAGCAACCTCGTAGCGACTAAGGATTTGGATGTCAATTTGAATGGCTTGACTACCCCAGCTGAAGTGCAAAAAGGTGTAGCCGATAATACTAAAGATACGGTGGATGTCCCAGCTACTTACTTGGACAAGGCCAACTTCCCAGGTCCATTCACAGCTGGTGTCAACCAAGTCATTCCATACGAATTCTTCGCTGGTGACGGTATGTTGACTCGTCTGATTTTGAAAGCTTCAGACAAGGCTCCATGGTCAGACAATGGCTCAGCTAAACACCCCGCTCTTCCACCAGTAGAGAAATTGGGCAAAGGCCTCTACTTCTATGAAGTGGATTTGGCCGGTACTCAAGGAAAATCTGATAAAGAGCTTCTTGATTTCTTGAAACAAAACGGTACTCAAAGTTATAAAGCTACTATTAAAGTGTACGGTGCTAAAGATGGCAAGGCCGATTTGAGCAATCTTGTAGCGACTAAAGATTTGACAGTGAACTTGAATGGACATCAGTCTCTTGTTCCGATGCAGTCAGGTTCCGTCCCATCTTCTAATGGTTCAGCTATGCCGGCTCCAATGATGAATAGTCATCAAGATGCGTCTAAGATGAAATCTAAAATGCCAGCTACTAGCCAGCCTATGGCAACACCAAGTATGCAACAAGATCAAGCTCCAGCAACCTCAAGCAAAATGCCTGATGAAGGCAAGATGGCATCTAATAACAAGGTGTCAAGTCCAATGATGGCTGATCAAATGAAAGACCACATGCTTCCATATACTGGTGAAGCCCAAACATCAATGGCTACTCTTGGATTCTTTGGACTCGCCTTAGCAAGACTGTTAGGTGGACTCGGTTTGAAAGCTAAAAAAGAGGATGACTAGTCTAGCTACAGACTTTCTATCTAGGATTTAAAAAATCCAGATATGGTTTAGAATGTTCGTAAAGAGATTAAAATAGTGTTATACTATTGTGGTATAGCACTGTTTTTTTCAAAGGAGAGACAGATGGGAAAGACCATTTTACTCGTTGACGACGAGGTAGAAATCACAGATATTCATCAACGCTATCTGGTTCAGGCAGGGTATCAGGTTTTGGTGGCTCATGATGGAGTAGAGGCCTTGGAAATCTTCAAGCGAAAACCGATTGATTTGATTATTACAGATATCATGATGCCTCGGATGGATGGTTATGATTTGATTAGTGAGATTCAGTATCAATCTCCGGATCAGCCTTTTCTCTTTATTACGGCTAAGACCAGTGAGCAGGACAAGATTTACGGTCTAAGCCTGGGGGCAGATGACTTTATTGCCAAACCATTTAGTCCTCGTGAGCTTGTTTTACGTGTCCACAATATCTTGCGTCGCCTTCATCGTGGGGGTGAGATAGAGCTTGTCAGTCTCGGGGATTTACGAATGAATCACGGTAGTCATGAGGCTCAAGTAGGAGATGTAGCACTTGATTTGACAGTCAAATCCTTCGAGCTTTTATGGATTTTAGCCAGCAATCCAAAGCGAGTTTTCTCTAAGACAGACCTCTATGAAAAGGTTTGGCAGGAAGACTATGTGGATGATACCAATACATTGAATGTTCATATTCATGCTCTGCGACAGGAGTTGGCTAAACATGCTAGTGCAGAAACGCCCACCATAAAAACAGTTTGGGGCTTGGGCTACAAAATTGAGAAAGCACGAGGTAGTCAATGAAATTAAAAAGTTATATTCTAGTGGGGTATATCATTTCAACACTCCTAACGATTATCGTAGTTTTTTGGGCAGTCCAGCGAATGCTAATTGACGAAAGAGAAATTTATTTCCTAGTGGGGATGACTCTCATGGCTAGTTTTGTCGGTGCTGGGATTAGTCTCTTTCTCCTATCGCCGGTCTTTACTTCATTGGCCAAAGTTAAGGAACATGCCAAGCGAGTAGCGGACAAGGACTTTTCTTCAAATCTGGAGGTTCAAGGGCCGGTGGAATTTCAGCAATTAGGCCAAGCCTTCAATGAAATGTCCCATGATTTGCAGGCGACCTTTGATTCCTTGAAAGAAAGCGAACGAGAAAAGGGCTTGATGATTGCCCAGCTATCGCATGATATCAAGACCCCAATCACTTCAATCCAAGCGACGGTAGAAGGAATTTTGGATGGAGTTATCAAGGAAGGAGAACAAGCCCATTATTTAGCAACCATTGGACGCCAGACAGAACGGCTTAATAAACTGGTTGAAGAGTTGAATTTTTTGACCCTAAATACAGCTAGAAATCAGGTCGAAACAATCAGCAAAGACAGTATTTTTCTGGACCAGCTCTTGATTGAGTGCATGAGTGAATTTCAGTTCTTGATTGAGCAGGAGGAGCGAGATATCCACCTACAGGTAATTCCTGAATCTGCTCGAATTGAAGGAGATTATGCCAAACTTTCTCGTATCTTGGTGAATCTGGTCAATAACGCTTTTAAATACTCTGCTCCAGGAACCAAGCTGAAAGTGGTAGCTAAGCTGGAGGATAGTCAGCTTTCAATCAGTGTGACCGATGAGGGACAGGGGATTGCCCCAGAGGACTTGGAGAATATTTTCAAACGCCTTTATCGTGTAGAAACTTCTCGTAACATGAAAACAGGTGGTCATGGCTTAGGTCTTGCGATTGCGCGCGAATTGGCCCATCAATTAGGTGGAGAAATCACAGTTACTAGCCAGTACGGCCTAGGAAGCACCTTTACCCTCCTTCTCAATCTCTCTGGCAATGAAAATAAAGCTTAAAACCCCTTTACAAATCTAACCATTCATGGTACAATATCCTTTGTGTGAAATATCAGCAGGAAAGCATGAAGCTCGTCAACAGATGTCTTCTGATAAGTAACCTTGGCTGTTTAGGCGAAGGGCATCTGCACGAATCAGGGCTTTCTAAGTGACTATTTCCACCGAAATATTATTTATATCAGGAGGACATACACATGTCACGTTATACAGGACCATCTTGGAAACAAGCTCGTCGCCTTGGCCTTTCACTTACAGGTACAGGTAAAGAATTGGCACGTCGTAACTACGTACCAGGACAACACGGACCAAACAACCGTTCTAAATTGTCAGAATACGGTTTGCAATTGGCTGAAAAACAAAAACTTCGTTTCACTTACGGTGTAGGTGAAAAACAATTCCGTAACTTGTTCGTACAAGCTACAAAAATCAAAGGTGGAATCCTTGGTTTCAACTTCATGCTTCTTTTGGAACGTCGTTTGGATAACGTTGTTTACCGTCTTGGTCTTGCGACTACTCGTCGTCAAGCTCGTCAATTCGTAAACCACGGTCATATCCTTGTTGACGGAAAACGCGTTGATATCCCATCATACCGTGTAACTCCAGGTCAAGTGATCTCAGTTCGTGAAAAATCATTGAAAGTTCCAGCTATCCTTGAAGCAGTAGAAGCAACTCTTGGACGTCCAGCATTCGTATCATTCGATGCTGAAAAATTGGAAGGTTCATTGACTCGCTTGCCAGAACGCGATGAAATCAACCCAGAAATCAACGAAGCACTTGTCGTTGAATTCTACAACAAAATGCTTTAATTTTAAGATTTGTTTTACAAAAAGCCTACAACAGTGGGCTTTTTGCTTTGTCTGAAAATTAGACTTTGAAAAACTAGCAAGTTTTATGTGAATTACAAACTCATAATCAATAACATTACAGACATGAAAAAACACAAGATAGGAACGACGGCCCCTCTTTCCCCCTTTCTCTGCTATACTACAAGCAGAGAAAGGGGGAAAGCAAATGCTTGAAAAGTATTATGAGAAGGTAAAAGGAATTGTTCATAAATGTAGAAAAGATTATTATCTCCACCTGTGGGAGAAGGAGGATTGGGACCAAGAAGGACTGATTTGTCTTCATGAACTTCTAGAACACCATCCAGAACTAGTGGAAGAAGAAAAGAAACTCTACGTCTACTTCAAAACAAAATTTCGCAATCGAATCCTTGATAGCGTCAGAAAACAAGAGAGTCAAAAACGTCGCCTAGACCGGATGGCCTATGAAGAAGTAGGGGAGATTAGCCATCGCCTACCAGAAGGAGGATTGTGGTTGGATGATTACTACGCCCTTCATGAATTGTTGGATACTTATAGAAGAAAATTACCACAAGATAAGCAAGAAGCCTATGAACGCCTCTGGGCAGACGAACGATTTAAAGGCCGCAAAGCCCTTCTCAGAGAGCTGAAGGAAGTAATTCAGGAGAAATGAAAAAAAGTTAAAAAAAGGTGTTGACAAAGTAAGAAAAGTCGGTATAATAGTA
>NZ_JASHBX010000018.1:0-35669 GCF_047464415.1 Streptococcus infantis | reverse complement strand
CTGATGTACTTGCTGACGTGCTTGCACTTGTTGATGCTGACGTGCTTGCCGATGTACTTGCACTTGTTGAAGCCGACGTACTTGCTGATGTGCTTGCTGATGTACTTGCACTTGTTGAAGCCGACGTGCTAGCCGATGTACTTGCACTTGTTGAGGCTGACGTACTTGCTGATGTGCTTGCACTTGTTGAGGCTGACGTACTTGCTGATGTGCTTGCGCTCGTTGATGCCGACGTACTTGCTGATGTGCTTGCACTTGTTGAAGCAGATGTACTTGCTGACGTGCTTGCACTTGTTGAAGCCGACGTGCTAGCCGATGTGCTTGCACTTGTTGAAGCAGATGTGCTTGCTGATGTACTTGCACTTGTTGAAGCAGACGTGCTTGCTGACGTACTTGCACTTGTTGATGCCGACGTGCTTGCTGAAGTACTTGCACTTGTTGATGCCGATGTACTTGCTGACGTGCTTGCGCTCGTTGAGGCCGATGTGCTTGCTGATGTACTTGCACTTGTTGAAGCGGATGTACTTGCTGAAGTGCTAGCCGATGTGCTTGCGCTCGTTGAAGCTGACGTACTTGCTGATGTGCTTGCGCTCGTTGATGCTGATGTACTTGCTGAAGTGCTTGCACTTGTTGAAGCTGAAGTGCTAGCCGATGTACTTGCACTTGTTGAAGCCGACGTACTTGCTGATGTGCTTGCGCTCGTTGAGGCTGATGTACTTGCTGACGTGCTTGCACTTGTTGATGCTGACGTGCTTGCCGATGTACTTGCACTTGTTGAAGCCGACGTACTTGCTGATGTGCTTGCTGATGTACTTGCACTTGTTGAAGCCGACGTACTTGCTGATGTACTTGCACTTGTTGAGGCTGACGTACTTGCTGATGTGCTTGCACTTGTTGAGGCTGACGTACTTGCTGATGTGCTTGCACTTGTTGAGGCTGACGTACTTGCTGATGTGCTTGCACTTGTTGATGCCGATGTACTTGCACTTGTTGAGGCTGACGTACTTGCTGACGTACTTGCACTTGTTGATGCGGATGTACTTGCTGACGTACTTGCACTTGTTGAGGCTGACGTGCTTGCAGATGTACTTGTTGACGTGCTTGCACTTGTTGATGCGGATGTACTTGCTGACGTACTTACACTTGTTGATACGGATGTACTTGCTGAAGTGCTTGCACTTGTTGAAGCCGACGTACTTGCTGACGTGCTTGCACTTGTTGAAGCAGATGTGCTTGCTGAGGTGCTTGCGCTCGTTGAAGCAGATGTGCTAGCAGATGTACTTGCGCTTGTTGAAGCTGATGTGCTTGCGCTTGTTGAAGCCGATGTGCTTGCGCTCGTTGAGGCCGACGTACTTGCTGACGTGCTTGCACTTGTTGATGCAGATGTACTTGCCGATGTGCTTGCCGATGTGCTTGCGCTCGTTGAGGCTGACGTGCTTGCACTTGTTGACGCCGACGCGCTTGCTGATGTGCTTGCACTTGTTGAGGCAGATGTGCTTGCTGACGTACTTGCACTTGTTGAAGCCGATGTACTTGCTGACGTGCTTGCGCTCGTTGATGCAGATGTACTTGCTGACGTGCTTGCACTTGTTGAGGCAGATGTGCTTGCTGATGTGCTTGCACTTGTTGAAGCGGACGTACTTGCTGACGTGCTTGCACTTGTTGATGCAGATGTACTTGCGCTCGTTGAAGTTGACGTGCTTGCTGATGTACTTGCGCTCGTTGAAACTGATGTACTTGCTGATGTGCTGGCGCTAGTCATTGCGCTTACTGACGCTGATGTCGATGCACTGGTCATTGCACTTACTGATGCGCTTGTTGATGCGGATTCTGAGGCTGATGTGCTTGCACTTCTAGAATCTGAATCAGATAATTTTGGTTTAAATATATCTGTCGTGTTATCGTCGTATGTAACTATAACATTTCCGCTATTATCCACTGCGTAAGATTTAACTTGTTTAGCATTCTTATTCGCTTCTTTAATCACATCTAGAATCTTCGCACGATCTTCCACTGTAGGATTTGTAACATTTGAGACCTGGATAACTGTTGGTACAGCTGGAGTATACTTCTCACTCAATGGTGCTTGTCGAATGATATACTTCTCAGCTGTTGTATTATCAGAGAGGTCTCTAACTCTAGCAAATCTTGTCCAAGTATTTGGTGTTTCATCATTATCTGGAGTTGCAGTGCTAGTATAATCTTTTCTTGGATTAAAAACTTGATCAGCATTATAAATTCCATCAGTTGTCAATTGATGAGTATATGGTTTAGCTAGAGATGCTTCTACAGGATCGTTTGTTTTTTGGATAGCCACTCCCCCTGTAGCATAATCATCAACAATCTTTGTTGTAATCCATCGTGTTTGCTCGCTCGTCTCATTGTTCCAAGCTTCAATATTTTTAACTTTTCCGCTATTATCTGATGTTTCGACAATAACTCGGAATTTATCCCCCGCATAAATTTTGTAAATCTTGTCAGAATTATGTGGGAATCTAGGTGCTTCTACCCAAGAATTTGTGTCCTCATCAAATACTTCAACCTTGACAGTAACATTAGGCTTTTCAGTTTCCTTGGTAATCGTCTTCGTCGTTGTAGCCGAACTCAAGGTTTCAGTTCCACCACCCGGTAGACTGACTGTCTTCTCTTGCTTAACAGTTACATCACCTGTTGGAAGAAGACCGTTATTGCCATCATAAGCATCCTGCAATTTTGTTGGTTCAAATGTGACGCTTGTTTCATTGTCCTTAGCAGTCTTCGTGAATGTATGACCAGCTAATGTTAATGTTACAAGAGCTCCAGGTGTGACATTCGTAACAACGATCGAACGCTTTGGCAATCCACCTGTATTATTTACTTGATCATCAGTGATTTGTGGCGCTTGTGGATTGACCTTAATAGTCACATCGACTGTTCTACTATTACCAGGAGCTCCACCATAGGATCCCTGCGGTAGAGTGACTGTAACTTTTTTCGTATAAACCCCAGGGTTTGCCAGCATAGCGTCATCAGGAGCCTGAACCCAACTAAATGTAGTTCCTGCTGGGAAAGAAATAGCAGTATTTGAATTCTTCAGTGCGTTTCCTGGATTAGCAATGATATCAGCTAATGGAGTCTTATCGCCTACAGTTGTCACATAATCTTGTTTAGCTACAGGATCAACGACTGTATAGTCAAAGCTTGTCTCACTTGTCAAGGCTGGATTGCTAGAAGATACCGTACCAAAACGACCGTTTGGATAAGAAGCAATTACTGTATAAGTTGTACTGTGGCTCTTGGCATCTGTACCAGTAGTATTCCATACATCATGGAAAAGTTGTGTGCCAACAGGAGTAACGATCTCAGTTCCTTGATTATTGACTCTATACTTATATGACCATTTTGCGATTCCAGATAAACCTGTGTCTCCTAGGTTTGTATATTGTTGGATTGTTCCACCAATGTTATTAGCCCAGTCTCCTCCAGTAACTTTATCACCAGGGAGATTTGACTTGAAGGCATAGAACTTACCTGTCACACCATTATAAGTTTTAACTTCAACTTTTGGATAAACTTTGTAGTTATAGGATAAATCTGTTGTAGAACCATCTGGATGAGTGACAGTCAATATAGCTGCACCGCTGCCATTATGGTCTCCAGCTTCAAATGTTGGTGCCTTCTTCCAGCTCACTGTTGTTCCTGTAGGAAGAGGTTGATCCCCAACTGCACGTACAAAGTTTGCTGGTGTAAGGTTTGCTAAAGTTTCATTGCTAACTGCATAGAAAGTGTCCGCAACTTTTTCAACTCCATACTTCACTTTTGGTGCAACAGTATTCGTTGTGCCATCTTTGTAGGTAATCGTTACAGTACCATCGGTAGCAATACTATAATCGCTAATGCGGTTGGTTACCTGAGGGTTTGCTGTTTTCACTGCATCAAGAATCTTGGTGCGTTCATCATTTGTCAACGCATTTGGATTTGCAACCGAAATAGCGTTAGTAGGTTGAGCTCCTGGGAATTTTTCATTCAATTTCCCTTGTGCAACAATAAATGTTTCTGATTCTAGCTCATTACCACTCAAATCTCTTGAAATGAATTTACGTGTCCAAAAATTACTTGATGACCAAGTTCTGGTGTCATTATATTTACCAGTAATTTCAATCTTCGCAGGACTTGCGTCGGTAGCTACAGTAGTAGTTCCTATACTATTTATAGTACCACCCGATGCATAGTTTGAATCAATAAAGTTTGTTTGTGGTGATCTGTTATCAGAAACCTCAAACTTGTTAATCTTTCCGCTGTTATCCTTAGAAGTAGCAACTACACGATAATCGTCACCTGCAAAGATTTCATATCCAGCTGGTTTTCCTTGGATAATTGTCTTTTTAGAAACTGTAGTCCAAGTACCTTGTGCATTTTTAACCTCGACACTATAACTAATAACTGGTTTTTCAGTTTCCTTGGTAATAGTTTTAGTCGCTGTAGTTGACTCCAAGGTTTCATTTGCACTAGTACCTGGATTTTGGAAAACCTTACTTTGCTTAACAGTTACGTTACCTGCTGGAAGGAGACCGTCATTTCCATCATAGGCCGCTTTCAAATCTGTCGCAGTAAAGGTTACGCTTGTGTCATTATTCCCCGCTGTCTTAGGGAATGTATGTCCATTTAATGTCAGGGTAACAAGTGCACCCGGCGTCACATTGGTGACTGTAATTCCTTTATTTGGAAGACCACCTGTGTTAGTTACCTGATCATCTGCGATTTGAGGTGCTTGTGGATTGACCTTGATAATTACTGGAACTGGTCTGTTATTTCCCAAAGCTCCACTGTATGAACCTTGTGGCAGTGTGATTCTCACATTTCTAGTGTAAAATCCTGGATTTGCTACCGTAGCATCGTCAGGGGTTTGATCCCAACTATAGGTTGTACCCGCAGGGAAAGTAACATTAGTATTTGAATTCTTCAGTGCGTTTTCTGGATTAGTAATAATATCAGCTAATGGAGTCTTATCACCTACAGTTGTTACATAATCTTGTTTAGCTACAGGATCAACTACTGTATAGTCAAAGCTTGTCTCACTTGTCAAGGCAGGGTTACTAGAAGACACAGTACCATAACGTCCGTTTGGATAGGTAGCCACGACAGTATAGGTCGTACTATGACTCTTAGCATCTGAACCAGTAGTATTCCACACTTCTTGGAAACGTTGTGTACCGACAGGAGTAACAATCTCAGCACCTTGGTTATTGATTTTATACTTATAGGACCATTTAGTACCAGCTAATGCTGAATCTCCTAGGTTTGTATACTGTTCAATCGTACCACCGATGTTGTTGGCCCAGCCATTTCCTGTAACTCTATCACCAGGTAGGTTTGACTTAAAGGCATAGAACTTACCTGTCACACCATTGTATGTCTTGGTTTCAACTTTCGGATAAACAGTATAGTTGATAGTTACATCCGAGGTTGAGTTATCAGAGTAGGTAACACGTGCTTGAGCTGTTTGTGCCCCAGTTGCACTAGTAGAGATTGGTGTTAGCCAAGAAATCCTATGTCCAGTTACAGCTGGTGTTGAGCTATCAACTGGATCGATAGTCACAAAATTATTTGCATTAGCAAGATCTGCGGTAGTTTCCCCCTGAACAGCGTAGACAGTTGGAACCTTTGCAGTTGCATTATAAAGTTCATTTTGTCTGATTTTATGGAAGGCATAGGTAATTCCTTGTTTTCCTTCAAGAACTCTAACAGTATTGCCCGAAACGTATCCTTTGGCAGTAGCAACGTTAGTCGCCTTCAATTGGTATCCGTCAATATTCAGATATTGGCTAAGATCGACCGTAGTTCCTGGAAGTTGTTGGATAAACACCTCATCCTTACCAGGGATCTCCTCTCCAGTATCTGCATCGATGAAATTAACTGTGACATAGGCACCACGAGCAGAGTATTCAAATTTTTCTAGTCTAAACTGTTGCAAGTTATATGCAGAACCAGTAGAAGCAAAAATAGCCAAGGCTAGCTCTTCAGGATATCCAGCGTTTGATAATAAACTATTGAAAGTATTTTGGTACTTAAGTGCATTAGTATCTGGATTTCCCCATACATTCGCATCACTCATCAGTGCCAGTTTGTCTGATTGCAGGTTCATAGACCATGTTTGACCATTGTAGGTAACCGTCATTTCTTTCGTTCTACCGTCGTAGGAAACTTGGTAATCTTTCAGAGAATTATCCGTTGGATTTTGAGCCAATTTTGAAAATGTACGTATTACTGGATAGACGGTTCCTCGTGCCCCAGCATTGTTACCATTATAGTTATAGATAAAACCACCAAAGGCGCCACCACCACCTACACTTCCGGGATCAGAAGATGCTTTATCAATAGGATTAGTTCTACTAGTATTGTGATAGGTATCAAGCTTAAAACCAAAGGAACCCTTGAGGTTATCTCCTCCCATACCGAGAGAGCCACCAGCACCATTATGATTTTTACCACCATTACCGATGACACCCGGTTCGGCTGTTGAAAACACTGCAGCAATCCCATCACCACCATAGTGACCATTAGTATGACCTTCATAAGAATCTCCAAGATTGATCTTACCTGTCAGAGTGAAACTCTCAGTCATATCAATCTTAGTTTTCAATGTATAAGATCCAGCTTGACCACCAGCGTTTTGTGTTAATGTTACCGTACCATCACTAAGATTTGCATTCCCTGATGTTTTAAAGTAGTTTGCTTGGTTTTTATTGGTAACAATTAGTTTAGCCTTGGAATCATAACTTGCATTTCCCAAAGAAGTATTTGTATTAAATGGAATACGAAAGTCATTTGAAGAAGTCAAAGCTTGACCATTACGGTAGTCACGCGCTCCAGAGCTTGCACGAAGAACTGTGTTTACCACACACACTATTACGTGTTCTAGTAGCTTCAGAGATAAGGGTGTTAAGGTCAGCGTTAGGATCTGTCAAAGCATTTTGAATAGCTTCAATCGTAGCTTTTCCTTTTAGAAGCGCGCTTTCAGCACCTTCACGATTTCCAAGACGACCGAGATAGGTTCCAATCTCATCTGAAAGACTCTTGAGTTTTTTCTCTTGCTCTGCTCGTTTTTTGTCAGTTTCAGTCGCAGTTACTACCCCTGTCGCTACTGTTGTCAACATATCAGCAGAATTGCCATTGACTTTATCAGAAATACCTGAGCTTGCTGAAGCAGTATTCAAGTTAGCTGGAGTTGACTTATAGGTAATTGTAGCACTATCTTTATTCGCCACTACTTCCTCAACCTTAGAAGTTTCATCAGTAGCACTCTTACTTGTTGAGTTTGTGGCAACAGAACTAGTAGAACCAGTTTCTGAGAGGCTTTCTGATCTTGTAAGTGACTCGGAAGTACTGCTTGAAGTTGAAATTGAAGTTGAGACTGAGGTAGATGCTGAAGTTGACATAGAGGCAGAGGTTGAAGCTGACTCTGACGCAGATGTACTTGCAGACACTGATGAAGACAAGGACTCTGATAGGGATTGACTTTCAGAGACTGAAACACTCTCGCTAATAGACTGAGAAGTCATATCTGAAGCTGGAGTTTCTTGATTTTCTTGCCCAACTGTCCCTAGAACAACTTTATCTGTAGCAACGAGCGTATCATCTGTTTCAATGACTTTTTCAACAGCAGTTTGTTCATTGGCATGAACCTGTGTTTGAACGATTGCTCCGCCACCGATAACCGAACCGGCCGCAACTATCCCCTTAAGGACATCGATTCCTGTCAATGGTGTGGAAGAACGCTCTTCAACAACTTCTGTTGACACTTGAGCAGTATCGACACCACCACGAATGACTTTAAATAAACCAAAGAGGGAAGTAGAAGCACGTAACCAGTGCTTACCAGACTTGATTAACTTAAATCTTGTAACACGGTCTGTCTCTCTAAATTGACCTTCATTTCTTTTAAAAAACATGTAAATACCTTCCATTTTTCTTTCAATTATAAAAATTGAGGTTACCTTTTATTTTACCATTTTTTAACTATTTTTTCCATTTGTTTCAGATAAAAATTAGAAAGAAAACGTTATTAATTTAGCCATTTTATCTAATTTTCATAAAGAATATGAAACTATCTTTACGAGATGATATCCTATTAACCATTTGAACTGTTTAAATTGTCAAAATCATGCTTTCTATTTTTGTTAGCACTATACATAGTTAATAGAAATGATGAAATTTCTTTGAAAATTTCAAAGGGTGGATACATATTTTTTCAAGCGTACTGAAGATTCCTGAATTTTATAACAAAAAGAAAACATTGCAAATAGATTTAAGAATTGCCTCAAAAATTTAGCAAGGTTGTAAAGATTAAATAAGATTAGCATAAACATAAAAAGCATCAAATTCCGATGCTTTCTTTTTACAGTCCAAGTTGAATATTAGGGGAATTTTTTGAAATAAGACTCCAAAGTTCTTCAAGCACTTCTTGAACTGTTTTTGTTGATTTCAAAACCATATCTTGTTTTTTCTTGCCATTCTTACGGATATAACAAAATTGATAATTTTTTTCGAAAACAAAGACTTATTAATCTTCGTTTCTACAAGATAAAGATGATCTACATCTCTTAGATCTAAAGCTTGCGTTGCGTTATACTTTTTTCCTTAAACATAAGTGTCTCCTTTAGTTTGAACATTAAATTATATCAAAATTGATCAGTTTTTAAAATACATTTTTTAGATTGCTAATTCCCTATCTAAAAAAGAGTTTGAGAAAATCCCAAACTCTACTATTTTTTGATTTTATTTTCTAGCTATCTTTTCATCTTCTTCTAGTTGCTTAACCAATTGATCAACACTATCAAATTTTACCATATCACGGATACGGTCCAACCAGGAAACGATGACAGTTTCCCCATAGATATCGTCAGAAAAATCAAAGATATGAACTTCAAAACGCTCTTCTTCACCATCAAAGGTTTCATTTTTACCTAGACTCGCCATACCACGATAGACTTTTCTTTGAATTTCAACGTCAACGGCATAAACACCATCAGCTGGCATATATGTCCGATCCAAGTTGACTAGATTAGCTGTTGGGAAGCCAATAGTTCGACCTCGAGCATTTCCGTGAACCACTACACCTCTCGTTGGTAAAGGGAATCCCAAAAGTTTGCCTGCTTCTTTTACATCTCCTTCTAGAATGGCTTGGCGAATGCGCGTTGAACTAATTTTCCCCTTTTCGTCCTCAACTGGTGGAACAATAACTACTTCTCCATGGAAGAGTTCTTTTAAATCCTCAGCTGTTTTTCTATCTGAACCAAGAGTATAGTCAAAACCAACTACAATCGTATCTGCCTTTGCTTCCTTGACGTAGGTATCAATGAATTCTTTTGCAGTCATATTTGCTACTCGACTAGTGAAATCCATCAAATACAAGCTCTCAACTCCAGCTCGCTTCAATCGACGTTCACGTTCGCTAACATTCAAAATATGCAATAAGTGTTCAGGTGAGTATTGATTCAGAGTTAGTTTTGGTGATTCGTTAAAAGTTACTAGAGCTACTCCCTGGCGCTTTTCAGCAGCAATGTTAGAAGCTATATCAAATAATTTTTGATGTCCAAGGTGAACTCCATCAAAATAACCTAGTACAAGGACGTTTGGTCCTGGTGTTGCAATATCTTTTTCTGTTTTAATAGGTACTGTAATAATCATAGTATTTATTATACCAGAAAAATGGCGCTTTCAAAACAATTTAGACTGAATTCAGGACATAAAACTTAGAGCAAATTTTCTCTGACTTCTTTTCGCAACATTTCTAGACTTTCGATCCCATACTTATCCATGACTTTTGGTAGATTTTCGATAATATCTGGACAAGCATAGGGATTCGTAAAGTTGGCTGTTCCGACACCGATTGCTGAGGCTCCTGCCAGATACATTTCTAAGGCCGCTTCAGCTGAATCCACTCCTCCCATACCAATGATTGGAAGCTTGGTTGTTTGAGCTACTTGACGGATTAGTTTTAGGGCTACAGGAAATACAGCAGGTCCAGACATGCCACCTGTCCCATTTGCGATAATCGGCTTTCTGGTTTTAAGGTCAAAACGCATCCCAACAAGGGTATTGATCATTGTGAGACCACTAGCTCCAGCATCTTCTACTGCTTTTGCAATAGTCACGATATCCGTCACACTAGGGGTTAATTTGACGTAAACGGGCACATCTGATGCTTCTACGGCAGCCTTCACCACATCATAGGCCAACTCAGGGTCCTGTCCAATTAAAAGTCCATGATTTCCATGATCGACGTTAGGACAAGAGATATTGAGCTCAATAGCTTTCACGTTAGTTGCCTTGGAAATACCATGAGAAACGGCTGCGTACTCTTGTTTTGAAAATCCAGCGACATTGGCGATGATAGGGAGATTTGGATATTCTCTTTGAAGCCATGGTAGTTTCTCAGAGAGAACGACCTCTAAACCTGGATTTTGTAAACCAATAGCGTTAAGCATACCTGCAGGGGTTTCTGCTACTCGAGGAGTAGGATTACCAAAACGCGGCTCAAGTGTAGTTGCCTTAATCATGATAGAGCCTAAAATGTCTAAATCATAGTATTTGGCATATTCTTGACCAAAGCCAAAACAACCTGAAGCAGGAATGATAGGATTCTTTAATTCTAAACCCGGTAGAGAAACTTGTAATCGATTTGCAGTCATGACACTCTCCTTATAAAACTACTGTTCCTGTTTTAAAGACAGGCCCATCTTCACAGACACGTTGACTAACCGTTTCACTATTTGGTACTTTCAAGACGCAAGCGTAGCAAGCCCCCATACCACAGGCCATACGGGATTCAAGAGATAGATAAGCTCTTGGATGATTGTAAAAGGTTTGATTGATGTATTTCATCATACCAGGTGCCCCACATGAGTATATGGCATCAAATTCTGTGTCAAATTCATCAATCACTACTGATACATTTCCTTGGGTTCTATAAGAACCATCATCAGTCGTTACAAAGACTTTGCTGTATTGAGATAATTCATCTTCCAAAATAACTGCATCTTTGGTCGCAAATCCTAGAACCGTTGTGACATCTACACCACGCTCATGCAGTTGCTTAGCTACTTCAAGTAAAGGAGGTACACCAATTCCGCCACCAACTAAGAGAACACGACTATGCTGCTCTAAATCAGATAAATCAAAACCATTCCCCTGAGGTCCCATAACATCTAAGCTATCACCTGTTTTTAAGGTTGAAAAAATTGCCGTACCAGAACCTTCGATACGATAAATAAGATGGCATTGTTTATTAGCCTTATCTATAGACGAGATTGAAATCGGACGCCGCAAGAGATGAGCATCATCAGGAACTCGTAAATGAAGAAATTGGCCTGCTTTCATAGCTTCAACCATTTCTCCTTGAAGTACTAGTTCAAAGATCGCTGGTGCGATTTCCTGTTGAGACACTACTTTCATGGTTTCCAAGCGAATAACACCCATGCGTTTTTTACAATTTGGATTCATAACTTTTCCTCCTTAAATTTTAAGGGGTTCAGAAAAAGAAAAACCTTGCAATCGCAAGGTTTCAGTAAGATACTTACAGAAAAGAATCAAATAAACTTTGTTTATTCGAAGTTTGTGTAATCTATTTTCTATCTGACACCTTGTGAGCCTCTCTGGACTTCCCTTAAAGGTTAAATTTTTACTAGTATACTGTATCAACCCTAAAAAGTCAAGCAAAAATAGGTAAGGTGTCTGACGTATTTTATTTTCCTTATTTTTGTGAAGAGAGAATCTTCTCCAATTTTTGATAATCTTTGACACTATCGATTTCATAGATAGAGTTTTCTTCTAACTCTTCTACATAAACATCTAATTTTTTAATGTTGTCTTTGACCATGTTGTCCCAATAGAGATCAACAAATTCGCCACTTGCATAGGCCTGATCTATAAATCCAACAATCTTCTCCGCTGTTGGAGCATCCCAGAATGACACACCACTCAAAATACGTCCATTCTTGCTATCAACGATGATATCTTGTACTTTATAGTCATCACCATAAACTAGGAACCATTCATTGTCACAGTCTTCACGATAAACGCTGAAGTATGTTGAACGTTCGATGTCATTTCGGAACATATTCTCGAAAAGATAGTTATCCGCATCAATAACGTAGCTGTTAGCCAACTCTTCTTTCGTGAAAATCATTCTGGGTCGCTTTCACTCTTCGTAATCATATTTCAGAGTTTTGTGATAAAATGTAATTGTTCCATATGATTCTTTCTAATGAGTTGTTTCGTCGCTTTTCATTATAGACGATATGGGACTTTTTTTCTACAACAAAATAGGATCCATAATATCACCCACTACAAATATTATAGAGCCTTAAAAAGCACCTCAAAAGGGTATTGCCAAGTTACAATACTTTTTTGAAGCACTTTTGTCTTGTTCTTGTTTCAATTGACTATAATTTTCTTTAAAATGAGAGTTCTGTCTACTTTTCGTATGCACTTGACGAATAAAGAGATTCTAGACAAGCTTTTGAGCTATTCAGAAGAGTTGAAACACCACTATAATCTCTATCAGCTCTTGCTTTTTCACTTCCAGAATAAAGAGTCTGACAAATTTTTCGGACTTATTGAGGAAAATCTAAAGCAGGTTCATCCTCTTTTTCAGACTGTCTTGAAAACCTTCCTCAAGGATAAAGAAAAGATTGTCAACGCCCTTCAATTACCTTATTCCAACGCCAAATTGGAAGCAACCAATAATCTCATTAAACTCATCAAACGAAATGCCTTTGGTTTTAGGAACTTTGACAACTTTAATAAAAGAATTTTCATCGCTCTGAATATAAAAATGGAGAGGACAACGATTGTCCTCTCCAGATGTTAGCTTTTATTCAACCCACTACAGTTGACAAACATACTAAGATTAGTAGTGAAGAAATCTCCGACGGGAGAGAGTACTCACTACTTTTTCTTTATGTTAAAGTAGTGGTGTCTTGTAAAGTCGTAGGGTTCTTTGACGCTAGACGTCGCTTGACAAACTGGCAAGACACCTGTTTTAGGTAGAATTTGATCAAAGTATGTGGGACGCTAGACATCGCGTATTGAAAATAAAATCACTAAAACATGGAATTATTCAAGACAAAAGAGGTAATGTCATGCGTGCAGTATTTGGAATTGATGTAAGTAAAACATGTTCTGAGGTGGCAATTTTAGTCAACGGTGAGAAGGTTCATGGTTTCACCATGCTCAATGATGCCATTGGATTCAATCGCCTGTTGGGGGACTTGAAAACTGTGCATAACCCTGAGATTATATTTGAGGCCACAGGCGTCTATTCTAGACGTCTTCAAGCCTTTCTTGAAGAATGTGGTTACGCTTATACACGGCTAAATCCACTGGAAGCTAAGAAGCAATTGGACAGTCTGAGAGTTCGTAAAACAGATAAAATTGGCGCTGAAAAGTTGGCTAAATCTCAGCTTGTGCACAATCGTAAACCAACTTACGTGCAGGAAGAAGTTTATCAACACCTGCGTGATTTAAGCCGCTTCTATCAAAATATGACTGAAGATCTTGTTCGAGCTAAAAACCGTCTGCACAAGGTCCTACAAGTCACCTTTCCTGAATTGGAAAATCTCTTATCCACACCAACTGGAGAACAATATTGGAACTTAGTGATGGCTTTTCCTTGTAAAGAGTTTATATTAAGCCTATCTCAAAGTGACTTGTGTGAGATTATCCGTCAATCTACCTCCAAACGCATCTCTGAAAAGCGTATTGCTTACCTGACTGATAAACTTATAAAACTCGCTAAACAATCTTTTTGTGCGGTCAAGAAAACCTCTCCAATGCTTGAAGAGGTTCGTTACTATGCTCAAGAATTGCTTCGTATTTCTGAAAGCAGACAAGTTGTCTTAAACGACATGGTAGCTCTAGCTCAGCCTTTACCAGAGTATGATATCTTACGGTCAATTCCTGGCATTGCAGAAACCACAGCGGCATCTATCATTGGCGAATTAGGAGATATTCGTCGCTTTCAGTCTACCAATCAAATCAACGCTTTTATTGGCATTGATCTGAGACACTTTGAATCTGGGAACTTTCTCGCTAAGGAACACATCACTAAACGAGGTAATCCCTATGCCAAAAAAATCTTGTTCAAGTGCATTCACAACATCGCTTCAGCTAGTCATACCAATCCCTGCCATATCGCTGACTTTTATGAGAAACGAAAAAGACAATCGACAATAGCTTCAACTAAGCCACATACGATTGCCTCTATACATCGGCTCATTCGAACAATGTATTACCTCATTACGCATAACAAACTTTACGATTACTCTTTGACCCAAAATCGATAAGGATGTCTATGCCGTATTATTGTAACACCTTGCTTCAAAAAATACCAGATGAGGTGTTTTTTTAGCATGCCCTTTTATGGATCAAAAAGTGTTAAAAATAAGACAGTAACCTCAGAATAGCTACTGTCTTATCTCTTTTTTTACTTAAAGCCTTGATAGATTTGACAAATGGTAGAAAAGAGTCTGAATTTCTTAACTTAATGACATTAAGTTTTTTCCTTTTATCTGGGCTTATAGCCCTGGTACAAACTACCCATTTGACGGGTGGTTATGATTAATGATTTTTTCCACAATCTTCCTCCATTAGACTTCCCACTTAAAGACTGTCTTAAATGCGGTATTTAAGTCAGTTGCAAAAACTCGGTGAATATCTTTGATTTCTCTGACTGGTTCTTCTAGATAAATGATATTCTTCAAACGATTGGCAAATTTTTTAATTTCCATCATTTTGATAGCATTTTCAAAGTCAATTCTTCCAGAACGTGAAGAGCCTACTAATAGCAAGCCTTTTTCCAATGAGTCCCGAGTGTTGATATTAACCTTATACTCACTAACACCCATCATCAAAATGGTACCTTGTGGTTTGATGTAGCGAATCAAGTCATTGATAGCAGGCCCGCATCCATCACCACCACAACATTCGAAACCATGGTCAAAACTTAAATCTTCTGGAATGCTATCAGTAATGTAGAGCTCTTTTGCAAATGAGAAGAGTTCTAATTTCTCCCAATGACGTCCGATAACAATAATCTCAGCTTCAGGCAAGGTATAGTTGATAATATTAGCCATGACAAAAGCTAAACTACCATCACCAATGACAGCGATTCGTTGACGTCTACTGTGAGAAATTGTCATGAAACGATTCATAGCGTGCATGCCCACACTGACAAACTCAGTAATAGCTGCAACTGTGTCTTCAATCTCGTCGTAGGAAACTACACGGTCTTTAGGCAGAGAAACAAATTCACGCATGAATCCATCATAGCCACTAGATAGGAAATACGTTCCAGTCATGTAGTTTTCGTAGAATTCCTCATCACTTTGCATAGGTGGTTGATTTGGAATCATGACAACCTTCTGACCAACTTTGTAGGTCCCTGTTGGGTCAGAAATGACTGTACCACAAGACTCATGAATCATAGCCATAGGTAGTTTTTTGGCTAAAATTTTTGGATCTCGTTTTCCTTGATAGTAGCGCTGATCCGCATGACAAACAGCCATATAGTTTGGTCGGATGAGGATATGATTCTCTTGATCAATTTCTTCTTCCTGATATTTAATATTAATAAACTTTGGTTTTGTCAGTTGATAAATTTGATTAATCATGTCTCTGGTCTTTCTCAATCATGCTTTTAGCAATCTTCAAGTCTGTAACTGTTGTAATTTTAAGGTTTGAGTATTCACCTTTAGCTAAGGCTACGTCTTTACCCTTAATGACAAAGATTTTACATGCATCTGTTAAAATTTCTTTTTCTTCTGCTGATAAAGAACCATACAAGTCAATAAAGTCTTTACAACGGAAGGTTTGTGGAGTTTGTCCTTGGTATAGATGAGCACGATTTGGAATATCTGTAATGAACTGACCATTTGTACTTTCAACGATAGTATCCACTGCTTCAACCACAGTATCAACCGCATCATGTTTTTGAGCAAGAGCGATATTGTCTTGAATCATGCGAAGTGTGATAAAGGGACGAACCGAATCATGCGTCACTACGATATCATCTTCTGTTAGTGGACGGTAAGCATCGATAGCTTCAATAATTTTTTCAATACTAGAATTACGATCCGCACCACCTTTTGTGATGATAATACGATCCTTGTGGAGTGGTAGGAATTTTTCAACTAAATCTTCTGCGTGTGTCACCCAGTCTCCGTGAACTCCAACCACAATCTTTTCAATACTTGGTTCCAAAATAAATTTTTCGATAGTATGAATCAAGATTGGGCGATCTCCCAACTCAAGAAATTGTTTGGGTAAATTACTAATCCCCATGCGCGTGCCAGTTCCACCTGCTAAAATTCCAGCGTAGATCATTTTAATACTCCTTTAGTCTGTTCTAAAAAACTCATTCTTTACCATTATATCACAACCTAGCCCTTTATCGAAATAAATACTAGAATTCTCTAGTCAGAAAGAGCCTAGGTATACCTTTAGGGAAAGTAACTAGAATGATAAAAAAATCTCAACTCTATTTTCAACAAATATAGAGTTCTTCAGAATATTATAGAAAACTTAAAGAAACCTTAAACCAAATATAAAGAGTTGAGAATATTTGCCAGAGATAACTCCCTTCTAACATTTCTCAACTCTATTCAAAAAGATTCGGTTTATTTTTCTTCTTGCTCGCCGATGCCCTTAACAGCTTTTTTAAATTCGGCAAGCATCTTTCCTACTGATTCGCCTAACTCTGGTAAGCGCTTTGGTCCAAAAATCAACAGTGCGCCAAGGACAATGACGATCAAGCCTGGTGCACCAATATCACGTAAGATTCCCATCTTTTTCTCCTTTCCTTTTTCTATTAAAAATCCATTTACTAATAGCGATACTAACCTCATACAATAAGATTAAAGGAACAGTCATCGCTAAATCGCTAATAAAATCAGCAGGTGTCAATATAACAGCCAATACTAACAAGATGAAATAAGCATAACGTCTATAAGCAACGAGTAGTCCAGGCCCAATTAAATCAATTGAGGTTAAAAAAGCAATGATAACTGGCAATTCAAAGATAAATGCTAGTGGTACAGTAGTTTGAAAGATAAAAGCTAGATAATTTTGTGCAGTTAACTGCGTTTCAAATAAGTTTTCACCTAATCCCAACAAGACCTGAAGTAAAGCTGGTGTCACAAAATAAAACCCAAAGGCTAATCCCAAGATAAAACAAAGAAATGTTGCAGGTATATAAGCAAAAACCGCTCCTGCTTCTTGAGTTTTAAGGGCTGGTCGAACGAAACTCCACACTTGATAAACGCTAAAGGGCAAGGTAAGGCTAAAGGCCATCAAACTTGCTAAACGGAGATAAATCCATAAAATATCGTTCGGTCCCAAGACAATTAACTTCTGACTAAACCCTTGTGTGATATATTGATAAACCTGATCAGCAAATATAAGTGAACCACAGAATACTAGAAAGAAGCAAACAACTACTGCTAGCAATCTCTTTCTAAATTCTACCAAATGTTCAATAATTGTCAATTCCCTTTGATCCATTACTGTTCACCCTGTCTAATAGTAACAAGAATCACCACAAGAATAAAGAGGGCCTGTCCTGCTAAACCTTCCAAGCTAGGGTAAATTCCCAATATATCAATAGTTGGTATTCCTGAGATCAGATGATTTGAAATTATATTTGTCAACTGTAAGGCATGAATGCTGACTCCCGTCATCTTAAAGGCTAAGGCATAAATCATCCAAGTCAGGATAAAGAAAACCTTATGAGGTAGGAAAAATTGACTGGCCTTGTTCATCACAAAGGCAATCACGACTAAGACTAAGAGGGCTAGAGAAATTCCTAAGACAAAATCGAAACTAGAAATCCTTGGCAGAATCCCTACGTAGAAAAAAATCGTCTCAGCACCTTCTCGGAATACCGCTAGAAAACTCAGAGAAAACATAGAAAGGAAAGATCCTGTTTTCGTGACAGTTCGCATTTGTGATTCCATAAAAGTATTCCATTTTTTTACAGAGGATTTGCTATGAAGCCAAATACCGATTAAAATCATCATGATAACCGCAAAAATCCCGACTGTACCTTCGATAATTTCACGGTTAGTTCCTGAGGTGACTGCTGGAAAGGCAATCTGTAGGATATAGGCAATTAAAAGACTGGCCACTATACCCGCAAATGCACCACCATAGACCCACTTGAGTCCCTTTCTCATCTTAGCAGCTTTCAAAGTTGTCACAAGCGCCATGACAATCAAGAGTGCTTCTACACCTTCTCGGAGCAAGATGAGCATGGCGTCAAATGCATTATAGGAAGCGCTAGTATCAATTTGAGATAGCTCTGCAATCAAGCTAGAAAGCTTTTCTTGATATTCACTATCCTTTCCCTTAACCATGATGACAGGACTTTCACTTTCAACCTTGGTATAAAGCGAAGGATTGGTTGTACTTACAGAACCCTCGATGGTGGGCCAAATAGTA
Organism: Streptococcus infantis; assembly: GCF_047464415.1. Classification (GTDB taxonomy): domain Bacteria; phylum Bacillota; class Bacilli; order Lactobacillales; family Streptococcaceae; genus Streptococcus; species Streptococcus infantis_AE. The sequence continues at coordinate 17,192 of NZ_JASHBX010000018.1, read as the reverse complement.
ATAAACTCCTTCATGGTTGCAGTTGCTTCACTATCTTGACCAGCTTGAAATTGGGTCAAAGCCTTCTTTAAAAGATCTATCCCATCCTTCAGTGTCAGGTTGGATGATGTCGTCGCAACTTCTGTACCTTCAACAAAGTTAGAAATGGCTTTTTTCAAATCATCAAACGATGCCTGAATAGTATCAAAGTTCGTTGGTTCAGTCTCAATGCTACTACGCAGGAAGGAAATTGCTGTTTCCACTTGCCCATAATGAGCTGTACTATGGTCGCGAACCACTGCTTCATTGATGGTCCAGGTTGAATTCATTTTTTTATAGGCTTCTCTTACTGCTTCCAGATCTTGAGAAGCGATTGCCTTGTCTAAGGCTTCAAAACGAGGTTCTAAGCGACTTACAAGTTTCTCTTTTTCTGCATCAAGGTCGACTGGATTTTGCTCTTTCTCAAATGTCAAAAGGGCTAAAGAAATCTGAGTTAACTGGTCTTCAGTAATATCACCAGTTAAGGCTAACTTTTCTTGAACTTTACGTCCTGCTTCAGAGTCAGAATTCTCGACTTTCTCGAAATCTTTGGTCATTTCATCGATTAGTTTTCTTGCCTGATCTTGTTTGCCTTCTTTAACAGCTTTAGTTGCATCAGTTATTTTCACAAAGTAGGGACTCAAATTTTCCTTAGCTCCTACAGGAAAAATCAACAGGAAGAAACAAGCAAATAGGAGGATAATACTTTTAGGATTCCAATAATTTCTGCCCAATGTAACCTCCCTTCTCTACTCCACTAAAGCAGGCAAAAAGACCACTGCCTATATGGGTAACGTACTCATTCATTTTATCCGTAGCACCTAGATTGGTCTGAACTTTAACAAAGCTATCCGGATCCTTTTGGAAGGAGATAAAGAGCAAACCAGTGTCAAACTGACCAGTCTTTTCATCTATGCCATCAGAATAAGAATAAGAGCGACGTAGGAGAGGTTTATCCACTTCTTTTGCTAAGCGAACATGCGAATCGTCAGGAAGAAGGCTCAAGTCCACCTCATCAAATTCGTTTTTCTTACCAAAAGGAGCTCCACTTTCCTTATAGCGCCCAAAGGTATTTTCTTGCTCCTCCAGATTGGTTCTATCCCAAGTATCAAGGAACATCTGGATGCGACGAACGGCCATGTAGGAACCATTTTCCATCCAGTCATTACTGTCTGTCCACACAACCTGATCAAATTCTTTCTCAGTGGTAACATTAGCAGTCCCGTCTTTAAATCCAAAGAGATTTCGAGGAGTTTCCATACGATTACCGATAGCTGCAAAACCTGATTGACTCCAACGAAGAGTAACGGCATTTCTTCCTTTTCGGATAAGGTTGCGAACGGCATGAAAGGCAACTTGCTCGTCATCTGCACAAGCTTGAATGACAATATCTCCTCCCGTGTACTTTTCTCGTAATTGTTCCTTTGGAAAAGGAGGCAAATCTCTAAAGAGTGTTGGACGTTTGTTCTCTAGTTTCATCTTTTCTAAGAAACTAGCCGAAACTCCAAAGGTCAGGGTCAAACGATGAGGGTTAAGGCCAACTGTTTCTCCAGTATCACTTGGAGGTAAGAGGCTATTGTTACCATCTTTTTTAACCAATTCTCCTTCTACAAGTTTGGCACTATAATCCGTCCAATCTTTAAATAACTGGATGATTTTCTCTTTGTCAGTTGTATGCAAATCTAAAACCACAAAATAAATGTTTTTCTGCATGACAGTTGTAATGCCAGCTTGGTGTTTGCCATAGAAGGCTATCTTTTCATCCCCGTACGAGATTTTCTCCTGACCATCAAGCTTAGGTGCGAAAAAAGCAGAAGCACCGGAGAGACCAAGTGCGAGACCAGCACCTCCAATACCTGCTTTTTTTAGAAATTCTCGACGGTCCATTTTTTGTTCAAAAAATTTTTCGCCTTTGTTTGTCATACTACTTATTCTCCACCAAGAAATTTACCCATTTGTGATAATGGTTCACCAAGTTTTGTCACTGCTTCAGACAATTCTTTAGTGTCTTCTTTCGTTAAGACTGTATAGAGCTTATAGTGTTCCTTGTCCGTCATGTGTTTGTCTAACAAACTATTGACTGATTTGAAATCTTCCTCTAACTCCTTAACCAAGGCTGCATCTGATTTTTCAAGCAAGGGTTTAAAGAGTTGGAAAATCTTTTCAGCACCTTGGATATTGGCACGAAAATCATACAAGTCAGTATGAGAATAAATCTCCTCTTCACCAGTAATCTTACTTGTCGCTACTTCATTTAGAAGATCGACAGCCCCAGTTAGCATAATCTTGTAATCAACATCTACAGTCGCAATCTTAGCCTTCAATTCCTTGATATCATTTACCAGTTGGTCACCATAAGACTCAGTTCCTTTGGTTGTGTTTTCCTCCCAAAGAATGCGCTCTATACGGTGGAAACCTGACCAACCTTCTTCGGTCTTGTTTTCATCTAGATAGTCTGCTAATCGAAAATCAATCTTCACATCAGATTCTCCGAAGCTCTCTGCAATCGGTTCTGAGCGCTCATAGGACATACGGATTAAAGGGTAGGCCTTTTTAGCTTCTTCTAGCTTACCATCCTTCAATAATTGGACAAAACCTTCTGTATCCGTCAATAGTTTATCAATCTGTTCTTCTACAAATGTTTTGTAGTCACTAGTTGCCTTATCCAATAATTTTTGGTTATCTTCTGATAATTTTGCGACCTGAGATGAATCACTTTTAGTTGACGATTGTTCAAAACGAACTGCACAAGCAGATAACAACAATGCCGAAGATAAAAGGATAAAACCAAGTTTTTTCATATAACGCTCCTATTAAATCATGGGAATTCCATTTTTTAAATTTATTGTATCATAGTTTTTCTAATTATTCAATAAATTGTCAGAAAATTTAATATTTGTTCCTTTAAAATTTGAATAGACTTTTCTAGTTAAAATTGTTAAAATAATAAGGAAAATAAAAGAAAAGGAAGCTATATACCACCATGATGAATATGCAAAACATGATGCGTCAAGCTCAAAAACTTCAAAAACAAATGGAGCAAAGTCAGGCTGATCTTGCTGCTACAGAATTTGTTGGAACCTCTGCCCAAAACCTTGTAACTGCTACACTAACAGGAGACAAGAAAGTTACAAAAATTGATTTCAATCCAGCAGTTGTTGACCCAGAAGATATTGAAACTCTATCAGATATGACAGTTCAAGCAGTCAATGCTGCTCTTGAACAAATTGATGAAGCAACTAAAAAGAAACTAGGTGCTTTTGCTGGTAAATTACCATTCTAATAGCATAAAAAGAGGCTGATGTTCAATTCAGCCTCTTTTGTCTTACCTAGAAAGTAAATATTTCTGCTGCTTTCTTGAGAAGCAAGTCCGTATATTCAGGATCTTCCTGAGCGGTTTCAAGCTCTTCTTTAATTCTTTCCAGATCATCTGTTATCATACCATCAACTCCCAAACGTAGGGACTTATCAAAGGATTCCGAACTATTGATTGTCCATACATAGAGTTTTTGTTTTGTATTCCAAAGCTTGGTTACAAAATATTCATCTAAGGTAGAATATTCCATGGTATAACCTGTAGCATTTGTTCTTGGAAAAACGGAATTGTAGGGCAGAATAAAATAGACCGGAATTTCCTTATCATACTGAGTTACTTTTTCAATAACATGATAGTCCAAAGATTGCATCTGATGCCCATAGACTTTAATTTTTGCTCCATATTGATCTAGAAAATGATCCATCATTTGAGCACTATCTTTTCGACTTGTTTTAATTTCAATCAGCAATTTCTGATGAAGGTCATTGGCACGATTTATATAATCATCAAAGCTGGATATTTTGGTCTGATAACCATTTTCATAAATATCTAATTGCTTCAACTCATCTAAAGTTAAGTCTTGCGGTGTTACATTTAATCCCGCTAAACTTTTTAGGTTAGCATCATGCATCATGACAAACTGACCATCCTTGGTTTCCTGCACATCCATCTCAACTAAATCTGGTTTTAACTGAGCTGTTTTTTCTAAGGATTCAACTGTATTTTGGACACCATTTCCATTTGAGACACCTCTGTGAGAGATGACAAGTGGAGGATTGACTACGGGTGCTTCTAGATAAACATAACCCTCAATCGCAAAGAAGACACTGGCGCACCCCATTACACCCCATCTCATAATATGATCTTTCTTTCGTCTTGGCATAATATCCAACTCCTCACCAGTTAAAAAGGAAGTAAACTTAACCAAGAAGTAAGTCAAAGCCATATAATGGATATTTTTAATCAATATATAGTTCGAAATAGCAAGAATCAAAGATTCTCGATGTGTGAGACCATCTACTAAAAACTGGCCAACCAATAGTGGGATTAGAAGTAAGTAAAAGAAAAGATTTGTTTTGACAACAATGAGAAAAAGATGCCAAGCGTAAAACCAAAAATGATTTCTGGTTTTTTCAAGACTGTAGACTACAGCATCCTTGACTGTCATCTTATCATAAAAAATTTTAGGAAGGGCAAACATCACTCTTACTGAGATGTAGAGAAATAGGATGGTTAAGATAAAAATAGATAACCACCACATCCAGTACTTGTCTTCCATATAAGTTTGAATAAACTCAGGTATCACTATTTTATTAAAATAATAAATTTTAAAAATCTTCCTGATAAACGGAAAAATCATAGCAATATATACGAAGATAAACAAGGCCTTGGAAAGAGTCAGACGTTTCATGAAGGCTATACTCTCACGAAAGACCTTGCGACTATACTCAATCAAGGTTCGTTTTTCATGATAGAGAAGGTGTCGAGCCCCAATGAAGAGAAGACTAATTTGAAAATAGGCTACTAAAAGGTTAATGGCTATTAAGATTAAAAAACCAAAGCTGACTAAAGGCGCATGTTTTAAAATTTCAAAAACATTGTTATAGGAAATAAACAAATAGCCCGTCTGACTTAGTAAAAAGCCTGCTATCAATGAGTTCAATGGCAACCAAATATAATCTACCAGCATGAAGATTAGAAAAAATAGAAAGAGGATTTTATCCAGATTGAGGTAAATCTTTTTAAAACCCAATTTTTTAGGTTTTTCAGGTTTCATAAAATCTCCTAATCAAAAAGCTGTGATAAATCTAGTCCACCGAAAGGATTAGAGTTCAAGCTACTCTTGGAGTCCAGTAAAATTCTGCTTTCATCAGATTCTAGAAAAGCTTCATAAACACGCGCAGTCATACGTGCATCCTCTAAACTATTATGAGACTGCCCCTTGAATCCTAAAAATTCAGCAACAGTCTGTAATTTTAGATTTGCAATGCCGTGAAGATCCGAACTCCGTCGCTCAAAAGCCTCATCATAGAGATCGACTAGATATTGACGACTATAATCCAATCCATACTCTAGTAAGATTGGTAAATCACTCTTGGCTGCATTATAACCAACAAGGGGTAATTCACCAACAAAGTCTTGAAAATTCTTAAGAACTTCCTCTACCATCGGTGCATCTTTCAAGGTTTCAGACGTGATACCCGTTAAACCATTGATAAAGCTTTTCAATGGGACATCGGTATGAACATATGAGTCAAATGCTCCTACTTCTTCACCATCTTTAAAACGGACCGCAGATACCTGAATCAAGTGAGTTTTATCTTGGTGTTTATTAAATTCCAAATCAAATGAAATGTAATCTCTTAATTTTTCCATCTTATCCATTCCTTACTGTATGTGTAAAAAGAAACTACTTGGTTATACCTAGAATCCAAGCAGCTTTTTCTTATCCTCCAAATAAGCGAGCAAAGAAGCCTTTCTTCGTTGCTTGTACTTCTTGCTTAGCCTGATCCAACTCCAACTGAAGGGTTTCTTGGTCCTTCATAGCTTGTAAGGTTAACTGTTGTTGTTGATCCAATTGCTTATCTTTTTCTGCGATTTGACGGTCTTTGACACGCATCTGTTCATCTTTTTCAGCTAACTGTTTGTCTTTGGCCTTTAATTGCTCATAAAGACGGATGATTTCAGCGTTCTTTTCATCAACAAGAATCTCCATCAATTCACGTTGCTTCACATCATCACTAACAGGTTCATCTTCAAAAATGGTCTTTTTGTAGATTTCTTCAAGCTTAATCAAGCCACTACGAGTTACTACAGTGACTCCTTTATCATTTTTAGTCGTATCTTCTTCAGGTAATTCCTTGACACGGTTATTGATTGCTTGGCGGGACAAGCCCAAGACCTCAGCAATCTCACTAACAGTCATCTCAATACTCATAATATCCTCTGAAAATTTTCTAGCTTTTCTTTATCTAAATATTATCATAAGCAAGCAAAACTGTCAAATATCACCGTGTTTTCAACCCTTTTTCAAAACAGTCTCTCTTCTAAACTAAATTGTCTTTCAGTTTTTTTAAACTAAACATCAGTTTGCAATTTTACCACCAGCTCTAATCAATTGAAAACCTTTCTTGGTTTATAAAGAGTATCCCGTTTCTCTAAAATGGCTAATAACTTATCACCTTCAAAAACAGCCAATTCCTTCTCAGTTTGTTCCAATTCAATAAAGCGACCAAAACGCACTTCTTCTGCCTGTTCTGGAGTCAAATATACCTTGACCAAGTCACCTGTCCCAATCTCCAAGGGATGAAGAAAGTCTAATTCACCAGCTTGTACTTTTTCCTCAATTTCACTCAAGGTCAAAGCATCATCTAACTTTAACCCAGCTGCACTTGTTCGTGTTAAATAAGACATATGAGCAGCATAGCCAAGTTTTTCTCCTAAGTCAACCGACAAGGTACGAATATAGGTTCCCTTGCTACATTTTACTCGGAAGGTAAAACGCGCAAGTTTATCCTCGTAGGAAATGGGACTGGTTCTTTCAAAACTATAAATGGTCACCTGACGTTCTGGACGTTCGACTTCCTGACCAGCACGCGCATACTCATAGAGCTTGCGACCATTGACCTTAACAGCTGAGTACATTGGTGGAATCTGGGTGATAGGCCCTGTCAGACTAGCAATGGCTTCATCGACAAGCTTTTCATCTAAAAGAGACAAGACCGGTGTCTCAGCAACCACCTCTCCACTTGCATCTTCGGTGGTTGTTGAATAGCCTAGTGTGATTTCACCCTCATAAATCTTGCCCTCATCCTGCATAAATTCGACCATGCGAGTCGCCTTACCAACGGCAATCGGCAAAACGCCCACCACATCCGGATCCAAGGTTCCACCGTGACCGATCTTCTTAGTCCCCAAAATCTTACGCAGCTTGAAAACTGCATCATGCGAGGTCATCCCCGCTTCTTTTTTTAAATTGATAATACCGTTCATGTCTTGCTTTCTACTCCCCCTTCAATGCTTCAAACTTAGCTTTCATGGTTGGATTTTTGCGGGTTAATTTTTACTGAGGCATCGTCTACCTTTTATTCTCTTTTTTACAAATTTTAATTAACTATAATTCTTTGTAATTCCTCAATCTCTGGAGGAGGACAATTGTTCTGTTTTTGAATATGTTGTAATACATTTCGTCTTTCATCTAAAGATAATAATGGGAGTATACTTTTGATGCCGTCTAAATAAAAAATATCATTCTCTATTTTATCGGTCTCCATTAATTTCAGAAACATTTTTTTCAACAAATCAAAATTGTTAAGTTCTTCATGATTCAATTTATAATTCATCCCTCGTAAAGATAATTTCTGGTTATAAGTTGTTATGTAATCACTTAATCCCTCTATAAATAAAGCAAATCTATTTTTTTTAAGATTTTCATTATATAATAAATAAAAAATTGTCACTAAATAATTTGCACTTGAGTCAAATTTGAATAATGCTCCCAACCATTCTTTAAAATATCTAAATTCATAGTCTTCTGTAAAAATGATGTTTATCATTTGACTATAGTTATTCTTTGATAAAGAAAATGATTCAATAGTTGGATCTACCCTCTCTAAAGCAACTAGATAAACTTTATCAAGAATTTGATTGTCCTCAATTTTTTTGTTTAGAATATCCCTTACTACATCTGTGAAAACATCCGCAGCTTCGATAGTAATTGTAGAATGATAATACGCAAATCCTAAAAAGGTGTTGTAAGTTACATTGATTCTGTTTGGATTGTATTCATTTAATAAAATACCTTGAGCAAACTCCCTATAATCGGTATCTGTTACTGAATTTATTATTTGAATAATTACATCTCTATAACTTGAATGATTTATAAATAATGATATTAAACATTGAAAATATGATCCCATTTCACTATTTATAAAATGAAGTATATCTAATTGTTTATTATCACCTTTTAGTGTTGAGAGTTCATTCACATTGATACTAAGTAATTTTTCAAAAATATCTATATCCGTATTTTGTTGTTTTATATGATATTCAAAGAATTTCCGATCGTTAGAATCAAAACTTTCTTTGTTAAATCTTTTTAAATATTTTTCTCTAACAATCTTTCTCAAATTTTCTTCTATTTCAGGAAAACTGATAATTTTTACATATAATCTCTTATATTTTGGATATAAGTCATCTATATGATTTTTCAATAAATCAGAAACTTTTTTAGATATTTCATTTGATTCTTTTAAAACAGTAATCAAGAAATTTTCCGTTTCATTTATCGTCTTTTCTTCCAAAAATGAAGAACCTCTTTGTTCCTTTTCGGCGTTGACTAATATCTCTAATACTCTAGATTCATCGTACTCTACAAGATTTTCTTGAGTTATATATGAAAATTGTGAAACAAAACCTCCTTCTAGTGAAGATATCCAATTTCTATAAGATTTTTTTGGTATTTCAATATTTTTTTCTCTAATAATACTTCTGTGTTCTTTAATAAAAGTGTTTAATTCCTCTCCAAAGTAAATATTTGAAAAATCAATTTTATCAATTAACCTCTTGATAAATTCTAAATCCAAATTAATTTCATTGTCCAATTGAACAAGCAATTTTTGAATTAATATAGTACTTATTAAGTCTTCAGAATCACTTTCTAAAAACTCTTCCTCTTCAATAAATAATTTTTTGGACTTTACAAGCTCATAAAGAAATTTAACAACATCATACTCTTTTAATTGATACTCTATAGAGTAGTAATTATAACTTAAAAATTCTGGATTATTTAGTATGGACATTAATTTGTTAACACATTCGTAATTTAAGTTAACTTCTACTTCACTATCTTCCTCTATATATAAATCACGATTTTGCTGTTCAAAAGCACTTACTAGCCAGTAACCCAAAAGAGTTTTATCTTTATTAAAGTTAGAATTAACGATATATCCATCTTTGGATATAATTTCTCTCAGTTCATTAAGCTTATTATTATTTGTAAAACTAGAAATTTTATTATCTATCGCATAATTATAGACAAAGAATACATCATCTATAAAGTAATTTTGAGAGCCTTCATAAATTATTTTATAAATCACATCCCACTCATTATCACTTAACTTTTCAATATTCTTAACAATAAACTTCCAAAATGCAAGGACAAAACTCTTTTTAATTACTGTTAGAGTTTCACCCCGAAGCAGAGCATTTAACATTAGCTGATCTAGTTGATTATTATCATTTTCAATAACCTTATCTAAAACAGAGCTTAGATACTTAAAATCATTAGAAATACTATCTAGATTTTTATTATACTCTTCTTGATTTATAGAAGGATTCAAAAGATTGTTCCACTGATTATAAAAATCATGTGTACCCAATTTTTCATTAATATCATCAACTAATTTTTTTACAAAAAGAGGTAATTTCTCAAATTCATCTCCGTACCAAATAATCTGAGTATGATTTTCTGAGCTAAAAAATCCTTCAACAACACCTCTATAATGTTCATCAACTCTCTGATTACCTGTGTTCTCTGACTTCATCAAGGCATAGTTCTTACTATCTTTACAAAGTAAAGATAAAATTTCATCTTCTTCAAGACCTGCTCCAATAAATAAAACAGTAGGTTTTGTCTCTTTAAACCATGTTACTAAATTTTCAAAATTTTTCCTATTTTTTAAATAGGTTTTTGAATAATCTGCGGATGAACTTACAAAATACTTTACATCACAATCTGGTGTTCCATGGATATGTAGAACATCACCAAATTGAAGCTTCCCATTCTTGTTCTTAGTAAATTCATTGAGATCATTAATAGTAACTACAGAATTCTTTAAACGTTTAATATGATTTTCAATTTCATAGTCGTAGTTAGAAGTAATAAATATTGCATTCAAACTTGCTAAAGCTTCTACTGTTTGATTAACTATTGAATATGGTAATAAATTTTTAAAATATCCTTTTTCAAAATCTAGTCGTCGCTTTTCAAAATCTTCACCAAAAACTTTTTTTAATTCATAGTTTACTAGATCCACTTTACGTTTATTACTAATACTAGATTTGCTAATTAAATCAAAAACTACGTGATGTTCTCTTCCAAGCCTTTTTTCACCACTTACCGATAAAACTTGTCCTTGCCAATACTTAATAAGATGTTCAATATAATTGTTCCAATTAGGATAACCTTGAGCAATTGAAACTCCTGCGCCAATAAAAATTACTAAATTAAACTTTTTTATAGCCTCGGTTACATCATCTATCAAATTTTCATAATTAAGATCATCTTCCATAACTTATTTCCTCACTCCCTCTCAAGCGCTTCAAACTTGGCTTTCATGGTTGGATTTTTGCGGGTTAATTTTTTGACAGAAACATCATCCAGCTTATTGTTAGCTAGTCGGAGTTGGTTTTCTGATGTTGTCAGGAATTTCTTGACCTCTTCCATACGCTTAATTGCCTTGTCGATTTCGTCAATTGCCTTGCCAAAGTTGACAGAAGCTGAGTTATAATTCTTTGCAAAGGCGACCTTGAAGGCGTCCAAATCTTCCTCAAAACGAGTGATATCTATATTTTGTTCCCTGATAAAAGCCAGCTCCTGCTTATATTTTAGGGAATTAAGGGCAGCATTGCGCAAGAGTCCAATTAGTTGAATAAAGAACTGGGGACGAATGACATACATCTTCTCATACTCGTGGCTGACGTCAACAATCCCTGTATTAAAGTAGTCGTTTTCTGCTTCAAGCATACTTACCAAAACTGCATACTCACAGTTTTTCTCACGGCGATCCTTGTCCAATTCCTTGTAAAAATCTGCATTCTTGTGCTTCTTCTCTGTCCCGTCTGCTTCATTTTTCATCTCAAACATGATGGAAATGAATTCTAGTCCATTTTCATCAAAATCACGGAAGATAAAATCACCCTTAGAACCACGTACTGAAACTTTGTTGTCCTTTTCAAAGTAAGCATTTGGGAAGGCAAAGCTACGAACCTTGTTGAACTCACCTTCCGCATAGTGTTCCAGACTTTCACCAATAGCCTTTGTTGATTGTTGGGCCTTGAAATTCTTGTAGAATTCAACCTGTTCACTGGCTGCCTTTAGCTGGGCTTCATAATTTTGTTTTACAGAGGCCAGAGACAACTCATTTTCTTTTTCTTGTAAAAGGAGCTGATTTTTGACCTGATCACGTTCTTTCTCTAAATCAGATAGTGTTTTTTGTAGTTGATTTTCATGCTCTAAGCGTAAGGTAGCCAATTGATTTTCGAGAGCTTGGACTTCTTTTTCTTTCTCTAGCAAGATTTGACTTGCACTTTGCTCCACTTCCTTTTTGGCCAATTCTTTTTCTGTATCAAAGTTGTTAATTTGACTTTGAAGCTGGGCAATTTCTTGATCTTTTTGAGCCAGTTTTGCCTGTTGTTCATTCAAAGCCTTTTGTTCAACCAGAGTCAACTCTTGTTTAATTCTGTCATGTAACTCTTTATCAAACTCTGCTGTTCGTACCTGCGACAAGAGTTCTGCATACTGGCTTTCATTGACCGTAAAGACTTCCCCACAGTTGGGACATTTAATCTCGTTCATATTATTCCTCTGTATCCATCTTTTCTACATTCATTATAGCATGGATAAACAAAAAGAAAAAGTTGGAATCAATCCAACTTTTAATCTACATATGTATCTTCGTTTTTATTTAAGAAAGCGTAAGGTAATCCCATGAGTAGACCACCACCGATAAAGTTACCGATGAAAGTTACACCCCAGTGACGAAGAATATTTCCAATACCGAAGTTTGCGATTGAATCAGCAGCAACACTGAATTTCACAATAGCAAATGAAGCAAAGTTTGCGGCGATGTGCTCGTTTGTTAAGAATACAAACATGTAAATAGCTGAAAGAACTAACCAAAGTTTTGCTCCACCATCCTTAACTAAAACGAATGAAAGAATCGCGATATTTACAAAGACATTAGCCAAGATAGCTTCAAGCAAGATAAGTTCATTTGAACGGCCCAACTTCATTTCCACAACTCCAGAAATAAAGCTATCATGGGTAAGGTTTGCATAAGCTGCTGAATGGGCGAATCCCCAACCTGCTATAAGAGCACCAATCAAATTAAAGAGTGTACAGTATAGAAGAATTTCAGCTGTTTTTCTCCAGCTAATTTTTTTCAAAAAGCTACCAGCTGTCAAGAACATCATGTTAGATGTTACTAACTCAGCATTCAAGAAGACAGTGTAAGCCAATCCCCAAGCGAAAACAAATGGGAAGAGGAAACGTCCACTACCAGGAGCAATTTTATTAATCAAGTCAGCTCCAACTGCACCAGCTGCTGTACTAAATGTTAAGAATGCACCAGCAAACATTGAACGGATAGCATACTTGAATTTACTTTGACTGTAAAGACTTTCCTTTTTCATACAAGCAAATTCAATTTTTGAGATAAATTCTGAAGAAACCATATAAACTCCTAAAACTTTTATTTGTGAATATTATAACATAAAATCGAAATTATGGGAAGGCTTTCTTAATTCTATTTACAATATTTTTTTCACTTATAGCAATCGTTTCCATTTGCTTTGTATCAGTATCTTTAATGTTTTCGACCCTTTATTTTTAAATCCTTTGTTTTATATACTTAATATATGTTTTCGTTTTATTCTATATTGAATTTACAAAAGAGTCTCTTTAGTTTTCAGCTAAAATCCATGCACTAATAATTTGTTTGAATTTATAGACAGAGAAAATAACGTTTTTATCAAAAGCTTCTTTGGACAAAAAAATCGAGGTCTGGATTTTTAGTCCCGATCTCCTCAATTATTAATATTCATTTTATTTTCAAAAGCTTGTCCTAATCAACATAAGTCTCTTCATTTTTATTAAGATAAGCGTATGGTAAACCTATCAAGAATCCTCCACCAATCAAGTTAGCAATGAAGGTAACACTCCAATGACGTAGGATATTAGGAATATCAAAGTTAGCAATTTGGTCAGAAACAATGCTGAATTTAATAATGCTAAAGGATGAAAAGTTGGCTGCAATATGCTCGTTTGACAAGAAAACAAACATAGAAATAGCTGACAAGATAATCCAGAGTTTGGCATTGCTATCCTTAATCAAAATAGAAGATAGAATGGCAATATTTACGAACATATTTGCCAAAATCCCTTCCAACAAGACCAACTCACTAGGTCGTGCCAACTTCTTGGCTACAATCTTTGGAAGATAACTGTCGTGTGTCAGGTGTGAAAAAGCCGATGAGTTAGCAAAGCACCAACCTGCTAACAGAGCACCAACTAAGTTGAAAAAGGCACAATAGAGCAAAATGATAAAGGCTTTTTTCCAATCAATCTTCTTTAAAAATGTTCCAGCTGTCAGGTACATCATGTTGGACGTGACCAACTCGGCATTCAAGAAAACGATATAGGCAAGTCCCCAAGCAAATACAAAGGGAAATAGGAAATAACCAGCACTTGGAACGATGCTATTGAGTAGATCAGCACCTATGGCCCCAGCGGCTGTACTAAAGGTTAAGAAAGCACCTGCAAACATCGAGCGAATGGCATATTTAAACTTGCTTTGGTCAAATAGACTCTCTTTCTTATGACAATAATAATCAATCTTTGAAATAAATTCTGACGAACTCATATAAACTCCTTAAAATATAATTGTTAATATTATAACATAAAATACTTTAAGAAAATAAAGGTTTTTTCTTTTTTTAATTAATTTCAGACCTTATTTTTCCATCATCTTTTTTAGAAATCCTTACCCAAGCTACAGTGAAAAATCATTACCATCTAGTTATTAGTTGCCAAAGTTCATAATTTCTTCCCTACTCATCCCAACCAGCTCTGAAAGCCACAAGCCCACAATATCTGACAAAACAGAATCACAAATATATTCATTCTCACCATGACCATATTTACAAGTAAATAGTGGAGTTCTTATCGCTGATTGATAAAATTTTAGGGCTAACTCTTGCAGTTTCTCAGGGTGAAATTCGAGTCCCAACTTTTGTGCAAGTCCAGTTCTCACTTTATCCCAATCTTCACCTTTTGACTGATAATTTTCTCGTGCTTTTTTGAGAAATCCTTGACAGAATTTTACCAACAAATCCTTGTTTTGATAGAGCAAACGACAAGAAAAATCAGAGATAGAACCAGCATGAATTAAGAAAGTAAGCAAGTCATCAAGGCTTTCTGCTACCCGACCAACTTGGCCTTCACTCCCTATAAAGCCGATACTCTCATCCTCAAGAATTACATATTCTCCCCCACTACCGTCTTTAGCAAAGGCTATGGGCGAAAGAGAATAAACTTCATTGTTCTGAGAAAATTCAACCTCTTTCAACTGGTCATAAAAGAGAATATCGCATTCTTTCATCAATAAGTTTCTCAGTTGATTATCTTCTCTTATTACTTGTAGTTGATTCATATTAGCTACTCTCCTGGCTTTGACAATTGTCACAAGTGACAACAATTCAATTTTAGCAATCGACTCTTAATAATAATAGATTTTAATATGGCACTTCTTGGCCACATTGGCAAGATTTTTCACTAACTCCTCGTTTCTTTTGCTTTTCCCAAAATGAAAAGTAAAAGATTTTCCATCTTTCCTTGTAAAATACAGATGATACCTGTCCCCATTCATTCTTCTCCCGCGAATGTAATCAATATCAATCTGTCTAATTTCAGCTAGAGGAACAATCCTTTTTCTAAAAAGAATAATCGTGTGAATGTATAATCTTCCCTTTGCAATATGAAAAGGATCCAACATACTCCCACCACTTTTTAAGGATGTCTTAACTCTTTGGAAAAAAAGATAGAAATAAAATAGTGCTAAAAAAATTAACAAAAATCTAATGACCTGATTTTTCCAAAGGACTTCAAAAACTGAAATACGATAACTATACATATTAAAATAATTCCTTTTTTCTTTATTATACCACTTTTGTTGAGAGTCCGGGGCTATAGAAAAAGACTGAACAGAGTTCAGCCCTTTTCATGAATATTTGATGTGATTTCATTATCTAGTCAAATCAAGACGCTTACCGATTTTACCGATAAGAATAGCACCAACAATCAAGGAAGCGAATTCTCCGATAGCAGTTGTAAACCAAGTTAAGAAGAAAGGTGCTTCTGCTACGATGTTCAATTCAGC
This sequence comes from Streptococcus infantis, assembly GCF_047464415.1. Taxonomy (GTDB): domain Bacteria; phylum Bacillota; class Bacilli; order Lactobacillales; family Streptococcaceae; genus Streptococcus; species Streptococcus infantis_AE. The sequence continues at coordinate 1,700 of NZ_JASHBX010000018.1, read as the reverse complement.
AGCAATGGTGATCATTGAAATCGAAAAAAGAATTGAAAAGAAGAAATGATCTTTTCGAATCAATCCATTAAAAAGATAGTCTTTTTTATATTTGCTAAACAACCATACGCCTAAACTTAGGAAGACAAGCGTAGAGCCTCCACCAACTGCGACATCGATGATTCCAAAACTGAAGAAATTAGCAATCATACAGCCAAGAGTAACACCGATAATGTACTTAGGATTGTAAAAGGCAAGAAAATTCATCATTTCAGAGATACGGAACTGATAAGCACCGTAACTGATAGCATTAAGGGGTGGTGTGATTGTCAAAACCACATAAATTGCTGCGACAATTGCAATATCTGCCAAATCACGGACAGTAAGTTTTTTCATCTATTATTCTCCTTTAGCGATTAATCCGCGTATAATATGCTTGGTGAAAGAAGCTAAGCACCAAGGGTTGAACAAGTCAACCTTTCAAGTATAGCACATTTATGTCCTTTATGCTATACTGTTTTTATGAAAATATCCATAAAAAAATTTTTTGACAATGAAATCCTCTCCTACTTATTTTTTGGAGTTGCAACCACTCTTGTTTCTATCATTGCTCGTATCACTATTTTTTACTTTTTCCAACAAGAATTATGGGCGACTGCTCTGGGAAATATAGCTGGAATTCTGTTTGCTTTTTTCACAAATGATACCATTGTTTTTAAACAGAAACGAAAATATTGGTTCAAGCGTCTGATAAAATTTACGACTGCAAGATTCATAACTTTCCTATTAGACCTACTTCTGACCTTTATTTTTGTGACTAGTTTCCCCCAGATTATCGGTCAATTCGTAGGTGATAATCTCAATACTATCAATTCAATTGAGACTATTTTTGCACAGGTCACCATCATAGTCCTCAATTACATCTTCAGTAAAGTTTTTGTTTTTAAAAAACAATAAGCATACTTCTTGCATTCTAATAACTATTATACTATAATTAAGATTGTTAAATTACGAAAGGAAAAAGAAAATGTTAAAAGATCTTAAAGAATTTTTGCTCCGCGGTAACGTTGTAGACCTTGCTGTCGGTGTGATCATTGCATCTGCTTTTGGTGCTATCGTAACTTCATTTGTTAATGATATCATCACTCCACTTCTATTGAACCCTGCTTTGAAAGCAGCGAAAATCGAACGTATTGCTGAACTTTCATGGAATGGGATTGCTTACGGTAACTTCCTGAGCGCTGTTATCAACTTCCTTGTTGTTGGTACTGTTCTATTCTTTGTGATTAAAGCAATGGAAAAAGCTCAAAACCTTCGCAAAAAAGAAGAGGTTGCTGAAGAAGCACCTGCTGGTCCAACTGAGTTGGAAGTTCTTCAAGAAATCAAAGCTCTTCTTGAGAAAAAATAATCATCTAGAGGATTCGGTTCAATACTGAATCCTTTTTTCTTCCCCTTTTGCTGAGTTTAGAAAAAACTTGAGTTCAGCTCTCTTTTTTGATATAATAATTAAAGTTTCCACCCTTAGTGTAATGGATATCACGTAAGATTCCGGTTCTTGAGATGGGGGTTCGATTCCCTCAGGGTGGATAGATGTAAATCATAACCACCCGTCAAACGGGTGGTTTGTACCAGGGCTATAAGCCCAAATTACCAGCCAGCGCCTAAAGACGCTGGCTTTCACGTTGTTCAAGCCTTATTGCTCTTGACTCGTCACTTGCCTC
>NZ_JASHBX010000017.1:0-36071 GCF_047464415.1 Streptococcus infantis | reverse complement strand
TTGTCGAAGCAAAAGCAAAAAGAAGCAAAAAAGAAAACTTCAACCTCGCAACATCACGAACCGATACGGTTCTATTTTTGCGGTTTTTCAACACACTAACACACACAGAGGGACTAAGGTCCTTTTTAGGTGTGTTGTGGTAGAAAAGAGCATAAGGGAAACTGATATCACATGCCGTGATATGTTGATAGTATCAACGTTTCCAGTACCGGTAATTTTCTCGGCTTCGCCTACTTACACACACATGCGATACTTACCTTTACATACTTTATAGGTGTTATACTTACACGGTTTTTCTTCTTTACATACTTTTACTTACACCGTTTTTGACTTCATTTGGAAGTTCAAAACTCAAAAATCAAGACTGATTTTCAGCTGGAAAGTCTCCTTCTTCACGATTTTTCTTCGCTGCTAAACGTTGTTCTTTTTCATCTTCTTTGATGAGGTTCAATTCCATTTTTAACTCTTCAATAATTGATTCATACGACTGATTTTTATTTTTCTTCAATTGAATTTGTACATAAATTTTACCAATTTGTTTTTGAAGATTCTCTTCTACTTCTTTACGTTCCTCTTCCAAAAGGGCAACTTTTTTCCTCGCCTCTTCCAGTTGATTATCAATTTTTGTTAAATCATTTTTAGCCATGATTACTTCTCCTTTTTATTTAATTAAGCCTATTGTAATCTAAAATATAAAATTATTTTTTAAAGGGACAATCATAAAAAATAAATCCCCTTAATTCAAAAATTAAGGAGATTTTTGACTACTATTTGTTGGTAAACATGAACTCACCTTTCATAGAAAACGCACTCTTTTTACTCACATCAAATTGAATCAACCAGAAACAAAAATCATGTTTTTTCCCAAACGGGAAGACATAAAATGCTGGATGATAAAATTCTTCAATATCTACAAATTCTCTTTCAAGAGGAGCTTCAGAACCATTCCATGCTTTTCTATAATAGGAAATACCTGTCCGTTTTTCTCTATTCAAAAAACTTAATTCTACAATATCTTGATAATCCTTTTTCACTGCTCGCTGATTAATCGTAATCATTCGTTGGTTTGCATCACCTTCATCAGCATCTGTAAAAAGATTGATTTTAGGAGGTAACTTATCTTTTAATTTTCGGATTCCAAGGTAGTCCTTATTTAAGATATTTTTGAACAGATAACGCTGAAAAAGTTTTGCTTGAAACCACTTCATGAAATAATAAATACCGATACTAAAGATTGTGGCTAAAAGCCAGAACGATGATTCGTTTTCTTGAAATGGAAAATCCACTGCGATTGAAAAAATAAAGCCAAACACAACACTTTCAAAAAATGAAAAAATAAATCTCTCAACACCAAAACGCAATTTTGAAAAAGGAACGGCTAAGATAAAAATAACCATCAAAAATCCTAAATAATTTGGACTAATTTCAAGTGTTGCTGAAATTTTTTTAATCAGAACAGCGCCTGCAACCATTACAAAAAATAAATATTGCCATTTAAAGGCTTGTCTAATAAGCCAATTCACTCCACAAATTGCAGATAATTTATATCCCAATTTATCAGTTTCTTTTACCATTTTAATTAAATTTTTCATTTTATTTTACCTCACTTTAATTCATTTCTACAGTTTCAATAGGGTTTGAAAATTCAAATGTTCCATCTTTAACAGCTTCTTTTTTCTTGTCCAAAGACTCCAATTTAGCCTTCAACTTTTCAATGTTTTTATAGGCTGTTTCGATGGTTCTGTTCTTCGTTTCGATGTTTGTATCTAGCGTAGCAATATTCTTTTGATTGGCTTCGAGATCATCACCTGTTAGATATTTTGCTTCTGCTTGAAGACTCGCTTTTCGTGAGTTATCATCTTCAATAGATTCCTTCAATTGAGAAATTGATGTTGTCAATTTTTGAGACTGTTCATTCTGGAAATTGATCTCTTTTTCGATTTCCTGAAGAGTAAATTCTTCTCTGGAAACAACCTCAATAGCTTTAATTTCAAGCTGAGTATTTTGAGGAGTTACAAAGAATTGTACAGTGTCATCTTCTTCATATTTCTTCTGAGAAACCTTTTTAGAATCACTGGATGGCGATGAAATATTCACATCAATTGAGCTAGAAGAGACTGTCTGATTCGTCACATCGATCGCAAATGCACCAAAATTTTTCGGAACTCCTTTAATAATAACTGATACTTTATTATCAATGATTGGCACAACATCCATCTCTATTTTTGAGTCTTTATGTTGCGCATAGAGTTTCCATTTCAATCGTTTGGCATCGATGCCCCGATCTATCGAAGTCGTAGCATCCTTCGTCTCAAATTGTAAAACAATAATTCCAGTATCTGGTGAATATTCCTGGCTGACCAGTTTCATCTCACCACTACCATTTGCAAAAACCTGCTTTGTTTTGAGTTGTTCTGAAGTATATGTTTGTCTTTGTGGTGAGAAAATCGCTCCCATCAAAAGACTTAACCAGGTCACAAACAACATTGAGAAAATAACTAGTTTTCTCTTAATAATATTCTCTTGAAACCAAACTTTAGTCTTAATAAATGGCTTCAAAATTGGGCTAGATTTTATCTTTTCAATCCAGCGCTTGGATATTTCGATTAAAGTAGACATTTTATTTCTCCTTCCTGATTTTTCCATAATACTGATTTGTTAAAGAGGTTATATCCGTCTTTTTTTCAGTAACCCACTTTCCATATAAAGATAAAGATAAAACTATAATAGCTACACAAATAGTTACAAATATATCTCTCATCAACTCGACATTCCCCAAATAAAAAGATTCAAAGACTGTCATAAAAGAAACGTCCCTCACTCCAACTAATTGAAAAAAATTTGAATTCATATGAACTAAATTTACTGCTACATATGCAATAAAGCCTAAAAAGAGATTGATTGGCACTAAAGCTAGCAAAATAAAAATAGATACGCCTCCTAAAATTGCAAAAACTCGATACTTCACATTTGTTGCAAACAACATATCAAAAGTTGATACATCGTCGAAACCTTTTTGTTCACTCGATAGCGTGTAATTTTTTATACCTCTCAAATGTTTGTTAGCTCTTTTCTGCTTTAAACTAGGTGATTTAGTTCTTCTCATGCTTCTTATATCCTTTCCAAATAAATGAAACCTTACTTTTTGGCCAAACACTTTTTAGTAACATTAAGAATGCCAATGGCATCCTTTTCGTTTTGATTTCATTTCCAAAGTTATCACATATAGTTATCCTGAAAAGCGGTACAAACCAGATCGCAATCAAGATAGTTCCAACCACGCCATGCGCAATAGCATTTAAAATTTGATACATACTGCCTCCTTAAATACAACCTAACTTTTCAGGTGCCAAATCCAATGTTAGCCAAAGGGCCTCATCTTGCGAAATATGTGTTAGTCTTCCTCCCTCATCATTAAAACGATGTAGAGTAAATGTCCCATCTGATAATTTTCCTAAAACAACCATTCCTTCATTTGTCCTAGTACGCCATAGTTCCCAATCATTTTGAAAAGCTGTCTCAGCCCATTTACTTAGTTTTGCCCTTTTAGTCATTTATGGCCTCCTGAATACTTTTCTCATCTGCTACAATCTTTTCCTCTGAATCTCTTAAAGCATATAGATATTTTTTTATTTTTCCCTTACGGATCTTGATGATAGTTGCAGCTTTTTCAACCTGGTATTTTTCTACTAACTTTTGACCTTCTTCTGTCTGAGTATCAATGTAAAATGTAGGATAGGAACCTTTATTGGCTGCATCTACAACTACACTTTTTCCAACCTGACAGTAAGGACAATCTTTTTTATAAAATACTAGATTTACATTTTGATCAAGTACAGTATTCTGGTATTCCTTCTGAGTAAGGTGAGGATCATAATCTAAGATAAAATGATCTTTATACAACCTATATCCTCCTAAAACTGCGAGACTCACGACTAAAATGACAAGAAGAGCCCCTAGAGCTAACTTAACATGCGTAAAAAGCTCTTTCATCCTATCTCCTCCTCATCCATAAAATCAAATATGGAACCTTGAACATAATCAATCTTGGCCAATTCTTTTATTTCTGATTTCAAGTTAGTGAACGTTGTCATCACTTCTTGAAAGAGTAAAGGATCAAATTCCTCAGAATCCAATACACGGACAATTGGCAACATTGGATAATGATCTCTCAACTCCTCCTGCAGGTAATCTGAAATCATTTTATCATTCGAGATAACACTATCTACTCTAATGATCGCTGGAATGCTAGAAATACTCTCCTCGTTTTGATAAAAAGTTAAAGCCACATCCCCTGCAGAAACAGAATCAAATTTTAAGTTATCCGATGAAAGTTTAAAATAGTAAGCCAATGGTTCTTGTCCAACTCCTGTTAGGTAGTATCCACGGATAATTTTGAATAACTCTGACATCGACCTTTCCCCTTCCTAACAAACTTTTAGAAGTCTAAACGGAGCTTGATACACATCAGGATAGTGAATCAATCTCTTTTTTCTTTGTTCAGGAAGTGGTTTACGGTAATGTTTTTGAAGATACTGAAAAGCTAGTCCCAAGGTATCAAAAACTAAAACTTTATTCTCCCCATTACAAATATAATCACCTAATTCAAAACTGAAAATTACGTACTTCATTCTTCTTCTCACTTTCTATTTTGGCCAATCATTGCCAGCTGATCTGTCTCTAATTCAGAATCATATCCGTTTTCAAAACGAACTTGTTGACGAATCCCTATAAGTGAGAAAACTAAGAAAAATCCTCCTACAAATATAAGGCTAAAGAATCCAACTAAAATCAAAATCATATCATTCCTCCATAGGTTATTTTATATACATGTATATCCTTGTAATAATCGTAGATATAAATGTAAGGCAGTTGACGGGTTTTTTTGATTATCCAATATCAAGTTCAAATAGAGATAGTTGTTGTGTTTGTTTAAAGCCATCTTTAACCCTTTCTATCACTCTCTGAGTAAACTCTATACTTTCTTCAAAGAAAGCAGCAATATTGGTCATATAAGCCTCCTGACGTTCTTTCTTCACCTGGATAAGGGAAAGCAAGATTGATTTGATAGAGGCTAATCTGATGCCTCCTCCACGCCCGTGTTTGACTGTGAAGAAGATTTTTTGTTCTGCTTTGAGAACTTTCAATACTTTATCCAATGAGCGCTCAGGGATGTTCAACTTCTCTCGTATCTCTTTTTTCGTCGTCTGGATAAATGGATCCTCAGATTGATAGAAGCCTTCTAAATAGGCCATGACATCTGTTTTCCATTCATGAAGATGACTATTCTTTCTGTCAGCACGTTTCTTCTTAAACTTGTACCAACGTTGCTTCACAAAGAGATCTGAAGCCTTGAGTTCCTGATTGACCCATGCTTTACATAAAGTCATTACATAGTCACGACTAGCAGCTTCATATTTTCCTGAGTAGGCGCTTGTAATAATCTTATGATATTCAGCTGAAGAGAGTGGTTCGTCTAGATTTGCATTAAAACTAGAAAGAACCTCCTCACACTCTTCCTGATCGATTCCTGAAGAGAAGTTGGCTAAAGCTAGCGTGAAAAGAACGTTGTTTCTTCCCATCAAAGCTTTTCCACCTTTGATATTCCCTTCTCTCATCAGCAATTGATACCAGGGTTCATCAATCTGTTTCACCCCTTCAGAACCTGAAATAACCGTCAAATTAGGCTTTTTACTTGGGAAAGGAAGCTCTGATTGCTTCATCGACCAATCTAACCACTCCTGGAACGAATAGGTATAGTCAGCATCAAAGAATTCAACGTTATCAGTTCGAGGAATCCGAGCAATCCCAAAATGGTTACAAGTCATATCTACTGGTAAAGTTTGAGCAAAGTAATTTCTCAAATTTTGAGAGATAGCTTTGGCCACCTTCACCACTCGAAATTGAGAATGAGCTGTAACATAGGCTGATTCTGAGAGGACAAAATAGGCTTGAAATCCTTTATCAGATTTTAGAATCAACGTCGGCATAAAACCTAGCTCCAGGGAAGCAGTTAAAATATCTCCTGTCGTCATTTCTTCAGCTGCAGAGGTAATATCAAAGTCGATGTAGAATGTGTTAATCTGTCTTAGATTATCCTCAGAGTGGCCACGTGTAATCCGTCGACCAGCATCGCTATAGCTTCCATAGCAATAGACGTTAGGAGTCCAGTGTGTAAACTGATCCTGGTTCTCCAGCAATGATTCGACAGACGTTAAAACAACACCACGTGCCTTCACCATATTCGCTTTTGAACGATAAGCGAATACAGAGCCTCGTCTTCCTTCTTCAGTTGAAGAGATGAGCTTTAGATGGCTATTCTTAAATTTTTGAGTTCTTAATCCGTCTTTTGTGATGATGGATAAGCATTTTAGTAAATCAATCTTTTTCATGTTTTTTATTTTCTACAAATCAACTATAAGAATCTCTTGTTTTTTTAATCCACAAAATGGGCAATACCCATATTCAGTAGTACTTGTATTGTGCTGATTCTCAACACTCACTTCTGCTATCCAGAAATACTCTTTTCTACAAGATGTTTTAATTGGAATTAAATCAATTTCATCCTTCTCCACCTTTGTTTCGTTTTGTAATAGCTCATCTAGAAGACGTTCCCAAGTACAAACACGCCCCTTTAATACTGCTTCTTTCATGATAATTACTCCTCATTGATTCTCATACATTTAGGTAGCTTTTTACTCGGTAAACAGTAACCTTCAGATAAGTCCCCTTTGCTGTAAAATTCAGGACTATTTGTCATTATGTGATCACTTCTTCTCCATCCTCGACGAAGTTGCTTGTAAGATAAAGAAACACGCTTCTCAATCTCTTTAAAACTAAATCCTAACTTCAAATAGGTTGTTACAATAGCATCAGCATGTTCTTTGGACTCTTCGCTTCTTGTTCTTCGCTGAAAGTTAATCTGCTTATCTTCTTCATTTAATGCTATCTGATAGGCAATAAACAACTTCCGCATTTCCATAATTTTATGTTGCCAGGCCAAGCTGTAAGGTTGTCCTGAATATCGATTCACCAAGTCCTTTACGGGTTGTTTAAATTTCATCTGAAGAGGATCGAATTCGCCAAGGTCAGAAAATGGATCAATGAAACCTAATGGTTCGCTTTGAATTAATTCATTGTATAGCGCTTCTCTGTCCATCCTAATTTATCTCCTTCTGTCAAATGCACGTCATTGAGTCAAATAAGCTTAATTGGATGGTTTTAGGCGCTTGTTCGCTGTTTCCATTCTTATCATGATCGATAACGTCAAAGATTTCTAACGTGTCTAAATTCATTACAATCTCTAATCCTACCATCGTTGAACTCCTCTCAAATAGAATTTTAAGCGAACAAAAAAGAGAACAGATTTCTCTGTTCTCCTAAAAATATTGAATTATTTGATTTTCTAAAAACTCTTACCACTTACCACTAATTTTTTACTAATTTTTTTAATTATTTTTGTGAAGCACCTAGAACTTCTTCAGAAACTCGGACAAAAGTCTCAATGATATAATCTACTTCTTCATCCGTTAATTTCGTGTGAAGTGGTAACGTAATCTCGTTTACAAAGTAGGCATAAGCCTTAGGATAGTTTGCCATGTCAAAGCCAAGATTCTTATAAGCTGTCAAAAGTGGAAGCGGTTTGTAGTGAACGTTACTTGCGATTCCTGCTTTGGCCAATTCTTGGATAATTTGATTGCGTTGCTCGAGACTAGCACCTTCTACATGGGTAACGTAAAGGTGACGACAAGATTCAACAGTATCTGTCTCATGAGCTAATGGGTGAATACGAGTTCCTGCAAATCCACGGTCATAGCGATCTACGATGTCCTTACGACGTTGTAGCAAGCTAGGATAACGGTCCAACTGAACCAGACCAAGTGAAGCCATGATATCCGTCATGTTGCACTTGTAGGCAGGAGTTACGATATCGTATTCCCATGAACCTAGTTGCATCTTAGCTAGCGCATCCTTCGTTTGACCATGAAGAGATAGGATTTGGAATTCCTTGTACATTTCTTCATCATCAATAGCTGGATTAGCTTTCCAAGTAGCACTTCCTCCTTCAGCAGTTGTGAAGTTCTTAACCGCGTGGAAAGAGAATGATGTGAAGTCAGCGATTGAACCAGCTGCTTGTTCTTTATATGTTGACCCCAAAGCATGGGCACTATCTGAGACAACAACGATACGGTTAAAGACCTTTTGCCACTTGCTAGTAGCTGTAAAGAGGTCACGTTTCTTCTCAACAACTTGGAACAAACGGTCATAGTCACAGATAATCCCTGCAAGTTCTACTGGGATGATAACCTTAGTCTTCTCAGTAATCGCTTGCTCAAGCTTGTCATAGTCCATTTCAAAGGTATCACCTTGGATATCAACCATAACTGGTGTCGCACCTACGTGAGTGATAACGCTACATGATGCTGTATAGGTCATAGCGGGAACGATAACTTCATCGCCAGGGCCCACTTCAAGCACACGCAAGATCAATTCAAGAGCTGCTGTTGCAGAATTGAGGCAGACTGTCTTAGGCGTTTGAGTATAGACAGACAGACGACGCTCCAATTCTTTTGTCTTTGGACCTGTTGTGATCCAACCAGAGCGGAGGGTATCTGCTACTTCAGCAATTTCTGCTTCGGTAATATCAGGTGGTGAAAATGGAATATTATACTTTGTCATTGTTTTACTCCTTTGATTGGTTTCAATCTTACGACTACTTTATTTTAAAACTTCAAATACAGTCTGGAACATGATCTTGATATCTCCGAAGAAATTAAAATCACGTAGGTAGGCTAGATTATAGTGCATCTTTTCTGGGAGGACTCTTTCGACATAGGCCTGGTCAACCGTCATACCTTTTGCAGTCATTTGACTGATAATGGCATCCTCGTCCTTATAGTTAATGCTGGCAAGCGATGTAATCCCTGCTGGTAAGAGCAAGGTAGCCATCATTTCAGGGCTATACTGCTCTGTGTAGCGTGGTACTTCTGGACGAGTTCCCACAAAGGACATCTCTCCTTTGAGAACATTGACCAATTGTGGAAGTTCATCCAAACGAACACGGCGAATGAAATTTCCAACCTTGGTGATACGGCTGTCATTTGCAGAAGTTACTAGACTTCCTTTCTTGTCCGCATCTGTCACCATGGTACGGAATTTCCAAATCTTGAAATGTCGGTTGTACTGGGTTACCCGTACCTGCTTGTAAATGACTGGACCCTTGCTATCTAGCTTGATCCAAATGCTTAGAATCAGAAACACGGGTGAGGTCAAGATTAACAAGATCAAGGCTAGAACCAAATCTAGACAACGCTTGAGAATCAGTGAGCCTTTTCTTTTAGAAACAAGCTGGTAGTATGGTTTTACCTCACTTAATTGCATTTCTTGAGGTAGTTCATCCCATTTCAGCATGCACATTCTCCTCTGTTTTTTAATATGTAATCTTTAAACATTCTACATTATACCACAAAATGAAAGAGGCAGTGCAAGAAATCTGTATTTTAAAGGAATTCTTCCTTAGGATAGAGCACCTGCTTGCAAACTATACATTTTGTGATAGGTTCCACCCAATGCCAAAAGTTCCTCGTGTGTGCCGCTCTCGATGATTCGTCCCTTATCTAGGACATAGATACAGTTAGCATCCTGAATGGTAGAAAGACGATGGGCAATGGCAATGGTCGTCCGGCCCTGTCTCATCTTGGCTAGAGAATTTTGGACCAAGGCTTCTGTTTCAGAGTCTATATTGGCTGTCGCTTCATCCAAAATTAGAATTTTAGGTTGACTGGCAACAGTTCTAGCAAAAGCAAGCAGCTGACGTTGACCGGTTGAAAAACTCGAACCACGCTCAGACACAGGAGCATCATAGCCTAATGGAAGATCCTGAATGAAAGAATCTGCATCGACAAATTCTGCTGCTGCCTTAACCTGATCATCGCTGATATCTTGGTACATAGCAATATTGGACTTGATGGTCCCATGATAGAGGAAAGGTTCCTGTAGGACCAGACCGATATTTTTTCTCAGCTCCTCTTGGCTATACTTACGAATATCCACACCATCAAGGAGAACTCGACCTGACTGGAATTCATAAAAGCGCATGAGAACATTAATGATAGAAGATTTCCCCGATCCCGTATGACCGACAAAGGCGATGGTTTCACCTTTATTGACTGTAAAGGAAATATCATCGAGAATCTGGTGTTTCCCATCATAAGAGAAGGACATATGTTCAAAACGGATATTCCCTTCTCTAATCTCCGTTTGTCCATTTTCTTGGGCCGGTTCATAGTTGGTCTCATCGATAAGTGCAAAGACACGACCTGCTGACACCATGGATGTCTGAAGGGTAGAAAAGTTTTGCGTTACCTCGATGAGGGGATCAAAGAGACGATTGATGTACTGGATAAAGGCATACATGGTACCTGCCGTTATGCCTAGATAGAGACCACGATAGCCGAAGTAAGCCATCAAAACCGCATAGCCCAACAACTTCAACAAACTCATAGCTGGACGTAAAAAGAGGGAGTCCAAGGCTACTGAACGATTAGCATAGACCAGGTGTTCCTGGTTTATCTCATCAAACTCTTCTTGCAGGCGCTTTTCTTGGTTAAAGGCTTGAATAATACGAATCCCTTCGATATTTTCTGCCAGCTTACTGTTGATATCTGACAAGAGACTTCTGGTTTTTTCAATGACCTTGACCGATTTTTTACGGTAGAGATTGACCAAAAGGAAAATCAAAGGTAGGAAGAGCAAGACTAAAGCTGTCAGACGATAGTCCAAAACGAGCATGGTATAAAGGGTTGTCACAAAGATAAAGACTGCTGAGATAAAGCTAGACAAGATCCCTGAGAACATATCACTGATAGTCTCGGTGTCATTTGTCAAACGAGAAACAATGGAACCTGCAGGTGTTTTATCAAAATAAGACATGCCTAGTTTTTCCATATTGGCAAAGGCATCCCGTCGGATATCTCTAACGATACTGTAGGACACTCGCGCAAAGAGGATGTTCCCTACATATTGGACAATGGTTTGAAGAATGAAAAGACCATAATAAACTAGCAGAACTGTAACCGCAAGCTGGTTGAGATTATGTAGATACTGGTCGATAAAGTGAGAAGCTACCAAGGGGATGATACTCTTGATAACAGTCGTCGTAAGGAGAAAAGCGAGTGCTAAAAAGGTGAGGAGACCGTAAGGCTTGAGATAGGACAACAAGCGTTTCAATACAGCCCATTGTTCTTGTTTATTGCGCATCTTCTTCTCCTTTCATTTCTAATTGTTGTGACTGGTAGGTTTGTGCGTACCAACCATCCAAGGCTAGTAAGTCTTCATGTCTGCCTCGTTCAATGATGCGACCATTTTGCATGACCAAAATTAAATCTGCATGGACAACTGCACTGAGTCGATGGGCAGTGATAATGGTTGTCTTGTCCTTGCGAGTTTCTTTGAGATTATCGATAATAGCGAACTCTGTCTTGGCATCTACCGCCGATAAGGAATCATCTAAAATCAGGATATCAGGATTTAAAATCATAGCCCGACTCATAGCCAGACGTTGCTTTTGTCCACCAGATAGACTGACACCTTTTTCGCCGATAACCGTATCAAATCCCTGGGGCATGGCTTGAATGTCTTGATAGACTTGAGCCAGCTTAGTTGCTTCTTCTACTTCTGAGAAAGGGAGGTCAGGATTTCCAAAGCGGATATTATTTATGATGGAACTGGCAAAGAGAAATTGGTCCTGTGGGACGTATCCCATCAAACTACGCAAGTCAGCTAGTCGATAGTCACGAATGTCATGCCCATTTAGATAAATGGCTCCTTGATCAACGTCATACTCACGTAGGAGCAACTTAATCAAAGCTGTTTTCCCTGAACCAGTCTGCCCAACCAAGCCCAGAGTTTGCCCTTTTTCGAGGCTAAAATGAATATCTTTCAGTGTCTCTTCGTCTTCAAAGGCAAAACGATCAATGGCATAGTCTAAGCGCCCATTTTCAATCCCGTCAAGTGGAGATTCTGGATCTTTAACAGGTGACTCTTGGGACAAAAGGCTCTCAATTCGTTGATACGAAACCTTCCCTCTTTGAGTAATATTAAAGAGGAAACCAATGGCCATCAAGGGCCAGACCAACATATCCAAGTATGAGATAAAGGTGACCAGATTTCCGACAGTTACCTGTCCTGCTTGCACCATAAAGGCACCGACTAAGAGAGTTAAGGCATAAGAAGAACCAACAAAGAGCAAAACCATCGGGTCAAAGAGGCTATCATATTTCATGGTTTGCAGATTCTTTTGGAAGGTCAAATCATTAACTTCCTGGAAAGATGCCAATTCATCAGACTGATAGCCAAAGGACTTGGTTACCTTAATACCTGCTACAGATTCTTGAACCTTATTGTTGAGTTCAGAAAAGGCTGCTTGTGATTCGCCAAAAGCTTTGTGGGTCTTTCTCCCCAGGCGACTAGTTGCATATGCCATAAATGGCAAGGGTAGAATGGCAACCAAGGTCATCTGCCAAGAAATGCTAAAGAGCATAGTCAAGAGAGTCACCAAGGCTGTGATAGAGGCATCCACTGCCATCATGACACCACCACCTGCTAAACGAGTCAGAGCATTGATATCATTGGTTGCGTGAGCCATCAAATCCCCAGTCCGATAACTCTGATAAAAAGCGGGAGACATCCTTGTAAAATGTTCAAATAGTCTTGAACGCATGATTTGTCCAAGTCGGTAGGAAGTCCCTAGGATATACATACGCCAAACGTAACGCAGATAGTACATCCCGAAAGCTGCTAGCAGGAGATAAAAGAGATGAAGCAGGAGCTCATCCTGTGTTAATCGTCCCGAAGTGATGGCATCAATCACGCGCCCCATGACCATCGGTGGGATAAGGTTGAGCACAGAAACCAAAACCAAAGCTACAATTCCAACTAGGTAACGACGTTTTTCTAACTTAAAAAACCACCAGAGTTTTTGGATGATAGACATAAAATTCCTTTCTAATGACAAATGGAAACCTGAGGCATGAACCCCAGGTTTTTCTTATTCATAGGTGACGACGCTTAGTTGACCCTTGTCATACTCAGCGATAAAAATATTGGCCACATTATCATACCCTTGCTTATTCAGATGATCTAGGAGCCATTCTTCCGTTAAGCTGAGAGTATCGAGGACATCAGACTGAATGACACCATCTGTGATGACAGGATACTTAGGATTTTCATCTCCATTTTGTACTACAATCAGCTGACCGTTTTGCTCTCGTACAGCACGCTTGACTTCTTTAAGCTGGAAGATACCTTGGCTACGAAGTTTAAGGGCTACGTCAGAAGCTGATAAGCCGACAGAACGGCAGGCTTCTGGATCGATTTCTCCATTTTTGATGAGTAGGGTTGGTTTCCCGTCAATCATTTGTTTTACAAAGCCGACGTTATTCGTAAGCCACTTGAGAAGTAAAACCAAGATTGTCCACATAATCAAGATAACTGCATACTGAAGGATGGTAATAGAGCTATTATAGATTACCCCACCGATGATTCCCCCAAGAACATAGTTTTGGATTTGGTCAATTGCTGAGTTGGGCGCTAGATTTCCCTTCCCTGTCATGTTGATAACAAAGACAAGAGATACAAGACCTAAAGCCAGTTTAATCAGAATCTCGATATAGTTAAATGTCATTTGTTTGCCTCCACTAATTCAATGTCACTTGTTTGATACAAGTCAAGTTTTTCCAAGAGATACTTATCCGGTTCACTCCCACTCAAGGCACGGTAGAATTTGTCTCCTACCTTGAGAAGGGCACCATCTGTCGTTGCAGAAGTATTGACGTAGACCTCTGATTTATCCACCCCTAAATCCTCAGAAACAACTTCTATAAAGTGAAGTGAAGTTTGAAATTGGTTGTTGGAAGCTTGATTTGACTGATAAGTAGATATAATACCGAGAATGACAGCCAGTAAAGCCAAAGACGAGATCATCACCAACTCGCGAAACTTGGTTCCTCGATGGTCGCGGTAAGCCTTAAAAGCAAAAAATCCAGTGATGGCAAGCAAGAATACTCCAAAGCCAATCATGACACTATTTTGTTGGCCAATCTGGCTCAAAACATATTCATATGAGTAAAATTTCATTTATTTTCAATCCTTTACATAAATCATTCTTTATTATATAGGAATGACCTTGATTTTTCAAACTATACGTTGGGGAAATACGCGTATCAGACCAACTTCTCTAACTAACGACTCAAATACCTATTTCAAGATTCTGATTTTGATAATTGATAAGAATAGACACTAGGAATTATCACTACAAAGAAAAGTGTCAAGAAAAATACCCAGTAAACATATAGCTGAACAAAGGCATTTAGAAACAATAACAATCCTCCTAATACCCAAATTTTTCCAGCTATGCGATGCGTTTTGCTC
Organism: Streptococcus infantis; assembly: GCF_047464415.1. Lineage (GTDB taxonomy): Bacteria > Bacillota > Bacilli > Lactobacillales > Streptococcaceae > Streptococcus > Streptococcus infantis_AE. The sequence goes on along the minus strand of NZ_JASHBX010000017.1, from coordinate 21,641 downwards.
CAGTTCTCATTATTCTCCAAAGTCCACGGAAGTCGAATACCGATTATATAATTTCGGCGTGTTTTGGGTAGATAATTTCCAATTACAATCATGATGACTCCCATAAAAATCTGAGCTAGAATTCCACTCATCATAGAATAACCCAAAGATACTCCGTAGATAGAAATCATCGATAGACAAGATACAAAAGGAATAATCCAGTAAATCAAAAGTTGTATTTTTGAACTAATATTGCTGGACTTAGGATCCTTGATCATCAAGAATAGAATCAACCAATGCATCAAAAGCATGAGAGCCGGTAATCCAAAGATAGCAAACATTTTATGATCGTAGCCATCTGCTTGGCCCAGTAGATTAAAATGAGTCGGCATCTTCTCTGGTAGTTGAAACCAGAAAACACAACCTACAAGGGTAGGCAGTAGGATAAGAATGCTAGTATATAATACCAATTTCTTATTGATTTTTATCTTCATCTAAAAATCTCCTTTCAGTTCTGCTAACCACACCATCATATCCTCTAAAACTGATGTATTTAACTCATAATAAATAAAGTTTTTCTCTTTCATTTCACGAATCAAATCCGCTGCTTTCAAAATCGTAAGGTGGTGTGAAATTGTTGCACCTGTTAACTCAAAATGACTGGCAATTTCTCCTGCAGATAATCTGCCTGTTTTAAGCAAATTCAAAATCTCCCTCCTGACTGGATGAGATAAAGCTTTAAAGCTATTTGCAAAACTCATGGTGCTTCCTTTCTATTCGCAATATCAGTAAGGCAAGGAATAAGCAGGGTAGCACTGCTATCAGTCCTGCTGGTGACGGACCAAAAATCAAGAGGCTTGAAGCTTTTTCTCCAGGCAGTTGAAAGAGTAATCCAAAACCTGCAGTTGCATTGATTGCCCCATGAAATAGTGCTGAAGCCCAGATAGATCCTGTTTTTTCCATCATCCAACTCAACAATATTCCTAGACTAAAACAAAATAGGAACATGGCAACAATTCCCAAAACGGGATATGCAAAATAAGTTAATCCATAATTATAGCCTTGCAAATTGATTGGTAAATGCCATAGACTCCAAATGAGACCAAGCAAGACATGAGTCTGTACTAGTGAAAATCGTTCTCTTAGAGCTGGGTAAAGATAACCACGCCAACCAATTTCCTCTCCCAATGCAAATAAGCTATTAAGAAAAGGAGCGTAGGTTAAACTAGCTAGGATTTGAATCAAGACCAAGGAAGATAGGGGGATCGGTGATTGAAGGATACCTTTTTCTTGTAAGATGGCTTGAATAGATTCAAAACCAAGGCTGAAATTGTTAGGAAATACAAGAAAATAAAGTCCTGCTCCTAAAAAACTGATAACTGCTGGCAACCAGATAGCTAGTAAGTAAAAGCTCCAGTTCCTCTTGAGATTCACGACTAATTTAGACTTGATTCCACTAGGTTTTTTCGTTATTTTCCCTAAGAGAAGGACTGCAAGCGCAGGCATCCACATGGCCACAATACTAGCAAGCTGACTCAATGGAGAATTTAGTCCAATACCACTTAGCCATAGTGCCAACCATATTATCCAAGCAAGACCATAAGACAAGACCACAAAAAGAGGGATTGTTCTCTTATTTGACATATTTGTAACTTCACTTTCTATTTAGATGTTTTTCTAAATAATATTATATACCTTTCCACTCCAAACACAAGAACTATTTAGATTTTTTTCAAAATAGTTTCGAGAATTTTTTGTTTTCTAAGGATAAAGTCTAAAGAGTGAGTTTCCAAACTAGAAACTCGCTGGCTTTACTTTTTTTTGATAAAATATAAGAAATACATCTAGAAAAGGTACACACTATGAAACTAATCTCATGGAACATTGATTCCCTCAATGCAGCGTTGACGAGTGACTCTGCGCGTGCGAAATTATCACAAGACGTCCTCCAAACCTTGGTTGCTGAAAATGCTGATATCATTGCCATCCAGGAAACCAAGCTTTCAGCTAAAGGTCCTACTAAAAAACACCTTGAGGTACTGGAAGAACTCTTCCCAGGTTACGAAAACACTTGGCGTTCCTCTCAAGAGCCTGCCCGTAAAGGCTATGCTGGAACTATGTTCCTCTATAAGAAAGAACTTACTCCAACTATCAGCTTCCCAGAGATTGGCGCACCTTCTACTATGGACTTGGAAGGACGCATCATTACTCTTGAATTTGATGAATTTTTCGTGACTCAGGTCTACACTCCTAATGCTGGGGATGGCCTCAAACGCTTAGAAGAGCGTCAAGTCTGGGACGTCAAATATGCGGAATACTTGGCTGAACTAGACAAGCAAAAGCCTGTCCTAGCAACTGGTGACTACAACGTTGCCCACAAGGAAATTGACCTTGCTAACCCGGCTAGCAACCGTCGTTCACCAGGATTCACAGACGAAGAACGTGAAGGATTTACAAACCTTTTAGCCAAAGGATTTACAGATACCTTCCGCCATATCCATGGCGATGTGCCAGAACGCTATACTTGGTGGGCACAACGCAGCAAGACTTCAAAAATCAACAACACAGGCTGGAGAATCGACTACTGGCTCACAAGTAACCGTGTGGCAGACAAGGTTACCAAGTCAGATATGATTGATTCAGGCGCACGCCAAGACCATACACCGATTGTATTGGAGATTGAACTTTAAGGAGAAACGAATGGACTATCAAGCCGTCATCCCTGAATTTGTAGTATCTGACATCGAAAAGTCGCGCCGCTTCTACTGCAACTTGCTGGGATTCACTGTCCAATACGAGCGTCCAGAGGAGAAATTTCTCTTCCTCTCGCTTGAAGACTGCCAACTTATGCTAGAAGAAGGCAGTGCAGAAGAATTAGCCCAACTGACTTATCCTTTCGGACGCGGTGTCAATATTTCCTTTGGCATCGAGGATGTTCCTCGACTCTATCAGAAAGTAATCGAGTCTAACTATCCTATTCATCGTCCTTTGACTAAAAGAGAATTTCGTGTTGATGAACAATATATCTACCCTCATGAATTTGCTGTTTTAGACCCAGATGGCTATTTTTTAAGATTTAGTGAATAGTATAATACAGCACTAGAGTATAAGAAAAAGAGGCACATGCCTCTTTTTCTTATTTCCTATATCCTCACCTGTCTATCTTCAGATCGTTTTCCTGTGACAAACATGGTGAAGGTTGCCTTGCAGACATTTCGGCCATCTTGGTTGGTGATATCAACATCGACGACACAAGTGGTGCGTCCATGATGGACACATTCTCCTTTGATAGTGAGAATGTCCCCTAGATTTCCAGCTTTCAAGTAGTTAATGGAAGACTGGAGTGTCACCCCGTCTAATCCTAGCGAAATCACCACAAGACCACTGATTTGGTCACAAAGAGTAAATAGATAGCCTCCATGGGCATTCCCATAATAGTTGAGTGAGGAGTCCACTACTTTTGTCGTCACCACAACGTGACCATCTCTCATTTTTTCAATTTCGTAGTTTTCAAAGGCAGATATAGCGTCAAAGTGAAAATCTTTCATACGTTCCTCCTGATATTTCAAACGACACTATGATACTACTTTTCAAGACTCTACGCAAGAGAGAAGCACTTATTCGGGCAAAATACCAACCTGCTCCACAAAGCGCATAAAGGCTGCCTGTCCTTCTTCTGTTTGCTTGTAAATCCCTGCATCTTCCAATACCCGAGCGAAGATTTTACCCACAGATTCTTGAACGATATTAAGAGCTTGGTCTTTGTCAGTCAATCCAGGATGGGATTCCTTCAACTCATCCGCCCATTCTTGGTGATAATCTGCAACTGGAACATCCTCTCCGACTATGTAAGCTGCTACTTGCTCTACTTCTTCCTTCAAGCGTGGTGGCAAAATGGCTAAACCCATAACCTCAATCAAGCCGATATTTTCCTTCTTGATATGTTGGACATCCTTGTGGGGATGATAGATGCCGTCTGGATGCTCTGGAGATGTTTGATTGTCCCGCAAGACCAAATCCAACTCAAACTGTCCATCTCGTTTACGGGCTATCGGTGTGATAGTATGGTGCGGAGTTCCATTGCTTTCCGCCAAAACCTGTACACTTGGATCTGAGTACTGACGCCAAGAAAGTAAGATTTTCTCAGCAAGGTTGGTCAAATCGTCTTTTGAATCCGACGTCAATCGAATCACAGACATAGGCCACTGAACAATCCCTGCTTTGACAGATTCAAAACCTTCAAAGGTAAAGCTTTTCTGTAAAGGAGCCACTTCCATTGGGAAGACATGTCGCCCACCTTGGTAATGATCATGCGTCAGGATGGAGCCACCCACGATTGGTAAATCAGCATTCGAGCCTGCAAAATAACCTGGGAACTGCTCCACAATTGCTAACAAACGCTCAAAACTTTGGCGACTAATAGCCATGGGACGATGTTGGCTGTCTAGGAAAATACAGTGCTCATTAAAGTACGCATAAGGCGAATATTGGAAGCCCCACTCCTGCCCAGAAATATCAAAACGTATAATACGATGGTTGCTTCTAGCTGGATGATTGACACGTCCATGGTAGCCTTCATTTTCCATACAAAGCTGACATTGAGGATAGTTGCTCGACTTGACCAACTTGGCTGCCGCTATCTCTTTTGGATCCTTTTCAGGCTTAGAGAGATTGATAGTAATCTCCAGTTCACCGTAGTCAGAAGGAACACGATAAGCAATATTCTTTGCGATAGCCTTTAGTTTGATGTAGTCATTCTTCTGACTGAGTTGGTAGAAGTCTGCAATCGCCTGCTCTGGTGACTGGGCATAAGTAGCCCAAAAGTCTCGATTAACCTGACTTGGACAAGGCGTTACCAAGTCCATGAGGTCTGCACCGAGAATCTCACGCGCAGCCAGACTATCTTCAATCGTTTCCAAGCGAACTGCTTCCTCAACAAGCTGATCTTTTAGTTCAATCAAATCATTTTGGTCAGTCTCAACTTCAAGAACTCCATCTCCCACCAGTGCCAAGACGCGATTGCTCAGATAAATCCGATCCAACTCTTCAAAGGTGCTTTCTGCAATGACTTTGGTAACAAATGTTTCTACTAAGGTCACTAGAAAACCTCCTTCTTACTTTCTAAATAGTCTCTAACAGCATCCAAATCCTGAAAAACTTGTTCTGTTTTATTTAAGAAAGACTGTGCTGGTATTTTTAAATCTGGAATACAAATAACTGGAATCCCAGCTCTATACGCCGCTTCAATCCCTGCTTCACTATCCTCTAGTACCAAGCAATTCTCTGGTAAAACGTTCAAATCACTACAAGCCTTTAAAAATATATCAGGGTAAGGTTTGCTTCGCTTTACATCTTTTGCAAAAACTAAATGGTCAAATAGTGATAGTATACCATTGCTATCCAAGATCATTCTAGCTCGAGATTCAACACTTGAAGTTGCTAAAGCGATTGGAATGCCTTCTTTTTGCAAATAAGTAAGCAAATTTTTAGCACCTTTTTTTAAATTTACACCTTTGGCTAAGATTTGAGCTTCCAGTTCATAAACTTTATCCAAGGTTTGGTCAAAGTTCCAAGGTAAATCATAGGTATCCAAAAATCGTTGAACATTCTCCTCTTCCCTATGTCCACTGTAGTCTCTAGAATAAGTTTCTTCTGTGAAAGGAATTCCAAAATCTCTAAGCAATTCTTGATAAACTTTTAGAGAAATGATTTCAGTATCGGCTAATAAGCCATCTAAATCAAATATTACAGCTTCCATATCCTTCTCTCCTAATCTAAGACGCGAGTTCCACCTGCAACTTCAGCGATGTAGAAGCTTGGAGCATAGCCAACAATTTCTTCATAGTGTTTGCCAACAGCTTCTTTAAAGGCCTCAACCGCATCTTTTTGAACCAAGGCAATCGCACAACCACCAAAGCCAGCTCCTGTCATACGAGCACCAAGAACACCTTCCTGAGCCCAAGCAGTGTGAACAAGGGTATCCAATTCCAAGCCAGTCACTTCGTAATCATGCTCAAGAGAAACGTGAGACGCATTCATCAAACGACCAAACTTGTCCAACTCTCCTGCTTGAAGAGCTGCTTGTGCTTTAAGGGTACGTTGATTTTCAAGAACGGCATGGCGAGCACGTTTCAAACGATTTTCGTCTTTGATCAGGTAGCTGTACTCGTCAAAAGCCCACTCATCTAATTCACCCAAGGTTTGGATATCCAAGGCCACTTGAAGTTCTTCCACTGCTTTTTCACACTCAGCACGGCGTTCATTGTATTTAGAATCTGCTAGTTCACGACGTTTGTTGGTATTCATGATCACAACAACATTGTCTTTCAAATCAAGTGGAACCAAGTTGTATTCTAGAGTGTTAGTATCTAGGTAAATAGCACGTTGGTCTGCCCCCATACCGATAGCAAATTGGTCCATGATACCAGAGTTAACGCCGATAAAGTTGTTCTCTGTTAGTTTTCCGATTTTTACTAAGTCTAGACGGTCCAATTTTAGGTCAAAGAGGTATTCTGCCACGACACCAGTCAAAAGCTCCAAAGATGCTGAAGAAGACAAGCCCGCACCATTTGGGATATTCCCAAAGACATAGAAATCAAAACCTTTGTCAATCACATGACCTGCTTCTTGCAAGAAATGAAGGACACCTTTTGGATAGTTGGTCCAGTTGTGCTCTTTCTCAAACTTAAGGTCAGCTAGAGGAACTTCGATAATTCCTTTATCCTCAAAGTTTGCTGAGTAGAAACGCAAAACTTGGTCATCACGCTTACGAGCAGCCCCATAAGTTCCTAGTGAGATAGCTGCTGGGAAAACATGCCCACCGTTATAGTCAGTATGTTCCCCAATCAAGTTGATGCGCCCTGGCGAGAAGAAGGTTTGGTCTGCTTCTTGACCAAAAACAGCAAGGAAATCCTTGCGAAGTGCTTCAGCAGTAAGATGTTGTGTCATATGAATTCTCCTTTTACGAAATATTAGGTAAAAAAGTTTATCCTGTAATCGTTTTCTTCTATTGTACCCAAGGGTTTTGCTTAGGTCAACATTTTTACCGATATTTTACTAAACTATGAGTAAAAAGGAAGAAAAATATGCTATAATAACCTAAAAAGGAGGGGAATTATGGCTACACTCAAAGATATTGCTCAGCTAGCCTCTGTCTCGATCGCAACTGTATCCCGTGTCCTCAATCGCGATCAGAGTCTATCTGTCACAGAAGAAACCAGACATCGTATTTTAACCGTTGCCGAAGAACTAGGCTACACCAAACATCTCAAAACAGGTGAATCTCATAAACTCAAACAGAAAATCGCTATCATCCAGTGGGTCAGTGAACAGGGAGAGTTAGAAGATCTCTACTACTACCAGATTCGACTAGGAATTGAAAATAGAGCACAAGAATTAGATTACGACATTTTGCGCTATTTTAATGACCAGCCTTTTACGCTTAGCGAAGAAGTGATTGGGATTCTTTGTATTGGGAAATTTAGCCAAGCACAGATTGCATCATTTGAGGAATACCACAAACCCCTAGTATTTTTAGACAGTGATACGATTGCTCTTGGTCATACCTGTGTCATTACAGATTTCTATAATGCTGTTAGACAGGTTGTTGATTACTTTACAGATCATGGGCTTAAAAAGATTGGTATCTTATCCGGTCTTGAAACTACTACTGACCATGAAGAAGTTATCTCAGATAAGCGTTTAGATTACTTTATATCCTATACGCAAGAAAAAGGTATTTATAACGAAAAATTCATTTTTCAAGGTCTATTTACTGCCCAATCTGGATATGATTTGATGAAGGAAGCTATTGAAAAATTAGGAGATAAACTTCCACAGGCCTTTTTTGCTGCCAGTGATAGCTTGGCCATTGGTGCCCTTCGCGCCCTTCAGGAAGCCAGCATCATCATTCCTGAGCGCGTCAGCATTATTTCCTTTAATGATACCATTCTAACCAAGCAAGTGTTCCCACCACTTTCCAGTATCACAGTCTACACCGAAGAAATGGGACGCACAGGAATGGATATTTTGAACAGAGAAGTCCTTCACGGACGTAAAATTCCAAGCCTTACTATGCTAGGAACCAAACTGACACTTAGAGAAAGCACCTTGCATTAATCACAACAACTGAACATAAAAAATCCTAATAGAGATTCTCAAATCTCTATTAGGATTTTCTTTTTATACTCAATGAAAATCAAAGAGCAAACTAGGAAGCTAGCCGCAGGTTGCTCAAAGCACTGCTTTGAGGTTGTAAATAAGACTGACGATGTCAGTTACCTATATCTACGGCAAGGTGAAGCTGACGTGGTTTGAAGAGATTTTCGAAGAGTATTAATCCATCACAATCATAGACTTGATAGTCTTGCGTTCATCCATAGCCTTATAAGCTTGGTCGATATCTTCTAGTTTGTAACTTGAAGTAAAGACACGACCCGGATTGATATCACCGTCAAGAACTGCTTTTAATAAAACTTGTTTATCATAAGTAGTAACTGATGCTGCTCCACCTGCCACTGAGATATTTTGAGCAAAGGTCGAACCAAGCGCACGGTTATTGTAGTGAGGCACACCGACAAATCCCATGCGTCCTCCATTATGGAGTACACCGAGAGCTTGGTCGACGGCTGCTTCTGTACCGACACATTCGAGAGCTGCATCTGCTCCACCACCAAGAATTTCTCGCACCTTGGCAATGCCTTCTTCACCACGTTCAGCTACGACTGCTGTCGCGCCTGACTCCAAGGCCATTTGTTGACGATCTTCGTGACGACTCATGAGGACGATTTGCGATGCTCCACGCATCTTAGCTGCAATGACAGCACATTGACCAACAGCCCCATCCCCAATAACGACAACCTTGTCGCCTTTTTGCACATTAGCAACACGCGCTGCATGGTAACCGGTCGGCATGACATCAGCAAGTGTCAAAAGTGACTTGAGCATGCCTTCGCTATAATCTGAAGGTTGACCTGGAATTTTCACAAGTGCCCAATTGGCAAAGTGGAAACGGATATACTCCGCCTGGACACCACCTGACCAGTTGGTGCCAATATGGCGGTCACAAGTCCCATCATAACCGGCACGACAGGCATCACACTGACCACAACCATGAGTGAAAGGCGCGATGACAAAGTCACCTGGTTTTACAGTAGTGACAGCCTCACCAACTTCTTCGACAATTCCGATAGCCTCATGACCACTATTACTATGCCCTTCTTCGATTTCGGGATTGCGGTAACTCCAAAGGTCTGAACCGCAAACGCAAGTGCGAACAATGCGGATAATGGCATCATCTGCCGCCTCAATTTTCGGACGATCAATTTCTGCCAGACCAACCCGGCCAGCTTTAGTATAAACTGCTGATTTCATAAAATTTCCTCTCTGTATCTAACTACTTTAAGTATACACTTTTTATTTAGCTTTCGCTCACTTATACTACATCTCATTAATGATGATGTTCATGTCCATGACTTTGACCTACTTCCAACTCCTCAATTTTTCGCTTATGGGCTTGATGAGTTGCTAGGTCTGCATCAACCTCAATGGTGATATTTTGGAAACCACAATCTTTGAGTAAGGTTCGAATGGATTCTTTACAGACCTCCATCTGTTCAATTTCTTTTAGACAAATATGGACAATGGCATTTTTCTCCAAACCATCCATGGTCCAGAGATTAAGCTGATTGATACTAGCGACATGGTCCAGTTGCTCCAAGTCGCTCTTTACTTGCTTGATATCTACACCTTCTGGCACAGCGTCAAGGAAAATCTTGAGTGTAGACCAAAAACGAGGAATCGCCTTTAACAGAATGAAGAAGGAAATGACAAGAGATAAGAGTGGATCCAGAATATACCAGTCGGTAAATCGCAGAACAATGGCCATTAGGATAACAGCCAGCCAACCCAGAGTATCTTCCAGAAAATGCAGGCTCAAAATAGACTCATTCTTGGTTTTTCCCTTACGAACTACTAGACTCGCCAGCACATTAATGCTAACAGCAATGATTCCTAACCAGAGGATTCCCTCATCATTGACAGGTTGTGGATGAACGAGTTTCGTTATATTTTCCAAGATAACCAGAACAGATCCTGTCATAAGAATCACAGCCGTTACCAAGGCTCCTAAGAGACTAAATCGTTTGTAACCCAAGGTGTAATGACTATCTTCTTCACGATTGGAAATTGTTTCAAGAAAGGCTGATACACCAATTGCGACTGCATCTCCCAAATCATGGACAGAGTCGGCAAGAACAGCACTGGAAGCAAACACTCCACCAGCGATAAACTCGACAATGGCATAACTTAAATTCAAGAAAAAAGCTAACCAAACTGCATATTTTGTCTTCATAATCCTGTTTCCTCTGATATAATAGATTCATGAACATCCTGTTCATTATCATTATCTAACATTCATTACAGAAAGGATAGGTGCAAACTGTTTATTTTGTAAGTTACTGAACAGTTTGTTCAAAGTGTCCATATGACTAGTCAAGATCGTCGCATTACCAAGACACGAAAAGCTATCTATACTGCTTTTTTACAATTACTAAATCAAAAAAATTTTGAATCCATCACTGTTCAGGAGATTATTGACCTAGCAGATGTCGGTCGCTCCACCTTTTACAGTCACTATGAAAGTAAGGAACTGCTTCTAGACGAGCTCTGCCGTTATCTCTTTCATCATCTTTTTGAACGTGAGGAAAATATATCTACAGAAGCTTATTTGGCTCATATCTTTTCACATTTTAAGAAAAATCAGGACCACGTCACCAGTCTTCTTTTCTCTAAAAACGACTACTTCCTCCGTCAATTGCAGAAAGAATTGGAACACCATGTTTATCCTATGGTCGCAGAGGACTTGCAAGTTTCCTATCCTAATATTCCTGCTTCTTATCTCAAACACTATGTTGTAACTAACTTTATCGAAACATTGACCTGGTGGCTGAAAAAGGGGAAATCTTACACGGAGGATCAAGTAGTGAGATTTTACTTAGACGTCATGGAAATGACAACCAAACAAAAATAAATCATCATTATTCTATCTAGTAAGGAAATCTTATGAACTTCGTTATTATTCTTGCTATTTTTACAGCCTTCTTAGCGCTTGCCTTTGCCCTCCTTCATTTATTGGCCAGCCTTTCAGAATTAAGAAAAGGCAAGAATACTCTAGGAAATCAACTTCTATTCATCGGAAGTTGCCTTGCGACCTTATCTCTCATCCTCTACTTCCTTTTGCCGATTGTTGCTTTATTCCTTTGGCTGATCGGCTGTAGTTTGATTTGCTACGGGGCCTATTGGAATGGGAAACGCAAAGAAGTATTCCACCCAGCCCACCATGTCATTCGAGTGGGCATCGCTCTGGTGATTACAATTTTATTAGCTCTCATATAAGAAAAGCTCAAGTTTTCAGAAAAAACTTGAGCTTTTGTAGTTTCTATTTGTTATGCAATCAACACCATGAGAATAGGGATCATCACCATGGTAGCAAGTGTTGTCTCTGTCACCATGATTGCAGCATAATCACTATCAGCTCCGTAGAGTCTGGCAACAACCGGCGCATTGGTCATCACAGGCATGGCGGACTGGATGATAAATACCTGCTTCATCAAGCTGGGAAGAGGGACCCAGTAGACGATGGTCGCCATCAAGAGAGGGGCAACCAGGAAGCGACCAAGTAGAATCAATAACTGATCTTTTCCCAGAACCAACTGCTTCACGCCTATATGAGATACTGATAAACCGATGAATATCATGGATAAAGGTGTCGTTAAATTACCCAGATACTGCAAATCACTGGCTAGAAAAGCTGGCATCTTGACCTGCAGCATCACCATGACTAGCCCCAAGATAAAGCCCATCAGGGGCGGAGAAAAGACTTTTTTCAGACTCGTTTTGAGATCAAACTGCGCTTCTCCCTCACCATCTCGCTGGATGAGATAAGTTCCCAAAGTCCAGAAAAAGGTCGTATTGCACATGTAATAGATCAAAACATAGGGAATGCTGGCATCTCCAAAGAGGGCTTGGTTAATGGGGAGCCCCACGAAAATCGTATTGGAATTAAAAAACATGGAAATAAAGAGGCCGCGACGGTCCTGTCTTACTGCAAAGATCTTGGCTACTCCTGACGCGATGCCAAGCAAAATAACCATAGACAGGGCAGGAAACCGCAGTGCTGGCAACATTTTAAGTAAATCTGCTGTTGTGAAGCGTTGTGTGATGGTGTAGAGCATATAGCAGGGCAAGGCGACTTGAGTGACTAGCTTTGCGATCAAGCCACGTGACTTGTCATCGAACCAGCCTTTTTCACCTATGACAAAGCCGACTAAGATCATGCCAAGGATGACGAGAATCCCCGATATACTCCTCAAAAAGATGTCCATGTTCTCCCCTTTTCTTTTTTGAAATGACAGTGTTTCTACAAGTCTCAAAAACTACTCTAGTATATCACAAAAAGAGCACAATTTTTCAACCTCTGCATTTACAGATAAACGATCCTCTTTTTTCAAACATAGAGGACCTCCCGGTCCTATAAAAAAACGAAAACAAACGTCATTTTTGGCGTTTGTCTTCGTTTTGATTCTAAGACAAGAAGCCTTAGAATTTTTTTATCGTAACCAACTTTCGTCTAACTGGCCTTTACTTTTGCTAAAAGCTTTCCCATGTTCATCAATAACAGCATGAATCTCTTGGCATTGTTTGAGAGTGAGTCCTTCCAATACATTACAATAAACAGCATGCATTTCATTATAGGTATCAAAATTTCCAAATCCTAATCGTCGAAAAAGTCTTCTAGCATATTCGTCCGAAATAAAAACTGAACGATCAAAAAGATATAGTAAAAGTGCATCTGCAGTCTCTGGTCCAATCCCTTTTAACTCCAAAAGTTGCTTCCGTAAATCTTCTGTTCCAATCCTAGTAAGAACCTCAAAACCACCATTTTCTCTTAACCAGATTAGAAGTTCCCTAATCGTTTGAGACTTTTGCTTAAAAAATCCAGCAGGTCGAATACGTTCCTGTAAATCTTCTAGTGATAACCCTAGGATACCCTCTACTGTCATGACATCCATAAGACCAGCTAAAGCCAACTTAGCATTTTTCTCAGATGTTCGCTGGATAAGAATAGTCGATACCAGATCTTCAAGCTTGTTATCCGATTGCCACCAATTTTGTTCTCCATAGTGCTTACAGAGTCGCAAAAGAGTCTCTTGTATTTCTTCTTGCCTCATCATTTGTTCAATAATCCCTGTTCCACCAAGAAATCATGTGCAACACTATAAGCATCCTTACCATCAATACCAACCTGATAGTTCATCTGACTCATCTGGCTCTCAGTGATTTTACCAGCTAGCTTATTAAGAACAGCTTCCAACTCCGGATGTTTTTCGAGTAACTCAGCTTTCATGAATGGCGCCCCTTGATAAGGCGGGAAGAGGTGCTGATCATCTTCTAAAATTTGAAGTTGGTAACGCTCGATTTCAGGATCTGTCGAGTAGACTTCCATAATCTGAATATCTCCAGCCTTGATCGCATCATAGCGAAGAGCTGGCTCCATGGTTGCCACATTGAGATTCAATCCATAAACAGACTGCAAGCCCTTGTTTCCATCCTCACGATCATTAAACTCCAGAGTGAATCCTGCCTTCAGTTTATCTTGAACTCCCTTTAGGTCAGAAATAGTCTTCAAATGATATTCTTTAGCTATACTTTTTGGAACTGCAATAGCAAAGGTATTTTGATAAGCCATGTGATTCAGTAAGACTAGATTATCCTGTTTCTTAATGCCATCACGCGCTACTTCATAAACTTCTTCAGAGTCATTGCTCACTTTAGGAGTTGGCTGCAAGAGAGAGCCTGTAATAGTACCTGTAAATTCTGGATAGATATCAATATCTCCTTTTTTCAGTGCTTGGTAAAGGAAATCTGTCTTCCCAAAGTTAGGCTTGACCGTCACCGTCATATCCGTATTTTCCTCGATGAGAAGTTTATACATATTCATGAGAATCTCAGGTTCAGGTCCTAACTTCCCAGCAATGACGAGATTGTCTTTCTCATTATGTGGGATGATGCTTGGAACATAACTAACTCCCAAACCAAGGATCATGACAGCAAAGGCCGAAACAATCGTACGCAACTTTGCCTTTTCCAACCATTTGAGAATGACATTAAAGAGAATGGCCAAGATGGCTGATGAGATTGCTCCGATTAAAATGAGACTAGTATTCCGACGATCAATTCCCAAAAGGATAAAGGAGCCCAATCCCCCAGCTCCCACAAGAGCTGCTAGAGTCGCTGTCCCAATGATCATAACGGTCGCTGTTCGAACCCCCGATACAATGACAGGCATGGCCAGTGGAATTTCAAACTTCTTGAGTCGCTCCCACTTGGTCATTCCAAAAGCAATCCCTGCCTCCTCAAGACTAGGATCAATGCCATTCAGGGCTGTGATTGTATTTTCTAAAATCGGGAAAATAGCGTAAATGACAAGAGCTGTGAGGGCTGGTAAGGTTCCAATCCCCATGAAAGGAATAAAGAGCCCCAACAAAGCCATTGAGGGAATAGTCTGGAAGATACCTGCAACTTGTAGCACCCAGGTCGCTGCTTTTTTGTGACCATTTAGATAAACCGCAAGTGGGATGGTCAGAAAAATAGCGACCAATAAGGTCAAAAGAGATAATTGTAAGTGTTGCCCAAGAGCGGTTAACCATTCCCCAAAACGCTCTTGAAAGGTTGAAATCAAATTAGACATGAATGCTACCTCCAAACAAGTTTGCTACAAAGTCTGTCGCAGGCGCTTGTAAAATTGTTTCAGGTTTTGCCACCTGACGAATTTCTCCATCTTGTAAAACTGCAATTCGATCCCCTAATTTTAAGGCCTCATCCGTATCATGGGTTACGAAGATGGTCGTCATGCCGAATTCTTTATGTAATGCCTTGGTCAATTCTTGCAACTGCTTGCGAGAGATGGCATCCAAGGCTGAAAAAGGCTCGTCCATCAATAGAATTTTGGGTTCCCCAATGATGGCTCGTACAATGCCAATCCGCTGTTGCTCCCCACCAGATAACTCACTAGGCATGCGCTTTGCATACTCTGCAGCAGGCAGGCCAACCTTATCCAAGAGTTCTTCTGTTTTAGAAGCGATTTGCTCCTTGCTCCAGCACTTCATCTCAGGAATGAGAGCTATATTTTCCGCAACCGTCAAGTTAGGAAATAGGGCAATGGCTTGAAGGACATAGCCGGTACTGAGACGGAGCTCCCGTTCGTCATAGTCCTTAATGCGTTTTCCATCCATATAGATATCGCCATCTGTCGGCTCCAAGAGACGGTTCACCATCTTGATCATGGTGGTCTTACCAGATCCTGAAGGACCCACTAGCACCATGAATTCTCCATTTTCAATGCGGAGATTGACATCTTTTAAAATGGTCTTTTCCGTGTAGCGCAAGGCTACATGTTTGTATTCAATCATAAATCATCCTCAAGCAACTGTCTTTCTTTCAAAACATCTATTAAACTCATAGCTGGACGTCCTAATACCTTTTCGACATCTGTTGAAACTCCAGCTTGTTCCCCAGCTTTAATCGCTGTATAGGTACTGACCCAAGCATCGTACTCCCAAGTTTGTGCTGGCCATTTTTTCCGTGACTCATAAGCTTCTTCTACTGATTCATCTACATACGTGATGGCATTACCGGTCTCTTTTGAGAGAAGCACTACGATTTCTTCCATGGAAAGGTTCTCTGGCCCTGTCAGATTCAAGGTTTGATTTTCCCATTTCTTAGCATGTAAGATAATCTCTGCTGCAACACTAGATGTGTCCTTACGGGCAACTGCTGAAACCTTCCCACTTCCTGCTGGACCACGAATTTCTCCATTTTCAAGCGCAATATCTAACAAGAAGTCTAAGTAAAAATTATCTCTCAAAAATGTATAGGTGAATCCTAACTCCTTGATATAGGCTTCCGTCTGGGCATGATCTCGAGACAAGGTAAAGGTTGCTTTTTCATCTGCTCCGTAAAAGGAGGTATAGACGATATGCTCTACTCCTGCTAGCTTTGCAGCATCTAAAAACTCCTTGTGCTCCTTGACACGCTCTGGATTTTCCCGAGCAGAAACCATTAACAAGATATCGATACCCTTTAAAGCCTCAACCACCTCTGGAGTATTGGTATAGGATATTCTACGGATTTCCGCAGACGCGTAAACCTTAGCACGCTCTGGACTTCGTGCTAGATGGACGGAAGCGATTCCTTTTTTATCGACAAGATCAGCCACATAGGAACCTAAGTTCCCTGTTACACCTGTAATTCCGATCATAACTGTTACTTCCTTTCCCTAGATGTCATTCTCTTTAGCTTTTAGATTTGTGATAATACGCTCTTGATAGGCCTCAAATTCTTGAATTTCTTGATCAGAAAAGCCTTGGTAGAAAATCTCTCCCAGTTCTTTGCTGACACGGTCTCCAATTGCTTTTTGAGCCCAACCGAGTTCTGTCAAAGAGATATATTTTTTCCTTTTATCTTGTGTGCAAGGTTGAATCGTGACCAAGCCTTGTTCTTCCAATTTCTTAACCATACTGGTCAATGTATTATTGGCTAGACCCGTCGCAAGAGCGATATCGGTCGCTGTAGCGCACCCCAACTCTTGCTTCCACAAAATCGTTAAAATTTTTCCCTGTTCACTTCTGTATTGAGTATCTGGTTCCTTGTTCAATAGTTTTTGAAAGATACGCCCATTCAACAAACGAATCTGTAGAGCTTGGTAGCCCCCTAACATCTTATCCATTTTTACTCCTTTTTGTTCTATATCGAACCTTTTGAACTATTGTAACACTATGAATTACATCTGTCAACTATTTCGATATAGAAATATCAATTTTTTAATAAATCTGCGTAAATCGCGTAATCCAGATCTTTAAAAACATTGAATACAACTATCATATCAGGGTGTTTTTTCTGAAACTGTACACCCGTCTCTATCGCAATCTTGGCTGCCTCTTCATTTGGAAAACGAAATTCTCCTGTTGAGATACAACAAAAGGCTAAGCTTCTAAGACCTTTTTCATAAGCTAAGTTCAAACACTCTTCGTACGACGAGACTAACTGTCGTCTTTCCAAATCTGTCACTTCTTCATAGATAATAGGGCCCACTGTATGAAGAACATAGCGTGAAGGTAAGTTGTAGGCCTTGCTCATCTTTGCCTGACCTGTAGCTTCATCCCTTCCTTGCTCTTGCATGAGCTCATGACACGCTAGACGCAGTTCAACTCCTGCAACTGTGTGAATAGCATTGTCAATACACGAATGATTAGGTACAAAACAACCTAAAAGCTTACTGTTGGCCGCATTGACAATGGTATCAACCGCCAGACGAGTGATATCGCCTTGCCACAGGTAGAGATTGGGCCGAATGGGAGTTAAGTCTCTCAAGTCTATAACTCCTTTTTCTAATAGTTTTTCTTGTAAATAACGGTCTTGTTGGTAGAGAAAGTCGGCTGTCACTGGTGCTGGATAGCGGACATTTTGAAGAGCCCGATATAAAACTTCTTGCTCCTCTACCTTTTCAGGAATCTCTAGTTCTGTCAATCCTTGCTCGCTTTTTAAAACATCAATCAAATATTCTAGTCTGCTAGCCATTGTTGGAGAACCTCCCTCATATCATCTTTTATAGAAATTGTTTTTTCTTTTGGAGTACCAAAGCCTTCAAGATCATCACGATTGAGACGAATCAAATGAGCCTTTGGAAATACCGCTGTCATTTTCTCAAAAGGATAGCGAATGATGGTCGGCGTATTGTATCCGACACCCAATTCTAAGAAGACAACCTTTTGATCTTCTATCCCTTCCAAAAATCTTTGATAGGCTTCATAAGATTCCTCCCAAGTCTCATCTTGAACAAAATCCTGGTCTACACGTAAATGCATGGTCATTGGCGCCCCACAATGAGGACAATACGGTATCAAGTCGGTTGGAATTTTCAAGTCCTTGATTTCTTTTAGCATCTCCATGACAGCTCCTTCATTATCAAAGACTTGCTGGCGACAAGGGACGGAACATTGCCACTCTCCGTAGTTGCCCTGTACTTCAAAGAAACGTTCCGGAGCAAATCCTGTCTTCATAAACTGCCCATCTACATTGGTCGTAATCACAAAATAATCCTTGTCCTTTACCAAGTCGAAAAGATCTCTATAAAGTGGAAGTCCATCCGGTTGGTAACGATTATGATAGATATGTTTGTCCCAATAGCCCCAGCGCTCTTCAAGAGCCTCAAAAGGATAAAAAGCTGCAGAATACATGTCCTGCATGCCATAACGAGCAATATAATCTTTAAAAAAAACCTGAAAACGTGACCCTGAGTAGGTTAAACCCGCCGCTGCAGATAAACCAGCTCCTGCTCCAATCACAACCTTATCTGCTTCTTCAATAATTTTCTTTGCTTCTTGAATCTTTGTCATCTTATCTTCCCTCAATTTCAAATCTTGCTTGGTAGGGAGGCAATTGCGTCAAATCATAAAAATCCCCTACTACTTTTTTAAAACGAAAGACTTGTAGGTGACTACGCCCCTCTTCTGTCGGATAAATCTCATACATATATGGATTAGCTTCCAACAACTCTTCAAGATGCTCTTTTCCAATCCACTCCACTTGACCCGTTAAGGAAATGGATTTACGGTCCATGGTTCCTGCTCCTTGAGTCATCCCTGTCAACGCTACACGTCCATCTTCCTTAAGACGCTTGTAGAGGGGTTTAAAATCAGCTGTCAAAAAATAGACTTTTTTCCCATCCTCCCACATCATATCCATGACAGCTGTATGCGGATGTCCCGTTTCATCAACCGTTGCCACTACAACTGAATGAATCTCTTCGACTAGTACTTTCAAATAATCCATTATATAACACCATGTCTTTCTTTGAATTTTAGTTCCATATCGAACTTTATGAAACAATTGTAACTCTTTTTATTACACCTGTCAACTGTTTCGATATCGAAATAATAAAAACTTCCTACCAAAAAGTAGAAAGCCATCATTTTTATAAAATTAAACATGAATCACATCTGAATCATTCCTCTTAAAGAAACTACTATGCACCAGATAAGGACCATACTTAGAATTTTGACTATAAACCAAGCATAAAGGAATGATAAAAATTTTTATAAAGTAGAGTAAGCAAAAAAGTAAAAAAGAACTAAAACTAAGAGTCTTTAAATCAAAAAAGTAAAGATAAAATAAAAGTGAAGCATTTAATAGAATATTAAATCCCGTAGCAAAACTAGCTGATAAGATATTCGTCTTAATCTGAGGATTAAAGAGTTTAACAGCAAATAAAGCCAATAAAGAAATATTATAGATACAAATCGGCTTGTAATCATGACGATAGAAAACTAAACATTTATTGTTATAAAAATTAATCCCACTACTAAAATTACTCGCCTTGTTAATCCAAACATGCGAAACTCCACTAATATCACTCCAAGGAACAAATAAAGCTAATCTTCTAAGATAAATCCCTTTTGGAGATATAGAAAATTTCCAAGGACAAAGAAAATTTATTCCAATGCCAACTAAAATCAATAAAAGAAGGCAATACACTAACTGTGTTTGATGAAAGCTAAAGGCGTAATTAAATATAGTAAATTCTTGAATTTCACGCCCAGCAATTTGATAGACAACAGAAAAATATAAAAAAACTATAAATAGAACAAATCTATAATAAATACTATGAAACTTCACAATTTTTGGCATATATTCTCCTTACTGATAATGTCGTCATCGAATGACACTTTTCTATCTGACTTAACACAAGTATACCATTAAACACTCAAAAAGCATAAACACGGAAGAAAGAGATTTTTATAAAAAGAGCTTGGCCAAGACCAAACTCTTCATTTTTCTATTCTTCCTCAACTAAGCGTTTAAACTCCGCTTGGATCTCTGTATTCTCTGTCGGCTTTAAATACATGACTCCACCATTTGTTGTTGGAGAATGAAAAACAATCGCTTCCCCTGTATCAGTTATTGCAAAAAAGTAGCTGTGCACGTCCGGGTATTTATCCCAGTTACTATATCGCTCCACAATTCGATACTTAGCATTACCTAAACCTGTATCCGTGTATTCGGCATTCATTTTTTCGCTTGGTCCATCTCCAAAGCTATAGAGATTATCCGCACCAACATCACCACCAGAAATTCCTTTTTTGTAATTAGGTTGACCTAGTCTTTCGCCCCATCCTTTAATGAAGGATTCTAATTTTGCAGATTTGCTTGCATTCCAAGGAGCTTTTTGTTTTTCTCCCGAAATGGTCGTGCTAGTAGAGCTTTCAAATTTTTGCCAATCAAAACCTCTTAAATCAATTTGATCCGATTCAGTTTTTCCAAAATTAGATCCAATATAATTAGATTCTATTTGAAATTCTTTTTCCTGAAGTTTACTAGCCCCCTTTTGATTTTCATTTAACTTATAAAGAGCTCCATAACCTTTACCAGTTCCAGACAACCAACTTAATTCAAGAATCTCCCCACCTTGATAAATAATTGCTGCATTCCTAGCTCCACCATGTCCTGCAGCAAAACCTTCTGCTAAGAGAACAGGCTTACCTTCTTGTAAAGAGTACACTCCAGTTAAAAAGTATTTTCCACTTAAATTAAGATCCGCAACAAGAAACTCCACAATACCATCATCATTTAAATCGACAAAAGAATAACGCATATCATCTGAACGATTTATAGCATTTTCAATAGACCAACTATTGATAGGACGTTCAGTAGCTTTTAAACTTTGATAAAGATTTGAAATTGCAGTTGAATCATTCGAAGTAGAAAATATTTTTTGGTAATCATCAAAAACTGACTTGTACAAATCTTTATAATCTTTCTTAGACTCCCCAGACTTTATCTCGTTACTAGTAGTTGAAGTAGATAAACTAATATCTTTACTAGAAAGCTCGGAATTTTGATTACTACAACCAACTGTAAAGAAACTAAATATAAGAATAAAAAGACTTCCTAGTATACTTTTATGACCCATAAAAATCTCCTCTTAAAATGAATGATGTCCATAGCTTTGCTTACATTATATCAAATATTTGAGAGATTCGGTAAGATAAAAAATCTTATATACAAATACTAAGTAAATAAGTTCTATAATTCTTATATTCGATACACCTTCAATAAATACTATGTAGCTAAATATAATGTAAAGAAATCTCATAGGCCCTATAACAAGAGAGATTAACCATTATTTAAAGTTAACCTATAATACAGTTAAATGATTATACAAGCTTACAGGAAATTAAATAAAAGACTATTGACGCATTGAAACAATAAAATATAAATGAAAGATAGAAGCTAGGAAAAGTCACGAAATCATTAAACAATACTTTTATACTCCGTGACTTTAATAACATTAAACCAAAATCTTCCTAAATTTGAAAACAAAAAGAGCGAACCATTTTGTTTAGCTCCAGATAGTAACAATTCATAACTCAACCACAGTTGTCAAAGAGGGCAAATTTGATAATTAAAGGCACAAAAAGGCTCTATAATATTTGTAGTGGGTAAATCCCCTATGGATATTATGGAGCCTATTTTTGTGTAGAAAAAAAGTCCCATAAGATCTATAATGAAAAGCGACCAAACCATCATTAGAAAGAATCATATGG
>NZ_JASHBX010000016.1:0-39600 GCF_047464415.1 Streptococcus infantis | reverse complement strand
GGTTTTAGGAACTTTAACAACTTTAAGAAACGAATTTTCATCGCTCTGAATATAAAAATGGAGAGGACAACAATTGTCCTCTCCAGATGTTAGCTTTTATTCAACCCACTACAGTTGACAAAGAGCCGCTTTTATTCAACCCACTACAGTTGACAAAGAGCCGAAAAGAGAAGAACAAAATAGTCTTCTCTAATCTTTTATACAAGTGATTTGCTCATGAAATTTTTTTATTTAACTAGATTTTTAATTTAGTCTTCTTTTTTCTTTTGAGCTAACCCTAATAGTGTTGTCGCTATTCCAATGATTCCAAGTCCAGTCATTACTGAGTTTGAATCCGCACCTGTATTTGGCAATTCGTAAACTACTTTTTCAGGATCTAAAAGTTTTGGTTCCGGAGTAACAGGAATTTGAGGTTTTGGTTCTGGAATTGGAACTGTCGGATTCTCCGGTTTTGGTCCAGGAGTTGGAACTGTCGGATTCTCCGGTTTTGGTCCAGGAGTTGGAACTATCGGATTCTCTGGTTTTGGTCCAGGGGTTGGAACTGTCGGATTCTCTGGTTTTGGTCCAGGGGTTGGAACTGTCGGATTCTCTGGTTTAATTGGAACGTAGATGATTGGGGTGTCATCACCTGGGTTGGTTGGAAGGTTTGGTAGCTCCTTACCTGGTTCTACTGGTTGACCTGGTTTACTTGGATCGTTTGGATCTGGCAAGTATGGTTTGTAGCCTGGGACATTTGGCACAATTGGTTTACTTGGCTTGGTTGGATCTGTCGGATCATTCGGATACTTCACATTTGGCGTTGATGGGAATTTTGGATCGTCAGATTTTGGCACCAAGCTTCCAAGTGGTTTGTAGATAACATGATCTGTTACTTCTGGTTGATCTGGAGTTACAACTTTAGATCCAGCTTCTGCCTTATCTGAATAGAATCCTTCTACAACTGGAACAATAACCTTACCGTATGTATGGCTTGGTTGATCCCATGTAATTGTTCCATCTGCCTGTTTTTGCTTACCAGTGAATGTGAAGTCAGTTTGAACATTAGAAATTGGAGTATCTACACCCGCACCTTCAAAGGTTACTGTTTGTTTGGTTGGTTTTGTCACATCATTTACGATTGGAACGTAGATGATTGGGGTGTCATCACCTGGGTTGGTTGGAAGGTTTGGTAGCTCCTTACCTGGTTCTACTGGTTGACCTGGTTTACTTGGATCGTTTGGATCTGGCAAGTATGGTTTGTAGCCTGGGACATTTGGCACAATTGGTTTACTTGGCTTGGTTGGATCTGTCGGATCATTCGGATACTTCACATTTGGCGTTGATGGGAATTTTGGATCGTCAGATTTTGGCACCAAGCTTCCAAGTGGTTTGTAGATAACATGATCTGTTACTTCTGGTTGATCTGGAGTTACAACTTTAGATCCAGCTTCTGCCTTATCTGAATAGAATCCTTCTACAACTGGAACAATAACCTTACCGTATGTATGGCTTGGTTGATCCCATGTAATTGTTCCATCTGCCTGTTTTTGCTTACCAGTGAATGTGAAGTCAGTTTGAACATTAGAAATTGGAGTATCTACACCCGCACCTTCAAAGGTTACTGTTTGTTTGGTTGGTTTTGTCACATCATTTACGATTGGAACGTAGATGATTGGGGTATCATCACCTGGGTTTGTTGGAAGATTTGGTAGCTCCTTACCTGGTTCTACTGGTTTATCTGTATCTGGTTTCGTTGGATCGTTTGGATCTGGCAAGTATGGTTTGTAGCCTGGGACATTTGGTACAATTGGTTTACTTGGTTTGGTTGGATCTGTCGGATCATTTGGATACTTCACTTTTGGTGTTGATGGGAAGTTTGGATCATTTGGTTTCTCTGGTTTTGGAACCAAGTTTCCAAGTGGTTTGTAAGTTACAGTTTCTTCAAGATTTTCTTGAGTGACTGTCTTAGAATCAACACTTGCTTTATCCGCATAGTATCCAGTAACACCTGGCGTTGGAACTGCATCATAGTTAGCCTTATTCGCTGTCCATGGTGCATCAGGGTTAAGAACTTTACCTGTAACTTTATCAAGATTTAAGGTACGTGTCCATTGTGCATTTTGAACATTATCAGCTGGGGCAGTTGTCTTACCGTCTGATACCACATAATGAACAGTTGATGTTACATCTTTCGTCCATTGATCTTTCGCAGGGTATTTTGGACTGTTTGGATCATTTGGATTGATTGGATCTGTTGGATTATGTGGATTGTTTGGTCCAACTGGTGTTTCACCATGTTTCAAGGTTACTGTCCAAATTTGATCAACGGATGCATCTGTGTCATAAGTAGCTCCTGCTGGGAACTCATCATTCACAAGAACATAACCACGATCTTGGTATTTCTTGATTTTAGCTGCAGTTGAGTAGTCAATAGCTTCGCCAGATTTACCAGAAACTTGATCATTTTCAAGTGTTGTACCAGTATTTTGGTCTACGTACTTGATAACAGCTTTTTGTTCTGCCTTACGGTAGACAACAGGTGTATCAGCTCCTGGGTTAGATGGTGTTACATTTGGAATGTCTGTCACATAACCTGGGATGACTGGAGTTGGAGTCTCACCACCCTTAGTTGGATCTTGTGGATCATTGTTGTACTGTGGAGTTGGTGCACTTGGAATTGGTGTATTTGTTTCATCAACTGGGATGATCTTACCAAGTGGTTTATAAGTAACCTTATCCGTAACTTCTGGTTGATCTGGAGTTACTGTCTTAGATCCAGCTTCCTTCTTATCGGCATAGAAATGTTCAACAACTGGAACTGTTTCTTTGCCATAAGTGTGACTAGGTTGATTCCATGTTGTGTTTCCATCCACTTGTCTTTGTTTACCAGTGAATGTGAAGTTATCTTGAACTTTATCAGCTGGAGTCGCTGTTCCTGCTCCTTCAAACGTTACTGTTTGTTTAGTTGGTTTAGTCACATCATTTACGATTGGCACGTAGATGATTGGTGTGTCTTCACCTGGTTTATCCGGTGTTACAGGTGTTCCTGGTTCTACTGGTTGACCTGGTTTCGTTGGATCGTTTGGAACTGGCAAGTATGGTTTGTATCCTGGGACATTCGGAACAACTGGTTGACCTGGTTTCGTTGGATCCGTTGGATCATTTGGATACTTCACTTCTGGTGTTGATGGGAAGTTTGGATCGTTTGGTGTCTCTGGTTTTGGAACCAAGTTTCCAAGTGGTTTGTAGGTTACAGTTTCTTCAAGATTTTCTTGAGTGACTGTCTTAGCTGGAACACTTGCTTTATCCGCATAGTAGCCAGTAACACTTGGCGTTGGAACTGAAGCATAATCCGTCTTATTCGCTGCCCATGGTTCATTAGGGTTAAGAATTGTTCCTGTAACTTTATCAAGTGTTAAAGTACGTGTCCATTGTGCACTTTGAACATTGTCAGCTGGTGTTTGACTACCTGCACCTACATAATGAACAGTTGATGTTACATCTTTCGTCCATTGATCTTTCGCAGGGTATTTTGGACTGTTTGGATCATTTGGATTGATTGGATCTGTTGGATTATGTGGGTTATTTGGTCCGACTGGAGTTTCACCATGTTTCAAGGTTACTGTCCAAATTTGATCAACCGATGCATCTGTGTCGTAAGTAGCTCCTGTTGGGAACTCATTGCTAACGAGAACATAACCACGATCTTCATAGTACTTAATCTTATCCGCAGTTGAGTAATTAATGGCTTCACCAGATTTACCAGAAACTTGATCATTGGCAAGTGTTGTACCAGTATTTTGGTCTACGTACTTGATAACAGCTTTTTGTTCTGCCTTGCGGTAGACAACAGGTGTATCAGATCCTGGATCATTAGGTGTTACACTTGGTGTATCTGTCACATAACCTGGGATGACTGGAGTTGGAGTCTCACCACCCTTAGTTGGATCTTGTGGATCATTGTTGTACTGTGGAGTTGGTGCACTTGGAATTGGTGTATTGGTTTCATCAACTGGGATGATCTTACCAAGTGGTTTATAAGTAACCTTATCCGTAACTTCTGGTTGATCTGGAGTTACTGTCTTAGATCCAGCTTCCTTCTTATCGGCATAGAAATGTTCAACAACTGGAACTGTTTCTTTGCCATAAGTGTGACTAGGTTGATTCCATGTTGTGTTTCCATCCACTTGTCTTTGTTTACCAGTGAATGTGAAGTTATCTTGAACTTTATCAGCTGGAGTCGCTGTTCCTGCTCCTTCAAACGTTACCGTTTGTTTAGTTGGTTTTGTCACATCATTTACGATTGGTACGTAGATGATTGGTGTGTCTCGTGAAATACGATCTGGATCACTTTCATCATTTGGTTCAATCGTTTTATCAACTATATTGTAACCCCAAGCTTGAGGCTGTTCTTCCTTAATTTTGTATCCAGCTGGAGCATCAGGAATTTTAGTTTCTGCTGCTTGGGTCGGATCAACTGGATTATTTTCATAAGTCTTAGATACTGAACCTGGAATAACATTTCCGGCTTCATCTACTTGGATAATTTTACCTAACTTTTTATAAGTTACAGTATCAGTTGCATGCGGTTGGTCTGGTGTAACAGTCTTTTTACCTGCACTAGTTTTATCTGCATAATAACCTGTAACGACTGGAGTTAAAACTTCCCCATAAGTATGCGATGTTTGTTTCCATGTTTTGTCATGTGTTTGACTATTTTCTTCGCCTGTAAAAGTAAAGTCATTTTGAAGATTCTGTGGTGGGTTAGTTTCTGCACCAGTATAGGTTACAGTTTGACTGGTTGCTTGTTGAATCTGACTAGAATCTTTTTCAATAACAAAACGATAGCGTGTTCCCGGAGCAAATTGGTTCCCTCCATTACCTGCAATAGTAGGATCAATAGCATAGCTTCCATCAGGTTGACGAATGAGAGTAACTGTTTCTTTTTGGTTCAAAGACCACGTTTCACTACTAATCTTTGGAGCAGGATACTTCTTCAAAGCTTCATCCAATTCATCTGGAGTTAGAGAATCTGGATCAATAACCTCATTGGTGTGAATTTCACTATAATCATAGATAGTGTCACTTGTCTGACGGTCAATATAGGCTTCTACTTTTGTAGGATCACCATCAACAGTTTTAAGACGATAACCTGCTGGAAGTTTTGGAAGTTCAGTAATAGCAGCATCCGATGGATCTGGGACAGGAGTACCATCATCAGAAGTAAGAGTATTATTTGTATTTTTAAAGACTTTACTAGTCGTTACTCCAGAGATTGAATTGCCGTCAGAATCTACAAAACTAATCGTTCCTAGATTCTTGTAATAAATATTTATGATGCGATGTCTCGCTTCTCCACCATTACTACTCTTCGAAACGATGACATAATTGTAGGTCCAAGGAATATCAAACATGTCTGTTTCAATTTTAATTCCATTAATATCATCTCTCGTGACATATTGACCTGAGATTACTGGAATATTCACAGCTTTAAAACTTAAATCTTTTGGATCTATTTCATGTGAAGACCATCCATTTTCCGAGATAGCTCTTCGGCTACGATTTAGAAGAGAATCTGATACTTTATTTTCTGTGTAGTCACCTTTAAGGTCAGAGGAGTTATCAGATTTTTTATAGGAGTTTTTAGATTCCTCATTTTGAACACTAGTAGCTGAATCTAAAGTTTCCGTCTTCTGTACATCTACTTTATTTTCAGGAGTAGTTTCTTCATCTACTTTTGAAATTTGATCATTTAATTTGCTATTTTCTGAATTGTTGGTTGTTTTTTGAGATTCTTGAATACCTGCACTTGCTTCAGAAAAAGTGGTCTCTACTGCCTCTTCATCAACCGTTTTTTTAGTGGGAATAGATTGCTGATCACTAGCAACCGTTTGTTGGTCACTGGCTTCAGCAACAGCTACTCTATCTAAAATAGGTGTTTCATCAGCACTTGCAACCTGCCCACTCAAAAAGAAGGCCGTACCTAATAATACAGAAGCTAAACCAAAACTATACTTCCGTAATGAAAAACGTTGCCGTTCACTAAAATAATTTTTCATTATTAATCCCCAATCTAATTATTCGTTACAATCATTATATCACTATTACTTTGAATTTCAAGTATTTCTCTCTATTCCAAGATATATTATTCGCTTTTTTTGTATTAAATCAGTGATAACAATCTAAAACCAAATGAAATTCTAATATTTCAAATAAACATATAATCATTTTGTGAATTAACGTTCGAATTATAGGAATTTTGTAAGAAAGTGTCGTATTAGTTATTTTTAGATATTTAAACTATTTTCATAATAAAAAGATCTAGTACTTATTGAGACTAGATCTTGTCGTTTTCCTATAATTTAATAGTGTGTTTGAGTGCTTAAAATAGATTAAAAAATTTAATAATATAGAGATTTAGTTGAACCTGTCTAGAGTAATAATAGTTTCCACCATCCACATAGAGTTCTCCACCTTGAAAGATGGAAATTGGATTGACGTAGCGATAGGTTTTTCCAGTTGTATTTCCTAAAGTTGGCGCAACGGTATCTCTTGAGTATTTCTTGGCTAGTGCAAGGGTATTTTCTTTCCCATTTTGGGCGATAAAATCAATATATGCAGGCCCAAAGTTATAGGCCTGTACAGCAGTCCAAACATCTACACCCTTTTCTTGAGCTAAATAAAGATTCTCTGTCAAGGTTTGAATTCCCTGACGAATACTACTCCTATTGTCAGAAATCGTATTTGTAGTTCCGCTAGCAGACTCACTTGACTGCATCACGTCACTTTCTTTACCTTTGGTTTCGGTATAAATCATGGCCAGGACTAGTTCTTCATTTGCTGGCGTATCTTGCTCACTTAAAACCTCTCGTACCAAGGATTGATAGGTCATGACCTGCTTCACATCCCGATACATATGAAAAAGTTTATAACCAGTAAATAAGATAAGAGCAAGTACCAAGACCCTTCTTATAAATTTAAACATTATTTGCTTTGTATATCCTCGATGTTTTTGATTAAGATAGAGTAGGTACCATTGTCATTTTGGATAAATTCGACCGACTCAGCATCTTGGTAAATATTATTGGGTACGATTAACTCAATCCCATTTGACAGAGAAAGTTTTTGGTTTTCAAATTTCTTTAATTGGCGACTCGCATCGATTTCATCAAACTGAACTGGCTCTGGCACTGCTTCCTTGACTTGATCAATAAAGCTAAGACGTGCAGTGAGATTGTTGTCAAAAAGTTCATTAGCCAATTTTTCAGGAGACAATTCATTACTTTCTTCAAGGTTGTTGAAAATAGCAGACTTGACCTTGGATTGAAACTGGAAATCGTCTGTGTTGAATGTTTCTGCAATTCTCTGAGCTGTTTTTTCCAGTTCCTTGATGGACTTCTTAGGTGAAATCTTAGGCTGAGCCTGAATCAGATTCTCAGAAAAATAGTTCAAAAAAGTCCCGTTATACTTGATTCGTTTCTCAATCAGGTGATATTTTCGGCTTTGAAGATTGACCACCAAGGCTTCGTCAGCCCCTGTACCAAATCCTGGTAGATTGTTTTGTGTTAGCTTGATTGGATTGTCAACTTCTCCGCCTAGATGGGTCAAGGTTTCTCGCAGAGCAATTCGTAGGAAGGCAAAATGCTCCACTCCTTCTTTAGAAAACTGAACAAAAATCAAGTCATTGGTCTTAAGATTTTCAGAAATGCTGAATTCTTCTTTCCAGAGGTTAGCCAGCGTCACCGATGTCTCCAACAAATCGTCTGTAATGTGATTGAAGAAGGGATTTTCTTCTTCGAAAATCCCAGTCTTGGCTTCATCTGAATACACACGTTCGATTTTCTTGCGTAAGTATTCTTCGATTTTTGGAGTGATATTGAGAAATTTATCCGCTAGAAACAACTCTGTGTCATCAGGGCTGAACTGATGGATAATGGCTTTCTTAATATAAATGTCCATAAAAATTTTAGTCCTCATATAATGGGAAGGCATCTGTCAAGACTTTGACTTCGCTTCTTACTTCATCTAAAATAGCTTCATTTTCTGCATTTTTAAGGGCTTTAATGATAAGCTCAGCCACTTTACGACTTTCTTCTTCACCAAAACCACGTGCAGTTGTTGCTGCTGCACCGATACGAATACCACTTGTCTTAAATGGTGACAAAGTTTCGTATGGAATTGAGTTTTTATTTAGGGTAATATTGACCTCATCTAGCAAGTTTTGAGCAACTTTTCCGTTTTCTACAACCTTAGTTACATCTACTAGGAAGAGGTGATTTTCAGTACCACCAGAGATAATTCGGAAATCAGGGTCTTGCAAGAAGACTTCTGCCATAGCCTTGCTGTTCTTAATAACATTTGCTGCATATTCCTTGAAGGCTGGGTCCAATACCTCTTTAAAGGCAACAGCCTTAGCAGCAACAACGTGCTCTAATGGTCCACCTTGAATACCTGGGAAAATAGCAGAATTAATCTTCTTAGCAAGGTCTTCGTCATTAGTCAAAATCAAACCACCACGTGGTCCACGAAGGGTTTTGTGGGTCGTTGTAGTTGTAATATGTGCATAAGGCACTGGACTTGGGTGAAGACCTGCAGCAACCAAGCCAGCAATGTGCGCCATATCGACCATAAGTTTAGCACCAACAGCATCTGCAATTTCACGGAATTTTGAAAAATCAATAATTTGAGAATAAGCTGAAGCTCCTGCTACGATTAATTTGGGTTTCACTTCTTGTGCTTGTTTCAAGATAGCATCAAAGTCCAAGAGTTCGGTCTCAGGATCAACACTATAAGAAACAAAGTTGTAGGTTTGACCAGAGAAGCTTACCGGAGCTCCGTGGGTCAAGTGCCCACCTGCTGCCAAATCCATTCCCATTACCGTATCACCTGGCTCAATCAAAGCCATGTAAGCCGCACAGTTGGCTTGGCTTCCTGAATGGGGTTGAACATTAGCGAACTTGGCACCGAAGATTTCTTTTGCACGTTCAATAGCTAGACTTTCAACGACATCTACTACATCCGTACCACCATAATAGCGACGTCCTGGGTAACCTTCGGCGTATTTATTGGTCAAGATAGACCCTTGAGCTGCCATAACAGCCTTGGAAACCACGTTTTCAGAGGCAATTAACTCAATATTATTTTGTTGGCGTTCTTCTTCCTTAGCAATAGCATTCCAGAGATCTGCATCATATGCTTTAAAATCATCTTTGTCAAAAATCATAGGTCTTCTCCTTTATAGTGTGACAGGTCTTTAGTTTGTTTTTACAACAAGAATATAAAATCCAAACTAAAAAATGCGAATAAACCGTTTCTGCGTCTTATCGCAGGTATAACCAACTTTTTCATAGAAAGCATGCGCACCTAAACGATGGTCTGCAGAATTTAAGCGAATAAAGTTATAGCCTCGTTTTTTTGCTTCATGTTCCAAGCCTTGGAGTAAAGTTTTTCCGATACCTTGACCCTGTGTTTGAGGCAAAACAGCTAAAGCTAGGATATTAAAACCTGGTTTTGAATAAAGGGATTCATAAACCTCGGCATGAACATAACCAAGTAAGTCATGGCTGGTCGGTTCCTCAAACCCCAGTAGGTAGTGATGAGAGTCTTGAGATAACTTATCTAGTTGACTAGACGTTTCCTCTGAACTAAAAGCATAACCTAAAGCTTTTTTGTTAATCTCACAAATAGCTGCAACATCTGTTGTTTTCAAATCACGTAGCATATTATACCTCCTCAAAAGGAATTGTTGGTATCTTGGCAAGGATATCTTCTCGAGTAATCGCTCCTTGACGTAGAATCTTTACCTTGTCACCAGATAGGTCTAAAATAGTCGAATCCTGACCTGTTAAAAAATCATCGTCTTCAAGTCCCAAGACCTCTTGTTCAAAATCTTGAAGAATCTTGTGAAAATCTACTCCACTTGATTGACCTGAGATATTGGCAGAAGGTCCGATTAAGGGGCCAAATTCACGAATCAACTCCAGAGTTACAGGATGACTCGGCATGCGAAATCCAACAGTCGTCAAGTCTGAATTGACCCAGTAAGGAACCTTGGCATTAGCTTCTAAGATAATGGTCAAAGGTCCAGGCAAAAAACTTTCAACCAGTTTATTGAGATAAGGTGGTTGATTCTTAGAAAAGTTCAAGATATCGTCTAAACTTGCGACATTGAGATTGAGCGCCTTGTCTCTAGGACGACGTTTAAGTTGATAGACATGATCAACTGCTTTTTCGTCTAGCGCCTTGGCAAAAAGACCATAAACTGTTTCTGTCGGCAGAACAACAGCTCCACCTTTTTCAAGCTCTTTCTTAATTTTCTCCATCATCAATGACAACCATCCTATCTTGGCCAAATTGGTCCTTGAGCGTTCGAACTCGCTTCTCGGGAAAACTTTCCTTGAAAAGAGCTGGAACACTTTGACCTTGTTTGTATCCAATTTCAAGATAAATCTTACCACCATCATTTAGATAGTTCTTTGATTCTTCCGCAATTCTGCGATAGATCGCTAGACCATCCTCATCTGCAAAGAGGGCTAAATGTGGCTCTGAATGGAGAACATTCAAACCTACTTCTGCCTCATCTACTCGAGATATGTAAGGTGGATTGGATACAATTATATCATATTTTGAAGAAATTTCGGAGAAACAGTCAGATTTAATAAAAGATAATGTTAGACCTTGATTATTAGCGTTTTCCATCGCCAAATCCAAAGCATCCTGAGAAATATCGGCAGCTGTGATTGTCCAATCTGGTCTATTTTTAGCTAAGGCAAGAGCAATGGCTCCGCTTCCTGTTCCTATATCCAGAACTTTTAGATTTTCCTTTGGATTCTCAGCCAAGGTGAGCTCCACTAGTTCTTCTGTCTCTGGACGGGGAATCAAGACCCGCTCATCTACTTTTAACTGCATGCCAAAGAATTCAGCATGACCGATAATGTACTGGGCAGGTATATGATTTGCTAGTTTCGTGTAAATCTCCTCTAAAAACTTGCTTTCCTCCTCTGAAGCTTCATGCTGAAGGGCAAAGACAAAGTCTGTAAAAGATAGATTTTTCAGGCTACGATAGACAAAGGAGAGGCTTTCTGCTTCCTCTCCTTGTGCTATCAACTTTTCCTCAAAATCTTTAAACATTTGAGCTAGTTTCATTATTTGTTTAATTCTTCCAATTTTTGTGTTTGATCATAAAGAACCAAGGCATCCACAACTTCATCTAGTTTACCAGACAAAATAGTATCAAGTTTTTGAAGGGTTAAGCCGATACGGTGGTCTGTGACACGGTTTTGTGGGAAGTTATAAGTACGGATTCGTTCTGAACGGTCACCAGTACCGATTGTAGACTTACGCTCAGCATCTTGCTCATCTTGAGCAATCTGTGCAAAGTGGTCAGCAACACGCGCACGGATGATCTTCATAGCCTTCTCGCGGTTTTTCTGCTGGGTACGTTCTTCCTGCATTTCAACCTTGATATTGGTTGGCAAGTGAACGATACGAACGGCAGTCGCAACCTTGTTGACGTTCTGTCCACCAGCACCAGAAGCGTGGTAGATATCCACACGAAGGTCTTTTGGATCAATATCATATTCTACCTCTTCCACTTCAGGCATGACAAGAACAGTAGCTGTCGAGGTATGAACACGCCCTTGACTTTCTGTCACAGGGACACGTTGAACACGATGGGCACCAGACTCATACTTAAGCTTAGAGTATACAGACTGACCTGATACCATAGCAACCACTTCCTTGAAACCACCGACACCGTTCATAGAAGCCTCCATGACTTCAAAGCGCCAACCTTGGGCCTCAGCATATTTTTGGTACATGGTTAGCAAATCACCAGCGAAAAGTGCTGCTTCGTCTCCCCCAGCTGCTCCTCGGATTTCAAGGATGATGTTCTTGTCATCGTTTGGATCCTTTGGAAGAAGCAAGATCTTCAGTTTTTCTTCGTACTCTTCTTTTTCAGCCTTAGCATCTTTCAATTCTTGTTTGGCCATTTCTTCCAAGTCAGCATCTCCGCCTGATTCTTTAATCATCTCTTCGGCATCGATAATATTTTGAAGGACTTGTTTGTATTCGCGGTAGGCAGTTACGGTATCACGAGTAGAAGCTTCCTCTTTTGAAAGCTCCATGAAACGCTTGGTATCAGAGACCACATCTGGGTCGCTCAACAATTCTCCCAACTCTTCATAACGGTCTTCTACAGCTTGTAGTTGATCATAGATGTTCATTTTTTCTCCTTATTTCTCAATTGTTAAATCGTATATGGCTACTACTTCGTTCTCAAATATTTCCCCAGTTTCTTTAAATCCATAACTGAGGTAACAAGATCTTGCATGTTCATTTTCTGGTTCATAAGACAACCAAAGTTTATTGGCTAAACCTGCTGGCGCTGTCCGAACATAGTCTAGCACCTTATCCATAATTGGTTTAAAATATCCTTGATCTTGAAAATGCTTATCAATCATGAAACGAAATAGTAAATAATTTCCATTACTAATTCCGATTTTTTTGTCATAAGCTAACATCACAAAACCTATGATTGCATCATTATCGTAAACTGCCAACGGAGCTACAAAATCTCCATTTTTAGTGTAGACATATGCTTCAGCTAAACTAATTACGTTGGTAGCAATAAATTGTTTTTGATATTCCTTAACATCCAAATGCAGAACATCAAAATAATTTTCCATTGTAACATCTCTTAGTTCAATTGTCATAGTCTTGTTCCTTTTTAGATTTTATCAGTGGGGCAAAATAATGTTTACGGCAAACCGAGATATAGGTTTCATTGCCACCTATCTGGATCTGCTCACCATCATAGACTGGCAGACCACTCTGCGTCCGCAAGACCATGGTCGCTTTTTTCTTGCAATACTGGCAAATGGTCTTGATTTCGTCAATCTTATCTGCTAAGAGCAGAAGATATTTTGAACCTTCGAATAGTTCGTTGCGAAAATCATTTTTTAAACCAAATGCCATGACAGGTATGTCTAACTCATCCACAACACGAGCTAGGTCGTAAACATGGTGACGCTTTAAAAACTGGGCTTCATCGACAAGTACACAGTAAGGCATTTCAGGTAAATCTCGGATAAATCCAAAGATATCCGTTGTTTCCTCAATAGCAACTGCTGGTCTTTTCATCCCAATTCGACTTGAAACATAGCCAACACCGTCACGCGTATCCAGAGCCGAAGTCATAATCACAACTCCCTTTCCTTGCTCCTCATAGTTATAGGCTACTTTGAGAATCTCAATCGTTTTTCCTGAGTTCATGGTTCCATAACGATAATACAACTGTGCCATGCTTCTATTTCACGTCCATTTCTAAATTTTTGCTACATTCTAGTATACCATATTTTCTCAAAGCTTTAAACGGCAAAATGTGGTAAAATAGAAGAAATCAAATAACTAGTGGAGGACGCAATTATGCCATTTGTACGCATCGATTTATTTGAAGGACGCACGCTAGAGCAAAAGAAAGCCCTAGCCAAGGAAGTTACGGAAGCTGTTGTTCGCAACACTGGTGCACCTCAGTCTGCTGTTCATGTCATTATCAACGATATGCCTGAAGGAACCTATTTCCCACAAGGTGAAATGCGCACTAAGTAAAGCTTAAGCAATCTGCTTAGGCTTTTCTTTATAAGTGGCATTCGTTGAATAAAACGCTATATTTTGTTACAATTTTAAGTGATATTTGTATATAAATTGTAAAAAGGAAATGAAATGATTACACGTGAATTTGATACCATTGCAGCAATCTCCACTCCACTAGGTGAAGGGGCTATTGGAATTGTTCGTTTAAGCGGAACAGATAGCTTTGCTATCGCCCAGAAAATCTTTAAAGGCAAGGACTTGAGCAAAGTTGACAGCCATACACTTAACTACGGCCACATCGTTGATCCACAGACAGGTAAGGTCATGGATGAGGTTATGGTGGGAGCTATGAAGTCTCCAAAGACTTTCACTCGTGAAGACATTATCGAGATCAATACCCACGGTGGAATCGCCGTAACCAATGAAATTCTCCAACTGGCTATCCGCGAAGGGGCTCGTATGGCAGAGCCTGGTGAGTTTACTAAGCGTGCCTTCCTTAACGGTCGTGTAGACTTGACTCAGGCCGAGGCTGTTATGGATATCATCCGTGCTAAGACTGACAAGGCTATGAATATAGCAGTCAAACAACTAGACGGTTCTTTATCTGACCTCATTAACAATACTCGTCAGGAAATTCTCAATACCTTGGCTCAGGTTGAGGT
Organism: Streptococcus infantis; assembly: GCF_047464415.1. Lineage (GTDB taxonomy): Bacteria > Bacillota > Bacilli > Lactobacillales > Streptococcaceae > Streptococcus > Streptococcus infantis_AE. The sequence continues at coordinate 25,366 of NZ_JASHBX010000016.1, read as the reverse complement.
TAATATCGATTACCCTGAGTATGACGATGTGGAAGAAGCCACTACTGCTGTTGTCCGTGAAAAAACTATGGAGTTTGAACAACTATTGACCAATCTTCTAAAGACAGCTCGTCGCGGTAAAATCCTACGTGAAGGGATTTCAACAGCTATCATTGGTCGTCCCAACGTTGGGAAATCCAGCCTACTCAACAACCTCCTACATGAAGACAAGGCTATTGTAACGGATATTGCAGGTACTACCCGAGATGTCATCGAAGAATACGTCAATATCAACGGTGTTCCACTGAAGTTGATTGATACTGCAGGTATCCGTGAAACAGATGATATCGTCGAGCAAATCGGTGTTGAACGCTCCAAAAAAGCTCTCAAGGAAGCTGACTTGGTACTACTTGTCTTAAACGCCAGCGAACCTCTAACTGCCCAAGACCGACAACTTCTTGAAATCAGCCAAGATACCAACCGTATCATCCTACTGAACAAAACTGACCTACCTGAGGCTATTGAAACTGACGAACTTCCTGAAGATGTCATCCGTATTTCAGTCCTCAAAAATCAAAACATTGATAAGATTGAAGAAAGGATTAACAACCTCTTCTTTGAAAATGCTGGCTTGGTCGAACAAGATGCTACTTACTTGTCAAACGCCCGTCACATTTCCTTGATTGAAAAGGCTGTTGAAAGCCTACAAGCTGTTAATGAAGGGCTGGAACTAGGTATGCCAGTTGACTTACTTCAAGTTGATTTGACCCGTACTTGGGAAATCCTCGGAGAAATCACTGGTGATGCTGCTCCAGATGAACTCATTACACAATTGTTCAGCCAGTTTTGTTTGGGTAAATAAGAAAAAACTAGTTTAAAAAATGTTAGTCACCTAAAAAGAGGTTGGGACAAAACGATCCCGACCTCACTTTTTATTATAAATCATAATTTGACGCGGTAGCTGATTGAACTTTTTGTTCGTCTTTTAGACTCCAAAAATCTCCTAATCATCCTCGCGGGGCTGGGACTACGAAATCAAGACTCTGTCTATCGATTTCTGTCCCACCGCCTTTTCTTTCACTTTCTAAGTTATATCCTGCCTTAGCAGATATTTGAAACAAACTTTACCAGTTCTTTTCTATTTTCACTTAGTCTTTGGGTAATTTGCCAGCTTTTTCAAGCATTTTTTTGATTAAATAAGGCATTTTGACATTTTCCCTACCTTTTTTCTCTATTAATTTTTTAACAAATTCTGGCATTTGTAAGTCTTGTGATTCATCTAAAATATTCTTAGTTTCATCCGAAGGGACTAATTCATCAAAGGTCTCTTCTTCTGGGAGGAATTCTCTAAATTCTTTATGTTCGTTAGCTCGGACAATATTGACCAAGGCATCAATCAAACGAGAATCTGTATTTGGCATTGGTGGACGATGGTAGTTCACCTCCAATTCCTGACACAAGTCATGACATTCCACATCGTTGTCAAACAAAACTTCAATGTGTTCACTAATAAAACTAATAGGTACAAAAATATAATGGCTTGGATGTTCTTCCTGTTCTCTAAGATATTCCAGGACATCTGGTTTAATCCAAGGAATACCAATATCACTTTCGCTCTGCCAAGTGTTGGTATATTGCTCTGGATTTAAGTCTAATTTCTCAGCAATTAACTTGCTATTTTCGAAAATCTGGTCGATATAAGGATCACCAAAATCCAAGGCAAAAATGGGCACACTGTGGGCAGAAAAGATGACTTTAAAGCTATCCTGTTTCACCTTTTCTTTTAAAATCTTAGCAATTTCATCTGCCCAATAGTTTAAGAGTGCTTCTTCTTGATACCAGTCCTTAATAACTAAAAACTGAATTTGTTTACTTTCCAAAAACTTTTCATAACCCATGACAGAGTAAAAGGAATAGTGTGGCTCCAAAATCAAGCAAATACACTTTTCAATTCCATCTGCTTCCATTTGCCGAATCACATCTGGAATAAAAGGGGTTGAAAATTTATTGGCAAAATAGACACTATATTCATTTCCCAATCTAGCTTCTACTAAGGCAACTTCTTCACGGGTAATTTTTTGTAGTGGAGTTCCTCCAATTCGAACATAATTATCATAAAGTGTTTGAATCTCGTGGTCTTGAGGTCGAACTCCACGACGAATGTTGGTAAAAAAGTCGGCTACTCCTTCAAAGGTAATCTCTTCTGGGGAACCAAATGTCATCATTAAAATCGCTTTTTTCATATTTGTATCCTTGTGATATTTTTATCTTTTTTATTGTATCACTAAAGCAGCCATAAGTAAACGCTAACATTAAGATAATGTCTCCCTTCTGCCTTTTGTTTTTCTATTCTTTCTATGATACAATGGTTTTAAAAGAAGTAAAAGGAGTTTTTATGAAATACCCAACATTGTTGGAGCGTTTTTTGACTTATGTCAAAGTCAATACTCGTTCTGACGAACATTCAACCACTACACCAAGTACCCAAAGTCAAGTAGACTTCGCAACCAATGTCCTCATCCCTGAGATGAAACGTGTTGGTTTGCAAAATGTTTACTACCTACCAAACGGTTTTGCTATCGGAACCTTACCAGCCAACGACCCAAGTTTGACTCGTAAGATCGGTTTTATCTCCCACATGGATACAGCTGATTTTAATGCTGAAGGTGTCAATCCACAAGTTATTGAAAACTACGACGGTGGTGTTATCGAGCTTGGTAATTCTGGTTTCAAGCTTGATCCAGCAGATTTCAAGAGTCTTGAAAAATACTCTGGGCAAACCTTGATCACTACTGATGGAACTACTTTGCTCGGGGCTGATGACAAATCTGGTATCGCTGAAATCATGACAGCTATCGAATACTTGACTGCTCATCCTGAGATTAAACACTGTGAAATCCGTGTCGGCTTTGGTCCGGATGAAGAAATCGGTGTCGGTGCCAATAAATTTGATGCAGAGGATTTCAATGTTGACTTCGCTTATACAGTTGACGGCGGACCTCTTGGTGAACTTCAATACGAAACCTTCTCCGCTGCCGGTGCTGAACTTCACTTCCAAGGACGTAATGTTCACCCAGGAACAGCAAAAGGACAAATGGTCAATGCGCTCCAATTAGCCATCGACTTCCACAATCAACTTCCAGCTAGTGACCGCCCAGAATTAACAGATGGTTACCAAGGTTTCTACCATCTCATGGATGTAACAGGAACTGTTGAGGAAGCGCGTGCTAGCTACATCATTCGTGACTTCGAAAAAGAAAGCTTCGAAGCGCGTAAAGCTGCCATGCAAGCTATTGCTGATAAGATGAATCAAGAACTTGGTAGCGATCGTGTAACCTTGACTTTGACAGACCAGTATTACAACATGAAGGAAGTCATTGAAAAGGATATGACTCCAATCACCATCGCTAAAGCAGTCATGGAAAGTCTTGATATTACACCAATTATCGAGCCTATCCGTGGAGGAACAGACGGTTCTAAAATTTCCTTTATGGGAATTCCTACACCAAATATCTTCGCTGGTGGAGAAAATATGCACGGACGTTTTGAATACGTTAGTCTACAAACAATGGAACGTGCAGTTGACACCATTATTGGAATTGTATCTTATAAAGACTAAAGAGATCGGGAAAAAATTCCCGACCTCTTTTTTTATCAGCAGTCTACTTTTGACACGGTAGCTGACTGAACTTTTTGTTATTCTGCTACTTTTTCTCTTGTTTCTGGAGAGCTAGTTGCAGGAGCTAAGTTTGACTCAGCTTGTTTATCATTTCTTTCTTTATTGGCTGTTTCAGTGCTAGATTCAGCTGGCTTGACTTTGGATTGAAATTCCTGGTTTAATGAGACAATTTCTTGAGCAAGTGCTAGAAGAGCTTGCTTGTCTTTGCTTGCTGCACTAAGCTTATCAAATAAGGCGTCCACTTTTTCAAAATCAGCATCAGAACCATTATTCATTTCCAAATAAGTATGAAGAGCAATGACACCATTATAAAGTTTTTGATAAAGAACTAAAACTTCTGGGTCTTGGTTGGCATTCTCACGTTCAGTCTGAATGGTTTGTGAAATACGCTTCAGAAGATCTTGAACTTGCGTGTTTAGTTCATCAAGGTCTGCGTCGTCTTTCTCTAAAGCTGCTTTCAGGTTTTTCACTTCGTCAGCGAGTGAAGCTTTTACGCCTTCTTCTTTGACTTGAGCCACTAATTCTTCAGCTTTTGTTAAAAGTTCTTCTACTTGACCTTTTCGAACATGATTACTTTGTTCCTCAGGCTTAATATCATCATACAAACCTTTCAAGAACTCATAGACTGCAGTTTTTGCACTGTGACCATCCACTTTTTCAGTATCTAGGATCGTTTCAGAAGTCTTATGAGCAACAGATTCACTCTTCACTGCTTCTTCTACCTCTAATTTTGTTTGATAGATTTCAGGGAAGAGTTTGTTTAAGTCAGTCGCCTTAAGGAAGGATTGTGACTGATAAAGGGTCCAAGTTAAGTTGGCAACCTTATTTCTAAGAGTGTCATTTAAACGACCATCTGACAGATGTTGATAGAAATACTTAATGTACTCGACTGTTGTAACTCCAGTACGATCATTAAAGTCCTGCAGTGCTTCTAGTTTTGCTTCTACTGCATCTAATCCAGCCTCATCTTGAGCCAATTTATTTTCTTGGAGTTGAGCCAAGAGATCTTTTTTAGGAAGTCCATAAGCATCCGTATCCAAGGTATTAATCTTATCTACTAAAGCTTGATATTTCTTATCTAAAGGACTGATTTCTGTTGGTTTTACGCTAGCATCAACATGGATGTACTGCTTGTCAAAGAGATCTAATGCAGCCAGATAACCAGCTGTAGAGTTTGTTGAGAGCTTCTTCATATTTTCAGAGAATTGTCCCAAGGCAAGCTCAATTTGTCTTTGTAAAATTGGTTTATCCTTGTAAACTTCACGACTTTCTGCTAGAAGTTGATCAATTTTATTCTGAACAGTAGCTTCATCAAAGGCACCTGGTTGGTAGTTGGATTGCAAGGCAGGAATCTTATGTTTCAAAGCCACTTCATAGCCTTTAGTTTGTACTTTGATGTAGTGATTATGATCACCGTGAGGAATGACAAAGCTACCATTTTCTACCTGCAAACTATATGGAGAGACACCATCACGAAGTGCAGTTGTATAGAGTTCGTTTAGGAAATCAAGCTCTGCATCGCCTGTTTGAAGCGGAATACGAACGTGTTCTTTTCGAACTGCATAAGGGTGAATGTGAGTTGGGTCGTAAGCCTGGTCTGGATTTCCAAATACAAAGAATCCATTTGAAATTCGGATCGCTTCAAGCGGAACACCATAGGTTTTAGAGATATAAGCTATCTTTTCTTCATCGCTGGCATCTCGAGAGAAACTTTCTACAGTCTTGGCAAGAGGTTTTACAGGCTCTGCCTCATGGTGCCCATGCAAATGCTCTTGCGCTGCCTTAATCTGATCTGCTGATAAATCTTTTTTAAAGAAATAGTGAGCATGGTCTCCATGTGAAACCACAAAACCTTGCTCATCCTCACTGATCACTCGCTCAGCTGCAAATCCATGATCATGTTCATCTTCATGATGCTCGTGTTTCGCTTCATTCTCTTTATGAGTATTATGATTATCTTTTGGAACTTCTGTTTGGACATGCCCATGCAAATGCTCTTGTGCTGCCTTAATCTGTTCTGCTGATAAATCTTTTTTAAAGAAATAGTGAGCATGATCTCCATGTGAAACTACAAAACCTTGCTCATCTTCTCTAATCACACGCTCAGCTACAAAGCCATGATCATGTTCATCTTCATGATGCTCCTGTTTCGCTTCATTCTCTTTATGTGTATTATGATTATCATTTGGAACTTCTGTTTGGACATGCCCATGCAAATGCTCTTGTGCTGCCTTAATCTGTTCTACTGATAAATCTTTTTTAAAGAAATAGTGGACATGATCTCCATGTGAAACTACAAAACCTTGCTCATCTTCTCTAATCACACGCTCAGCTGCAAAACCATGATCATGTTCATCCTCATGATGGGTGTTATGAGTTACATTTTCATGGTCACGCTGAACTGTTGGTTTATTTTGATTTTCTAACGGTTTTGTTGGTGTTAGAACACCTCCAAGTGGTATCAAACGAGCAATTTTTTGCTCCAAAGCAGACATACTACTATAAGGAATGAAATGGTAGTGATTACCGTGTGGAATCGCAACTCCTGATGGTGTACGACTAGTAATTTTAGCTGGGTCAAATACCAAACCATCAGATTCTTGATAGCGTTGACTAACTGGTAAAGCATATAACTGAGCGAGAAGACTTTGGAGGCTAACTTCTTGATCTACTGGGATGCTTGTTGCTGGGCTATCGGCTTGAGAACTTGGTGTAACACTTGGATTTGGTTTATAATCCGTCAGGCTTGGTTGACTTCCTCTTCCAGCTAGATAGGCTTGAGCTGCTGCTAATTCACTTGAAGACAAGGCGCTCTTTGGAACGTAGTGATAATGCCCACCATGAGGAACGATATAGGCATCACCTGTATCTTCTATGATATCTGCAGCATTAAAGACATAACCATCATCTGTTGTATATCTACCTTGTGCTCTGGCAACAAGAACTTCCTTACTTGTACTGCCACTATCTGATGTATGTTCTTGTTTTTGTTGCTCGATTTGCTCTTTGGTACGAACATTATCAGCATGGCTTGCATCTTTTAGATAGACATAGTATTTGCCATCCACTTTGATGATATAGCCACCTTTAATCTCATTGACAATATCCTGATCACGCAACTGATAGTTCGGATCCTTCATAACCAGTTCTTCACTGAAGATAGCATCATAAGGTACCTTACCATTATAATAATGGAAATGGTCACCGTGGGAAGTCACATAACCTTGATCAGTGATTTTGGTAACAATCTGTTCAGCTTCTATGCCTTCCTTCTTGCTAACTTGGTCTGGTGTCAGAGTTTCATTCTTTTTAGCTTCAGACTCTTTACCATCAACGTAGGATACACGGTTGTCATCTTTTTTCTCAGGTGCTTGATGTTGATTTAAAGCATAAGCACAGACACTTAAGGCAAGGACCACTGCAGATCCCGCTAGATATTTTTTATTAATCTTCATAATCTCCTCATTTCAATTCTTCAGCTAAGATAGCCATATTTTCTTCTAGATTTTCCAAGTAGGACTTGTCATTTTGTGGGTCTGCCTCTAAAGGATTGAGGGTTTTAAGACCCACACCTGTTGATTTGACAAGAGTGTCCGCTACCTTAGATGATGCATTACTCTCTGTAAAGATGGTTTTGACCTTATAAGTCTTTACAAATTCCTGGATTTCAGTCAATTGTCTTGGACTTGGTTCTTGATCAGGAGATATTCCTGCAATCCCAAGCTGATTTAGTCCAAATCGTTTTGCCAAATATGAAAAAGCTGTGTGTTGGGTCACAAATGTCTTTTGATTAGCCTTTTCAAAGATGGGTTGGTATTTCTTAGTTAAGTCATGAGCTTTAGCACTAAAACTTTGTGCGTTTTTCTGATAGGTATCCTTGTTAGCACTGTCTAATTCTGATAACTTATCAGCAATTATCTGTGCTTCTTCAGCAACTTTTTCAGGATCTAACCAAGTATGAGGATCATACAAGGTTTTCTCATCAATCCCATCTCCTGCCTGCATATCTTCTAAGCCAGGCACGCGCTCCAAGGTCATACCTTCTGATGCTTCTAAGACCTTTACCTTGGATTTTTGCAGGCTTGGATCTAAACTTCCCGCCCATGACTCTAGTGTATGAGAATGATAGACAAAAACATCGGCATCATAGATGGCTGCAATATCATTTGCAGAAGGTTCAAAGGAATGGATACCAGAACTAGACTGAATCATTCGAACATCATTCAAGTCACCAGATACTTCCTTGACCATGGCATAGATAGGATAAAAACTGGTCACAATTTTCATCCCCTTAGTTTCACCACTCTTGTCTTGACTGGTCTTTTGTCCACATGCTCCTATGGTAAGAGCAAAGAAGGCAAGCAAAAGCCATAGGATACTTCTTTTTTTCATAACAACTCCTTAACTAGTATTTAACCATTTAATTAACTAGTAAACATTTTACTCCTAAAAATTTAAAATGTCAATATTTTTTCTACATTTTCATGAAAAAAGTGAGAACTAGATTTCATTATCAGTTCTCACTGGTTATTTTTAACATTTGACTTTTAATTGTTTTAGAACTCCTTGATTCATTTTTTTAGACAGCAAATTTCAGCTTTTTAATAAAGAAAGGGACATTATTCAATCAAAAATCGAACAATATCCTTTCGAGTAGCTTATAATTAATAAAAATATTTTAAGATTTTACTTGTTTTAGTGTCTTAATGTCATACATCACTAATTCACCATTTTTATTGTAAAACTGAACACCTTCTGGCTGAAAAATTAGAAACTTAGGATCGATTTGTGCAATTTTTGCTAACTTTTCTATATGTTCATTTAAAGTTACTTTATCCAATCCGTAGTCTGGTAAATCATCGTCACTTTCTTCTTTGGAGTTTTCTTTATCTTCAACCTTGTTTTCTGAAGGAATTTCGTTGATTGTACCAGTCTCATTTACGCCTATATTATTCTTCGGTTGCTCCTCAGTTTTATCTAGAACAGTCTTATTTTTATCAATATTTTTAAGATTGTTTGAATCAGGTTTTAATTCTTCATTATTATTCGTAAACGTCCCATTTTGGGATTCTTTTTCTTTCATTCTTTTAGCTATCAAGTCTTGTGCTTGTTTCCATTCTACTTCTGATAAGTCGGATTTAGTGATACTTCTCAATGAACCACCTCCCGCTCTTGGAATACTGAAAGATTTATCTGCCCAAATATAGGTTTCCTTTGCCAATACATCCTGAGGATCAAAAATATATCCATCAGGAGTTGCAAATCGACCTTCTGCAAGAGCTTTCTGAACTTCTTCAGCAGAATGGATAATTTGCCAGTTCTCCATTCCAGGACGCTCTTCAAGAGGAGTTACATTAGCAATAACAGATCCAGCATCATCATGACCTGGTTTTGACCAAACTTCAGGACGCACATCAGGATGTTGCATTACATATTTTATAGTTGCTATTTGCTCACTATTTAACCAAGAATAAGGTACGACGTGAATGTGATCAATATGCGGAATAATGAAAGAAGTTCCAGTATCATACGTAGTATTGGCTGCATGCATAGGCAAGCTAGATACATCAACAGCTAATCTTGGTTTAATTTCTGTTTCTACAATATCATAACGATAATTATCTTTATCTTTAAGCATTAGTTCTTGCTCAGAAAAAGCTATTTGAGTAAGATCGAGTTCTTCACGTGAATAAAAATAATCTTTACCACCTTCATTAATTATATAACCAACTTTACTATTTCTAGAAATTTTATTAGTTACTTTTTTATAATCAAACTTTGGTCTTTCCTTCTCATCTGAGTGAACTAAAGAAACGATGTCATCTGGATTTTTACCAGTTTCTTGAATCCATTTAGCAACTTCATCCAATTCGAATTGTTCTAATTCACCATATCCCATATAATGGAAATGATCTCCGTGTTTGGCAATAACACCTGATTTATCAACAGAATCGATGGAATCTTTGGTAAATATATATCCATCGCTTGTATCATAAGGTTTGCCATCTAAACCTTTTCCATAAGCTTTGATTGGTTGTCCTAAGAACTTATGAACTACTTCTTTTGATGCTAAAGGTTTAATATCTGTAACAATTTCGTTTAATCCATTTTGCCCTTTTAACGGAATCATTCTTGCAATCTTCTGCTCTAAATCAGACATTTGTGAATAAGGGATAAAGTGATAATGGTCTCCATGGGGCACTGCTACACCGTTAGCTGTACGTTTGATGATTTGTGCCGGATCAAAGACTAGACCATCCGATTCCACATGGCGTTCTGATAAAGGTTTTGCATACAATTCACTTAAAAGTGTTGAAATGTCTTCCCCTTGATTTTGATGATAAGTTGGTGTGACAGTCAGATTTGGAGTCTCTGTCAAACTTGGTTGAGCTGGCTTAGAATTATCACTACTTGGTTTACTTGAACTTGTAGAGGAATGTGCGCCTTGTTTACCATTCCAATAAGCTTGGGCAGCAGCCAATTCTCCTGCTGACAAATCACTCTTAGGGATATAGTGGAAATGATTGCCGTGCGGTACAACAAAAGCGTCTCCTGTATCTTCAATCACATCTGTCGGACTAAAGACATACCCATCATCCGTTGTATAGGCTCCTCCAGTTCCTCGATTCGGTGCGGGCGTATTGAGATTAAAGTTTGGTTTAATGGTTGAACTTGGTTTCTCAGAACTGCTTGGTTTCGGATTATCAGCATGACTTTGAATTGGCTGACCTCCTATTGGCAGATTTCGAGCCAATTTTTCTTCCAAAGCAGACATTTGCGAATACGGAATGAAATGGAAATGATCTCCGTGAGGAACTGCCACACCATTTGCAGTACGTTTTGTAATCTGTGCTGGGTCAAATACTAATCCATCAGACTCCACATGACGTTGGCTAAGTGGCAAAGCGTACAATTCTTGAAGGAGACTAGCTAAATCCTCATTTGGGCTCTCCGGAGCTGTTGCAGGATTTTGAGGAGTTTCAGATGGACTAGTTCTCACACTAGATCTTGTTTCTCCTCTGCTTGAACGATATTCAACCGTACTTAATTGACCGCCTTTTCCAGATAAGAAGGCTTGGGCAGCAGCTAATTCACTGGCAGACAAATCACTCTTAGGAATATAGTGGAAGTGATTGCCATGAGGAACGATATAGGCATCACCTGTATCTTCTATGATATCAGAGGCATTAAAGATATACCCATCATCCGTTGTATAGCGTCCTTGAGCTCTGGCTGCAACTACTGCTTGATCGTTAGAACCGCCTCCATGATTATGACTATGTTCCTGCTTCTGACGTTTAATCTCTTCTTTTGTACGAATATTGTCCGCATGAGCCGCATCCTTAAGGTAAACATAGTATTTCCCGTCTACCTTAATCACATAGCCACCCTTGATTTCATTGACAATGTCTGAATCCTTCAACTGATAATTCGGATCTTTCATCAGCAGTTCTTCGCTGATAATAGCATCATAAGGAACCTTGCCATTAAAGTAATGATAATGGTCCCCATGTGAAGTCACGTAACCTTGATTGGTAATCTTAACGACAATCTGCTCAGCATTGATCCCCTCTCGCTGACTAACTTCATCTGGTGTCAGATTTTCAGTCTTAGTACTAGCCTGATTCCCTTCTATATAAGCCACACGATTAGGCTCTTTGCTAGTCTGTACCGCTTGGAAACGCCCCAGTTCATAACTTGAAAGGCTTAATGCTAAAAGAGCTACCGAACCAAGAACATATTTTTTATTGATTTTCATCTAAACACACTTCCTATTTCATTTATTCGTTAAATAAAGAACTACACTTTTTCCTAAAGAATTTCCTTAACTGGTTAATTATATAACTGAAAAACGAAATCACTTTTAAAACCCCTCCTTCTATTTTCTATTTATCTAACAAGATTTGAGCGAGTGAGTTAGTTCACTATATAATTAACCGGTTATTTAACTAGTTAAGATTTTACTCCTATCACATAATTCTGTCAAGAATTTTTTTGACTTTCAGGTGAAATCTAGATAAAAAAGAGGAATATCCCCTAGTATGAGATAGATTCCTCTTTATAATATTTTAGTGTTGAAATGGCATAAAATCCGAAACAAAGGAAATGTTATCCTTATCTTCTGCGTTGACAAAATTTAAAAATAGCTTTTGAAATTCTTCAAATTCATAGTCTGAATGACAAATCCACTCCTTACCCGTCGAGACATACCATTTTCCAAGACTTGCAAGTTGCTCCTTGGTCAAAGATGGTACATGAGAGCAATGATCAAAGTTAATAATATAAACTTTTTCATAGATTGATTTGATAAAATCTTTGAGCATAAACTTTCCTCGCTTAAATTCTATACCTAATAACTAGTTGTACTATTCAATCACTTGGCTCTCAGCTAGTTTTTTGTACCAGTGAGCTGATTTCTTTGGATAGCGTTCTTGTGTTTCAAAGTCCACATAGAAGAGGCCATAGCGTTTTTCATAACCATTTGACCATGAGAAGACGTCCATCAATGACCAGATGAAGTATCCTTTGACATTTGCACCATCTGCAATTGCATCAGACAATACTTCCAAGTGTTGTTTCACATAATCAATACGGCCATCATCGTAAACAGTGTTGTCCACAAATTCATCTTTGTATCCAAGTCCGTTTTCAGTGATGTAGATCTTCTTGTAGTTTGGATAATCTTTCTTAACACGCATGATTTGATCATACAAACCTTGAGGGTAGATGATCCAGTCCCAGTCAGTACGAGGTACATAGTCAGGAGCTACACGACGTCCAACACCTTTGATTTGGTATTTAGAGCTTCCTTTCTCTCCTTTACCGTTGTGGATGATTTCAGTTTCACCATCAAAGGCTTCCATCCAGTCACTCATGTAGTAGTTAATTCCAAGAAAGTCGTTCAAATCTTTAGCTGCTTCAAGTGCTGCAAAGTCTTCGTCTCGAAGATCCAAGTTACCACCATTTACTGATAAGATGTGGTTTACACCTTCCATTGTTGCATCTGAATAGTGTCCAAGGTATGTAGCATCCAAGATAAATTTGTTGTGGATGATATCCTCCAACTCAGCAGCACGAACGTCTGCAGGATTTTTAGGATCCAATGGATACTTAGTTGGAAGAGCGTGAACAACCCCGATTTCACCTTTATAACCTTTGTCTTTGTACAATTTCACAGCACGTGCATGAGAAACCATCATATTGTGGTGCGATTGGAATACTTTTGCCAAGTCGTATTGAATACCTGGAGGGAATTTTCCTACTAAGTATTGACCATCACCGATTGGTCCAATTTCATTAAAGGTTGTCCAGTAGTTTACTTCTGGGAATTCTTCAAAACAAAAAGCAGCATAATCTACAAAGTGTTCGATATTTCCACGATTCAAGAAATCTCCATTTGAGTGAAGAGCTTCTGGGGTATCAAAGTGATGAAGGGTTACAAAAGGTTCTACATTGCGCTTGTGGCATTCAGCAAATAAATTATGATAAAACTCGACACCTTTAGGATTTACCTCACCATATCCTGTCGGAAAAATCCGTGACCAAGCGATTGAAATACGAATACCATTGACGCCATACTCTTCAGCTAACTGAAGATCTACTGGATATTTATGGTAGAAATCGCTTGCTGGTTCTGCTGTATACCAATAGTTATCAGCTAAGTATTTGTCCCAAGCAACTGGTCCTTTTCCGTCAGTATGGGTAGCTCCTTCCGCTTGATAGGCAGCCGTTGCCCCACCAAAAATAAAATCTTTAGGAAGTGTTTTTGTCATTTTTTCACCTATTTCTTGATTGTATTAAATGAAAAGTGAGGGGAGAGGAGTTAGTGAGCCATCCATCTCCATCTCACTTCTTGTACCAAGTCACCAAATAGTGACATAAAGGGGGAAAACAAATTTATAACTATAAGAAAATCTTAGCGATTTCCGTGATGATAGGAGACTGTTTTACAGCCCCTACCATTAATCAAATTGCGCCTGAACAAATGCAAGAGCACCTTTACCATCACGAGTCAACTTGATGTATTGAGCTCCTTCAGTCTTAGCCAATTTGATTCCAAGTTTATCTGTTTCAGCCTTCATGTCCTCATAGTTTGATGCTACTTGAGGAGCAAGGATAACAAGGTCAAATTCTGGCAACATTTCACGGTGAGCACCGTAACCACCAGCAGCGGCCTTCACAGGAACATTGTATTCTGTAGCTGCTTTGTTCAAGGCGTTGGCAAGAAGTCCACTTGTTCCACCACCTGCACAGAGAACAAGTACGTTGGTTTCTTCTGTAATTGTATTTTGTGCTGATTCTACTCCAGCTTTTTCAAGGATAGCATCAGCTTTAGCAGTATTGAAGTTTGCGGCTACTTTTTCTTTTAATTCATCGTTGGCTTTACCAGAACGTTCTTCTTCAAGAATTTGTTCGTCATAAACTTTAAGGAATGGATAGTAGATTGCAATATCCACTACAATTAACAATGCTGCAAGAGCAAATGACAAGAACTGGAAGTTTGTACCAAGAACAATACCAAGAGGTCCTGGTGTAGTCCATGGAAGGTTGGCAGTAAATGAGTTCATGCCAAGTGTTTCAATAAAGAACTTAAAGATCCATACGTTTGCAATAGGTGCGAAGATAAATGGAATAAAGAAGATTGGATTCAAAACAAGTGGTGCACCAAACAAGATTGGTTCATTTACACCGAAGAATGTAGGAACTACTGAAGCACGTCCGATTGCACGATTACGCTTAGACTTACACAACCACATAAACATGAATGGAACTACAAGAGTTGCTCCTGTACCACCCATAGTGACGATAAACATTTGTGTACCAGATGTAAGGATCTTATCAGCGTGCATACCTTGTTGAAGAAGGTTCAAGTTGACTTCGGCATTTGCATAAGTAATCGCTGCAATCGCAGGTTCAACGATAGATGGGCCGTGAATACCGACAAACCAGAAGAAGGCAAAAGCACCAAAGATAATAGTAATACCAAGATAACCGTCTGCTGCTGAGAAAAGAGGTGCAAAGAACTTACCGATTGATTCTGCAACGCTTGCACCAACAAATTGACGAGCGAGCAAATCAAGAGCATAAAGAGAAACAACTGAAAGCGTAAACGGAATAACGTCTTTAAAGACTTGTGAGATATTCGGTGGAACTTCGTCAGGCATGCGAATAGTAACGTTGTTCTTGACACAAACCTTATAGATAGCTACAGTTACAAAAGCTGCCAGGAAGGCTGAAAGCAGACCTTTTGTTCCAAGGAAACCAGTTGCAAAGCCACCCTCGATTGGGTCAGCTGCTAACATCAGTAAACCAACAATAGCCGCCAATAGCGTTGACATATAGTTGATTTGGTTGGTTTTCTCCATACTACGATTGACGGAGTCTGTTAAAGATTTAGCAGTGGTACCAGCTACCAAGACTGCTAGAATCCCCATAGAGTAGCTGTAAGGTTTCATCAAAAGTGCTACTACTTCATCAGACCATTTAAAGCCCCAAGAGTTTGGAACAAAAGCAATCAAGATAAAAATACTTGAGAAGAGAATGACAGGCATTCCAGCGATAAATCCATCTCGAATAGCACGAAGATAGATATTTCGAGATAGTTTTTCAAAGAAAGGCTTCCCTTTCTCGATATAGGCAATTAACTTATTCATTATTTAGCTCCTCTTTTATAAAGTTCAATTAAATGATGCACCAAATCTTTTAGCAAGATTGTTGTCATCAGGTGATCTTGTCCGTGCATCATTGTGATGCTGTATGGAATTTCTTCCCCTGCAGCTTCTTGAGCAAGCATAGATGTTTGCGCTTTGTGAGCTTCCGCAATGCAACCTGCTGCTTCTTCAACAAGAGCTTCTGCTTTAGCAAAATCGCTAGCTTCAGCAGCCTTCAAAGCTTCTAATAATTTTGAACGAGCATCACCTGCATAGGCAACGATTTCAAAACCTAACAATGTTACTTCTTCTCTATTCATGATAGAATTCTCCTTATATATTTTTTAGTAAAGCGTTATGACAATAAACGTTGGATGTGTAGAACAAGATAAACTCGTTCACTCTTGTAGAGGTCAAGACCCGTTTCCTGAGCAATGACCTCATAAATTTTGCTACCAATCTCGAATGCTTCTGGATAGGTATTCTTTATATGTTCTTCCATATCGAGCAAGGATTGATTATCATCGCGACTACGATCCAGATAATCCAAGAAATAATTTAGATGAATCATAAAGCGGTCGTAGAAATTATTATTTTCAGGTGTTCGCTGGATTTTATAACTCTTCAAAACGCTTTCGACCCTCTTTAAAATTTCCTTTCTCTTATCAATCGACTCAACAACTTCGACTTCACTCTCACCTTCGGCATTGATGAAATGATAAGCGATACGAATGATTTCGTCTTCAGGAAAATTTTCTGTCAGTTTTTGACGATAAATTTCAAAAGCTTCTTGTGCAATTTGAAAAGCGATAGGATATTTGGCAGAAATGTCAGGCAAGTTACTATCCTTATAGCGTCCTTGGCTAATAGCCTGATAAGAACAATAGATATGGTCTGTCAGAGTGACGTATAGATACTCTTGGACAGGATATTGATATTTTTTAGAAAGATTATCAATAATCTCATAAGTGACCGTAATAAAATCAAGCGGTACATCCTTTAGAAGAGCCATAAAGTTTTCTCGCGACTCTTCTGTTTTCATCCGAAAAACTTTTTCAACCTGATCCTCAGAAATCAAATCTCCTTTCTTCTTACCGAACGAAATACCCTTACCAATTACGATCAACTCCTCTCCCTTGCTATTCCGCACGAGAGAAACATTGTTATTCATTGGATTTAATATCCGATACATGGCAACCTCCTTGCCCTATTATTTAAGTTTTGTGAGCATAAAAAATGACCACAAATGAACTCAAAAAATATACATCTGAGTCATCTGTGATCATGCCTAATATTACTTAGTAACACTCACTTTGTATTAACTTGTGATTTAAGTATAGCACAAGATTTTTATTTTGTAAACCTTTACATACAACTTTTTTTAAAAGTTTTTTGCTAAGTTTTAGGACATAAAAGGGGGGGAATTTAGACACGTTCAGTCCATGAAGTTGCTGTTGTTTTAAGAACCTTGTTGAGTTCGTCAATGTTCTCAAATCCTGTTGTACGCAACCATTCACGAGCTGCTGCTTCACCTTCTTTGATATAAGGTTCAACTGAACCCGCCCAAGTAGCACGTCCACAAAGTACGCCATTGAAACGAGCACCTGAATCATGAGCAAATTGCAATGTTTCTTGGAACAATTTAGCTGAAACACCAGCACTCAAGTAGATGTATGGCAAGTTAGTTGCTTCGTCTTGAGCTTTGAAGAAGGCTGCTGCTTCTTCACGGCTGTAAACAACTTCGCCGTCACCAAATCCTTCAACGTATTTCACATTTACTGGAACTTCAACTTTCAATACATCGATGTTGAAACGTGGATCAGAGAATACTTTCATAGCTTCAATAACTTTACGTGGTTTTACTTTAGCGTATTCTACAGAACCTGCATCCGCAATTTTTTCATCGTAAGCCAAGATTTCCAAGAAGAATGGGATATCTTCAGCAACACATTCAGAACCTACGCGTTCGATGTAAGCTTGTTTTTGTTGGTTCAATTCATCTGAACTATCTACATCATAGTAAAGCAAGAACTTAACAGCATCTGCACCTTGTTCCTTGATACGTTTTGCAGACCAAACATCCAAGCAGTCAGGCAAACGTTTTGTGCTTGAAGTATCATATCCTGTTTTTTCATAAGCAAGGAGAAGACCAGCTTCTTTATCCAAAGCTTTAGTTGCAGGTAGTCCGTATTCAGGGTCAAGAAGCATAGATGAAGCGTATTTAGTCAATTCATCTGCTACCAAGACTTTAAGTTCTTCCATTTGAGCTACTGTTGGCTCTTCTGTTTGGTATTGAGCCATAAGGCGTTTCAAAGCACCACGTTGGTCAAAAGCAAGAGCTGAGATGATACCATTTTCGTCTGAGAGTTTTTCCAAACATGCACGTTTATTTTCTGTTAAAACCATTTTATACCTCTTTCACTACTAGTTGGTCATATAGGCCTTGATAGTTAGCCATATTGACATGACCGGTCATTTTTTCTTGAGCATTTAGCATACCAAGGACATTCGCCTTAGTCATCAATTCTTGATCAGATTCTTTATGGAAAAGACCTGATGCAATACCTGCAACGGTTGAATCACCTGACCCAACTGGGTTTACAACTTGTATTCTTGGAATATCCACTTTATAGAAAGTGTCCCCGTGTTTTGCAAAGGCACCATTAGCACCTAAGGAAACGATGATCCACTCAATTCCTTCAAATAGGGGCTCTTCAAGAACTTCTTTTAATTCATCCAAGTCTTTAGAAATTTCTCTTCCTAAAAGTTGAGACAATTCTTCATTATTTGGTTTGATAACTGTTGGCTTATGTGGAGATTCAAGAACCGCCTGAAGTGAAGCTCCTGAACAGTCCAAGACAACAGGTTTACCAGCTTGGTTAGCAAGTTCAACCAGACTAGCATAATAATCCACTGGAAGTCCTGCTGGTAGACTACCTGAAATGGCCACTACCTCTACAGTCTCTAAAAGTTCTTTGAAATGAGCCAAGAAATCTTGACCTTCTTTTTCTTGAACTTCAGGTCCTTTTTCTAGGATTTCTGTTTGGTTTTCTCCATGTAGAATTGCGATACAGTTACGGGTTTCACCTTGAATAGAGAAGAAACGTTTGCTTACATTATCATCAATATTTTCTACTAAAAAATCACCAAGTTTACCACCGACAAGTCCTGTTGCGACTACAGAGTCACCAAATTCTGATAGGACCCGAGTAACGTTAAGACCTTTACCACCAGCCGTTTTCGTAACATCTACAACACGGTTGACAGTGTCAATTTTTAATTCATCCAAAGGATAGGAAATATCAATGGATGGGTTCATTGTGACTGTTAAAATCCTAAGTCACCTCTTAGTCGTGGTATTCACCACGATCCCATTTTTCAAGGAACTCTGTAAAGAAGTTGGCATCAGTTTGATGATCGTTATGAGTTTCAACGTGTTGAATTTTAGCGATCAATTTTTTGTTTTCTTCTGATGGTTTGTATTCAGCGTTGATGAAAGCTTCAATGATATCACACATGAGCAACTCACCAGTGATTTTACCACCAAATCCGATAACATTGGCATTCAATTGTTCTTTTGCATAAAGAGCTGTTGTCATATCACGAACCAAAGCAGAACGAACACCTGGAACCTTATTAACAGCGTTATTGATACCTACACCAGTACCACAGATACATACACCAAGATCAGCTTGTCCACTAACTACTGCTTCACCAACTTTTTTACCAAAGATTGGGTAGTGTGTACGAGCGTGGTCATAAGTACCAAAGTCGATGACTTCATGTCCTTTTGATTTCAAAAATTCTGAAACCGCCATTTTTTCATTTGTTACGATGTGGTCACATCCAATTGCAATTCTCATTTTTATCTTACCTTTCTTTCAATATAAAAATTAGCACATTTTGTTCAACATGTCGACACGGATTTGGTGACGACCGCCATCATACTTACCATTTACAAAACCTTTAGCGATGTTCTTAGCCAATTCGTCACCAACAAGTTGAGCACCCATAGTAATCATACGTGAGTTGTTATGACCACGAGTCATATAAGCTGAACGTTCGTCAGATACTTCTGCAGCAACCATTCCTTTGATTTTAGTTGCAACCATAAATGGACCTGCACCATAAGCATCAATGACGATACCAAGGTTTTGTTCTTCTTTTTTAACTTCTTCAGCAACTGCAAGAGTTACATCAACGAAGTCTTGACCTTCAGCTGTAACATCCACAACGTGGAAGTTTTCTTTTTCCAAGAAATCTTTAACGACTTCTTTCAATCTCAAACCTGCAGCATCTGCACCAATAACAATAGACATATTGTATACTCCTTTTTTATAATAGACCAGTAAAAATTTTTTGGTTCTGGAAAGAAAATGACCATCACCAAATAGTTACTAGTAGTTTTGTTGACTATTTTAGATTAAGAATGAATCATCTATTCATTCTTAGTAACTTCTCCTTGGAGAAATTGGAAGAATAACTTGTTAAAACAAACACAAATTGTTCTTTCTAAACATAATATACTACTATTGTTTAAAAAAGTCAACAGTTTATGTTTGTTTTTGTTTATTTTTTAGAAAATTTCTATATCAAAACCAATTTGATCACTTTGAGCTGGATTTAAGATTCTAACATTTTTCTTATCTTCTAGATGATCGCCCTCTTCGAGTGAAGTTGACAAACCTGACCAAGGTTCCAGAGCAAGGAAAGGACCTTTATTAAGCGTTGACCAAACGATGAGGTTTGGAAACTCTTCAAAGTCCAGTTTTAATCCCTTATCATGCTTACGTGACCGTAAGGAAACAGAGCGAGAGGTTAATTCATCTAAAGTCACGGCATCATAACTAAAGAAATCATAGTTTAGATCCAATTCTTTTTGGTCTTTTAACCAGCTACTTCTATCTTGAAAATCTAACATCCCTGTTTCTGGGAATGGTTTAGGAACTGTACAAGTTTCTGGCATTTCAAATTCAAGATAGTAGTCTTCATAAGCTTCATCATCAAATAAAGGACAGTTAAAGCCTGGATGTCCACCAATAAAGTAAGGCATTTTCTTATCTGTTTCCTTATTGGTAACTTGATACTGTGTACGAATAGTCTTTCCAGTAACAGTATAAGTTATTTCTAGGCGAAAATGATAGGGATAGTTCTCATACATTTCTTGGTCATCTTCGATAGCAAAGGTGACAGAGTTCTCTGTTTGTTCTACTAATTCAAATTCTTTTTTTCGAACCAAACCATGACGTGGAATTTTACCTTTTACTTGACTACCATCATCTTGATCATACAAAACAGTATCATTTCTAACGGATCCACAGATTGGAAATAAAACAGGTGCTTGTCCACTCCAGTAAGTTGGATCTCCCTGCCACAAATACTCAATTCCATCTTTATCTTTTATTGAAGAAAGTGCACCACCAAAAGTTTGAAACTGTACACTTAGCTGTTCTGTTTTTAATTCAATCATTAGAATTACCTCCATTTATTTAAGGCCTAAAAAAACTAGGCTGTCGACTCCAGATTTGGAAACTGACAACCTAGTTTTTACAATTTACATTTTTAGGAGCGAATTATTTTGCATTTGCTGCGTATTCTTCATTACGTTTGATCATTTGTTTTCTGTACCATGCAAAGATACCAACGTAGAATACTAGGAATACTAATGCGCCAAGGATTGCTTTGATATCACCAGTTGTAGCGTTACCAATTGCCCAACCAAATAGTTTTTCGATTGGTCCTTCAAGAGTTGAGTGAGTAATCAATTGAGTTTGGCTTACACCTTCTGGGAAGGCACCTACACCTTTAGCAAGTTCTGTTGCAAATGGTGCGATAAGTGTACCTGAAAGAAGGAAGAGTGGCAACAAGAGTGTTCCGAAGATAATCATACGGAGCAATTTACCACGAGTAACTACCAAGAGAGCTGGAGTTACACCCATTGCGATGATACCAGCAAGTGGTAAGATACCATTTCCGACGTTTGAAAGAAGCACTGCTTCAACCAACATGATTGGTGCAAGTACGTTGGCACAAGCCCAGATTTCAGCACGACCAGCGATAAATGGCCAGTCAAGACCAATGTTGAATTTACGTCCTTGAAGACGTTTAGTAGCAACGTTTGTAATACCTTGTGAAAGTGGTTCTACGGCTGCGATGAACCATGAACCGATCAATGAGAAGAGCTCCAAGCAGACACCGGCAGTCAAACCAAGTGACAACCAACCTTTAATAACAAGTTCCCATTTATCAGCACCTTCAACACCAGGAACTGGATGTGGAGTTCCCATCAAACCGATAACGATACCAAGGATGAAACCGATGAAGAATTTAGATCCCCAGAAACCGATTCGTTTATTCAATTTAGCAGCGTCAAAGTCGTATTTATCAAGACCTGGGAAGAGTTTATCAAAAATCTTATCCAAAACCATGATAACTGGGTTCATCATGTAGTTCATGTGAGTTGAAGTCATTGGTGATGAACTTGGTGCGTTAAGAAGGTCATCAAATGTTGGTTTCATCAAGTCAGAGTTGATGATTTTAAGAACCCCAACAAGAACAACTGCTGCAGTCGCGATGAAGAGTGAAACTCCTTGGCTAACTCCATTGTTGTCAGCGTACCATTTGATCAAAAGACCTGTGATAGACAAGTGCCAGATATCAAAGATATCGACGTCAAGTGTATCAGTTTTCTTCATTGCAAGCATTACAATGTTGACGATCAACATCACAAGCAAGAAGTAAAGTGTCCAAGCTGAACCCCAAGTGATTGTAGCAAGTGGTGCCCAACCAACGTCGGTGATGTTCAATTGAATACCAGTATTTTCAACGAATTTTGCAAGAGAAGCTGAGAAAGCTCCGTTAAGCATTCCGATGATAGCACCGATACCAGTAAGAGCGATGGCAAGTTTGATACCACCTTCAAGCGCTTTGGAGAATTTCACTCCAAAAAGTAGAGCCAATACTGTCAAGATGATCAGCATGATGATTGGTCCACCCATTTCCAAGATAGGTTTGAACAGCTTATTGGCTAGTTCGATAATGATATCCATAATTTTCCTCCCTTTATTTTTATGGAATATTTACAAATTAATAATTAGCTTAGACCATGTTCTTTGATAGCTGCTTCAATATTGTCATAAACTGGAGCGCTCATAGCTGGAATACGGAACAAGATTGGTCCTGCTTCAACAACTGGGATACCTGGTTCAAAACCTAAATCAGTAGCAGCGATTGGTGTGAAGATATCATAACCTTTAATCAAGTCTTCATTGACATCTTTTACCATAACAGCATCACATTGAACATCGTACCCACGGTTAGAAAGTTCTTCTTCAAGAGCACTTTTAATTTGGTGGCTTGAGTTAACACCTGCACCACAAGCAGCAAGAATTTTAATCATTTGGATTTCCTCCGTTTTTATATAAAAATTATTAACAAATTAAGCAGTCGCTTCTGAGATATATTGGAACAAAGCTTCAGGTTCCGTAATCTTAGACAGCGCTTCAAGATGACCATTGCCTGTAAAGAAGTCCATCAACTGTGCAAGTATATTTGTTTGACTTGAACTTGAATTGTTGATGATAAAGAAGAGTAATGATACTTCTACTTCCTTATCAGGTGCAATCATATTGTGGAACGTTACCGGTTTTTCCAGACGAACCACGACAACATTTTCAGTTAGATTATGAATTGTATCAGTATGAGGGATAGCTACGTTAGGCAAATCCTTCCCTAAAAACTCCATATCCAAACCAGTTGGGAACGATTTTTCACGTTCAATCAAGGCCGATCGATAGGTCTCTGTAACAACTTTCTTTTCTTCCAATAGGGTTGCAACTTGATCGAAAAGTTGCTCTTGATTATCTGCTTCTAAGCAAAAGACTAAGTCTTTGTCAAAGAAATGATCTAATCCCATGACCTTCTCCCTTCATATTTAACTTTTATGGTACAAGTATAACACTATATGAAACCGTTGTCAATGTTTTTTGTTGTATTTTGTTTGATTTTTATTTTTTTTGTTTACGAATTAAACATTTAATGATTTCAAACATATTTTTTATAAATTTCTTAAGAAGTGAAACTCTTGATATCAAAACTCATAACATTTAACGAAGAATAATTAAATCCTTTTAAAAATTAAATTAGTTTATAGATCAAAATAGGCGAGCATAACCAGTTCTAATCTTATTGTGTGTGGAATAGCAATAAAGGAGACAGCTAAAATAATCAGGTTCTTAAGGATGTCTAAGATAAAATTTTGCAACTTCATCTTTAGTGCTACTTCAAGTGAATTTTCATAATTCCTTGTTACTCTGTCTATGTCTCTCGTAATTCCTCACGGAATAAATGCTACTAAAATCATTCTGAAAACCTAATGAAAAAGTCATCATTAGCTATTCTTTTAGGGGATGGTATACTTAAGAGTTAACGTGATTGCATGTCTTATAATCAGTTAACTTTAAAAAGTTTTTCCCTATTCCAGTCTATATGATCTTTTTTCAAAAGAAACTTTTTTACGCCAGCTAACAGAACGTTGTGATTTAGCTTTATTTACGATACGATGAGTTAAAAAATTATAGTTCTGACTGTGAATGCGATGATAATGTTAAACCATCACTAGTTAAAAGACAACTCTACATTATCTGATATGGATGTGTTTATGCAATCCTTTTCTGATGTGCTTTTAAAAATTTCCTTGGTATAGCTTCTATTGAATCTCTTCATTGACTCAATTCCATAAATTTCGAATCAAAGCCGAAGAGTTAATTGATTCATCACTAAAAATAGAAAAATCTATCTTGAACACGACTTGATTGAAAGTAAAATTCTCATTATGGGTGCGACTCATGCTAAAACTTATTAAAATCATAAGAAATTCTGCGTAAATGCTCAAAATCTTGCGGAAAAAAATTTTGCAATACTCCGAAGATATCAAGGAAGAATTCCCTAGCAAGTCTCAAGAGTATTATCTTAAAGCTGAATTGAGATATACACAATAGTTGGTATCAGCCCTATAAAAACAGGAAGAATTAACAACATTATTTGTGGTTTCACAAAAATTAAATTTGCTTAAAGAAGTATGGAAGATATCTATAACACTTATAAACCTCTGTTAAAAATGAAGCTTACTTAAATAGCTCCTTTTATAGCTCTAAAGAGCATCTTACAATAATAGACGATCGTATGATCATAGTCTGTGTCGTGATAACTGGTGAAAAATTTTAATCCTATTGTAGAAAAAATTTATCATAAAACCAAGGATAATGACCTAATTGTTTTAGGGGATAGAGTCTATTCTGGGAGATATAGAATTCAATTTACCAAAAAGGAACATATGAATTTAGTCGCTAAGCTACATCTAGCTTTTGTTAATGATTTTAGTCGCAAAGAAGATTTTTTCTTTAATAAGGATACAGGTCCTCTTTGTTTGTACAGAAAGAAGATAAGACAGGAAAAAAATGAATAGATATATTACTCAGGAAACCCACTATTTTGATATTAAGCATTGTCAAATCTGCTTTTCAAAAATAGGATGTTACCCAAAAAGAGGATAAATCTAAAATCTATTCTATTACCCTTAAGGGTTACGAACATCTTTTCAGAAGATATTGTATTTTAAAGGAAAAACTAAATAGCGCTACAAGAGAGAGGCTAGAAATCCGGAAATGTAATACCGACATGTTATTGATACACCTGGATCATTTGGTCTTTTTTTACATAAAATTGCAAGAAGCAATGACTATATTCGTGATTACTATGAAAAGGATTATAGCTTTACTAAATCAAAAATAAGTAAACAAAAGGAGGAATCTATCTCATATTTGGGTAGATTCCTCCTTTTTCATTCAGATTGTAGAGATTACTTTTCGGCTACATCCCACTCTAACTAAATCTTCTATCTCAACCATAGTTAACAAAGAACTTTAAAAACCGGCTCTATAATATTTGTAGTGGGTAAATCCCCTATGGATCTTATGGAGCCTATTTTTGTGTAGAAAAAAAGTCCCATAAGATCTATAATGAAAAGCGACCAAACCATCATTAGAAAGAATCATAT
>NZ_JASHBX010000015.1:0-46879 GCF_047464415.1 Streptococcus infantis | reverse complement strand
ATATGATTCTTTCTAATGATGGTTTGGTCGCTTTTCATTATAGATCTTATGGGACTTTTTTTCTACACAAAAATAGGCTCCATAAGATCCATAGGGGATTTACCCACTACAAATATTATAGAGCCCTTTTTTTGAAGTCGTTGAAATGTTGACATATGATTTAATCTTTGCTACAATCATTTTGGAGGAAACAAGAATGAAATTTTTAAAAAAATGATGCAAGCTGGACTTGCAGTCTTCTTCTTTGGTCTGTTAGCTACAAGTACAGTATTCGCGGATGATGCTGATTCAGAAGGTTGGCAATTTGTCCAAGAAAATGGTAGAACCTACTACAAGAAGGGGGAACTCAAAGAAACCTACTGGCGAGTGATTGATGGTAAGTACTATTATTTTGATCCTTTATCTGGAGAGATGGTTGTCGGCTGGCAATATATACCTGCTCCACACGAAGGGGTTACGATTGGTTCTTCTATAAGGCAAGATGTTGCTTTTAGACCAGATTGGTTTTACTTTGGTCAAGATGGGGTACTACAAGAATTTGTTGGTAAGCAAGTTTTAGAAGCAAAAACTGCTACAAATACCAACAAACATCATGGGGAACAATATGATAGTCCAGCAGAGAAACGAGTCTATTATTTTGAAGATCAGCGTAGCTATCACACTTTAAAAACTGGTTGGGTATATGACGAGGGGCACTGGTATTATTTACAGAAGGATGGTGGCTTTTATTCCCGCATCAACAGATTGACTGTTGGGGAGCTCGCACGTGGTTGGATTAACGACAATTCAACTTGGTACTATCTTGATCCAACAACTGCTACAATGCAAACTGGTTGGCAGTATCTTGGTAACAAGTGGTACTATCTCCGTTCATCAGGAGCTATGGCGACAGATTGGTATCTAGATGGTTCAACTTGGTATTATTTAGATGCTCAAAACGGTGATATGAAAACGGGCTGGATTTATGTCGATAATACTTGGTATTATCTTCGTTCGTCAGGAGCTATGGTGACAGGCTGGTTCCAAGTTAATGGTAAATGGTACTATGCCTATAGTTCAGGTGCCTTAGCTGTAAATACCACAGTAGGTGGCTACCAGGTCAACTATAATGGTGAGTGGGTACAATAATGAAAACAAGCGATTGTGAAAGGAAACAATCGCTTTTTTTGTGAAAATATAATAAAATAGAAAGGAATAAAGTTCTAAAATTTTATCTAGAAACAGATGATTTTCATCTGATAGTAGGATTAAATGACAAAAGAAGTTGGTGTCGGTCAGGCACATAGTAAAATTATTTTAATCGGAGAGCATGCGGTGGTTTATGGCTACCCAGCCATCTCTTTACCTCTTTTAGAGGTTGAAGTGACTTGTTGGGTGGTTCCAGCAGCGACACCATGGCGTCTTTTTGAAGAGGATACCTTGTCCATGGCAGTTTATGCTTCTCTCGAGTATTTAAATATCCAGGATGCTTGCATCCGTTGTCAAATTGACTCGGCTATTCCTGAAAAACGGGGGATGGGATCTTCAGCAGCTATAAGTATTGCGGCCATTCGTGCAGTATTTGATTATTACAAAGCAGAACTTCCACATGATGTGT
Organism: Streptococcus infantis; assembly: GCF_047464415.1. Classification (GTDB taxonomy): domain Bacteria; phylum Bacillota; class Bacilli; order Lactobacillales; family Streptococcaceae; genus Streptococcus; species Streptococcus infantis_AE. Next base: position 45,282 of record NZ_JASHBX010000015.1, on the reverse strand, counting down.
TAGAGATTTTGGTCAATCGGGCGGAGATGATTGCCCATATGAATCCTAGTGGTTTGGATGCCAAGACCTGTCTTAGTGACCAACCTATCCGTTTTATCAAGAATGTTGGTTTTGAAGAATTAACCATGGATTTATCAGCTTATCTGGTTATTGCAGATACAGGAGTCTATGGGCATACTCGTGAAGCTATCCAAGTCGTGCAGAGCAAGGGCAAGGATGCCTTACCATTCTTGCATGCACTAGGAGAGTTGACCCAAGAAGCAGAAAAAACTATTCAAACAAAAGATGCCATGAAGCTGGGAGAAATTCTAACCAAAGCTCATGGAAATCTAAAAGAAATCGGAGTTAGTAGCCCTGAGGCGGATGCCTTGGTTGAAACTGCTCTTGAACACGGCGCTTTAGGTGCCAAGATGAGTGGTGGTGGTCTAGGAGGCTGCATCATCGCCTTGGTTGCTAATGAGAGCCAAGCGCAAGAACTAGCAGAAAGATTAGAAGAGAAAGGAGCTGTTCAGACATGGATCGAAAGCCTGTAACAGTACGTTCCTATGCCAATATTGCCATTATCAAATATTGGGGGAAGAAAGCAGAAAAAGAGATGGTTCCTGCAACTAGCAGTATTTCTCTAACCTTAGAAAATATGTATACGGAGACAACACTTTCTCCTTTACCAGCAGATGCAAGCTCGGATGCTTTCTACATCAATGGTCAGTTGCAAAACGAAGCTGAGCATGTCAAGATGGGTAAAATCATTGACCGCTACCGTCCTGAAGGAGCAGGTTTTGTTCGTATCGATACCAAGAACAATATGCCAACAGCTGCAGGTCTTTCTTCAAGTTCTAGTGGTTTGTCTGCCCTAGTTAAAGCCTGCAATGCTTACTTCCAATTAGGGCTAGATCGTAAAGAATTAGCCTTGGAAGCTAAGTTCGCATCTGGTTCTTCATCTCGTAGTTTTTATGGACCGATAGCAGCTTGGGATAAGGATAGTGGAGAAATCTATCCTGTCGAAACTGACTTGAAGCTAGCTATGATTATGTTGGTCTTGGAAGACCAGAAAAAACCAATCTCTAGTCGGGATGGCATGAAACTCTGCGTGGAAACTTCAACAACATTTGAGGACTGGATTCGTCAGTCTGAGCAAGACTACAAGGATATGCTAATTTACCTCAAGGAAAATGACTTTAAAAAAGTTGGAGAACTGACAGAGAAGAATGCATTGGCTATGCATGCGACGACAAAGACCGCAACTCCATCCTTCTCTTATCTGACAGATGCGAGTTATGAGGCTATGGATTTCGTTCGTCAGCTACGTAAACAAGGTGAGAATTGTTACTTCACCATGGATGCGGGCCCTAATGTCAAGGTTCTTTGTTTAGAAAAAGACTTGGAACATCTATCAGAACTCTTAGGTCAACGCTATCGCTTAATCGTATCAAAAACAAAGGACTTGAGCCAAGATGACGATTGTTAAGACTTGTGGGAAGCTCTATTGGGCTGGGGAGTATGCCATTTTAGAACCAGGACAGTTGGCACTAATAAAAGCTATTCCCATCTATATGACGGCTGAGATTGAGTCTTCGGAAGTTTATCGACTCTACTCAGATATGTTTTCCTATAGTGTAGACTTGCGACCAGATTCTTCTTATGCCTTGATTCAAGAAACAGTTGCCTTGGTGGAGGAATATCTGACTTCCCAGGGAGTTGACTTGCGTCCTTTTTCCATAGATATTCGCGGGAAAATGGAGCGTGAGGGCAAGAAGTTTGGTCTGGGCTCTAGTGGTAGTGTAGTTGTCTTGGTCATCAAGGCTATGCTTGCTTTCTATGAAAGACCTGTTGAAAGAGACTTTTTGTTTAAACTGGCGAGTGCTGTACTTCTCAAACGTGGAGATAATGGTTCCATGGGTGATATTGCCTGTATCGTTTCAGAAGACCTGGTCCTCTATCAGTCTTTTGACCGTGAGAAAGTGGCAGAATGGCTAGAAAAAGAAGACTTGCCAACTGTATTAGCACGTGATTGGGGCTTTTCTATTAGGAGTGTTGAACCGGCCTTGGACTTTGATTTTCTGGTAGGTTGGACCAAGGAAGTAGCGGTGTCTAGTCATATGGTCAAGCAAATCAAGAACAATATGAACGCTAGCTTCTTGCAGGCTTCGAAAGAAACAGTAACTAACTTGGTAAAGGCTTTAGAGGCGGGTCAAGAAGATAAAATCATTGACTTGCTAAATCAGGCTAGTCTGCTTTTAAAAGGCTTGAGTTCAGATATTTATACACCTTCGCTCAGGCAATTAAAAAATGCTAGCCAAGACTTAAAAGCTGTTGCAAAAAGTAGTGGTGCTGGTGGTGGAGACTGTGGGATTGCTCTCAGTTTTGACCAAGATTCGACTACATTACTGAAAAAACGCTGGGCTAATCTAGGGATTGAGCTCTTGTATCAAGAAAGGATAGGACATGACGACGAATCGGAAGGATGAGCACATCCGCTATGCCCTTGAACAAAAAAGTTCTTATAATAGTTTTGATGAGGTGGAGTTAATCCACTCCTCACTACCCTTATATGACTTAGATGAGATTGATCTTTCGACAGAATTTGCAGGTCGCAAATGGGACTTTCCTTTTTATATAAATGCTATGACAGGCGGTAGTGACAAGGGCAGAGAAATCAATCAAAAATTGGCTCAGGTGGCAGATGCTTGTGGGATTTTATTTGTGACAGGTTCTTACAGCGCTGCACTTAAGGATCCATCAGATGATTCTTTTTCCGTGAAGTCAAATCATCCTGACCTCCTTCTTGGAACAAATATTGGCTTGGATAAACCTGTAGAACTAGGATTACAAACAGTGAAAGAGATGAATCCTCTTCTCTTGCAAGTTCATGTGAATGTTATGCAGGAATTGCTCATGCCAGAAGGTGAGCGTCAATTTAGATTGTGGCAAAGCAATCTGAAAGATTATGCTGATCAAATCTCTGTGCCCCTTGTTTTAAAAGAGGTCGGCTTTGGTATGGATGTGAAGACCATTTCTAAGGCATACGAGATGGGGATACGTACGGTTGATTTGTCTGGTCGTGGGGGAACTAGCTTTGCCTATATCGAAAATCGTCGTAGTGGTCAACGGGACTACCTCAATGATTGGGGGCAATCGACCATGCAGGCTCTTATCAATGCCCAAGACTGGAAAGATAAGATGGAGCTTTTGGTTAGCGGAGGGGTGCGCAATCCACTAGACATCATCAAATGCTTGGTCTTTGGAGCCAAGGCGGTTGGACTATCACGCACCATGTTAGAGCTGGTTGAGAATTACTCAGTTGATGTCGTTATTTCTATTGTTGAAGGTTGGAAAGAAGACCTACGCTTGATTATGTGTGCCCTTAATTGTAAAAGAATTGAGGATTTGCAAGAGGTCGACTATCTCCTTTACGGAAAATTAAAAGAAGCAAAAGATCAACTATAAGGAGGTCGGGATTTTGGTCCCGGTCTCTTTATCATTCCTCAGACTGATGTGACTTTTTGGTTTTGTGATACAATAAAATAGAGAGGACGGATACATGCGAAAATTTCAAATTTTTCTATTTATTGAAGCTTGTTTATTAACAGGAGCTCTGATTATGATGGTATCAGAGCATTTTTCCCGTTTTCTGCTGATATTGCTCTTGTTTTTACTGCTGATTCGATACTATACTGGAAGACAGGGAAATAACCTCATATTAGTGGCAGTGAGCATCCTATTTTTCTTTATCATCATGCTCAATCCTTTTGTTATTATGGCTATCTTTGTGGCCTTGATATACAGCCTGTTCTTGCTTTATCCTATGATGAACCAAGAAAAAGAAGATACCAATCTGATTTTTGAAGAAGTAGTGACGGTAAAGAGGGAGAAAAATCGCTGGTTTGGAAATCTCCATCACTTCTCAAGCTACCAGACTTGCCGCTTTGATGATATCAATCTTTTTCGTCTCATGGGGAAGGATACCATTCATCTAGAGCACGTGATTTTGAGCAATCATGATAATGTCATCATCTTGAGAAAACTAGTCGGAACAACCAGAATTATTGTACCAGTGGATGTAGAAGTCAGCCTCAGTGTCAATTCTCTGTACGGAGATTTAACCTTCTTTGACCAGCCTAAGCGAGCTTTGCGCAATGAGCAATTTCATCAAGAAACCAAGGATTATCTCAAGAGTCCTAAGAGTGTTAAGATTCTTTTGACAACTATGGTTGGAGATGTTGAGGTGGTGCGAGGATGAAAAAACAACCTTATATTTTAATCGGTCTCACCTCATTTCTATTTGTTGCTTTTCTATTTCGAAGCATTTTTAAGGTTCTGGATTTAGAGTGGACTTCTCTCTTTCAAGATTTAGAAAAGACAGAAAAAGTCCTTTTTCTAGCCCTGATGTTTAGTTTTGCCCTAGCCTTTTTATTAGTCCTATTCTGGACAATTGTTGACGAAATTTCAAAGAGAAGAATCCAAGCAAATCTCAAACGTCTGCTAGCTGGCAAAGATATTGAAAGTCTGGGAGAAGCTGACTTAGACGCAAGTTTTAGAAACTTGTCAGGAAAGCTTGGTTTGTTGACAGAAGCTATTCAAAAAGCAGACAATCAGGCCTTGGTCAAAGAAGAAGAAATTGTTGAAAAGGAGCGCAAGCGAATCGCACGTGACTTGCATGATACGGTTAGTCAAGAAATTTTTGCTGCTCATATGATTTTATCGGGGCTCAGCCAACAAGCTTCCAAATTAGACAGAGAGAAGATGCAAACACAACTCCAAAGTGTGACTGCCATTTTAGAGACAGCTCAAAGAGACTTGCGCATTCTTCTTTTGCATTTACGACCAATTGAACTGGAACAAAAAAGCTTGGTGGAGGGGATTCAGCTACTTCTCAAAGAGCTAGAAGAAAAAAGTGAGCTCAAAGTCAGCTTTAAATATCAGGTATACGAACTACCTAAAAAGATTGAGGAGCATGTCTTTCGAATTGTCCAAGAATTGATTAGTAATACCCTTCGGCATGCACAAGCTTCCTGTCTAGATGTTTACCTTTATCAAACGGAAACGGAATTACAGTTGAAGCTAGCAGACAATGGTCGTGGTTTTCAGCTAGATGATGTTGATGAATTAAGCTATGGTTTACGCAATATTAAAGAACGAGTGGAAGATATGGCTGGGACTATACAATTATTAACAGCTCCCAAGCAAGGTTTGGCAGTGGATATCCGCATTCCCTTGCTTGATTTGGATAGATAAGAGGAAGTAAGATGAAACTATTATTGGTAGATGACCACCAAATGGTGCGTCTGGGTTTAAAAAGTTATTTTGAATTACAAGATGATGTAGAGGTTGTAGGAGAAGCAACCAATGGTGCGGAAGGGATTTCCATGGCCTTAGAGCTTCGTCCAGATGTGATTGTCATGGATATTGTCATGCCTGAAGTCAATGGGATTGACGCGACACTAGCTATTCTCAGAGAATGGCCAGAGGCTAAAATCTTGATTGTGACCTCTTATCTTGACAATGAAAAAATCATGCCAGTCTTGAATGCTGGAGCTAAAGGCTATATGCTTAAGACTTCAAGCGCAGATGAGTTGCTACACGCTGTTCGTAAGGTAGCGGCTGGAGAGCTAGCTATTGAACAAGAGGTGAGTAAGAAGGTAGAATACAACCGTAATCATATTGAACTTCATGAAGACTTGACTGCGCGTGAACGGGATGTCCTTCAACTAATTGCTAAGGGTTATGAAAATCAGCGGATCGCAGATGAATTGTTTATCTCCCTCAAAACTGTAAAAACTCATGTTTCAAACATCCTTGCTAAACTTCAGGTTAGCGACCGCACCCAAGCAGCAGTCTATGCCTTTCAGCATCACTTGGTAGGCCATGAGGATTTTTAGATGAGTTTAGCAGATTTACTTGTGGAGCTAGAAGCGGCAAAAGATCCGAAAAAGGCAGGGCCTATGGAAGCCTATATGCGCCAGCAATTTTCCTTTCTAGGTATTGCGGCACCTGAAAGAAATGCGCTCTATAGAAAATACTTTCCAAGCGAGAAAAAAACAAAGATCATCGATTGGGATTTTGTGGACACTTGTTGGGAAAAGGAGCCAAGAGAATACCAGTATGTGGGGGCCAACTATTTGAAAGCTATGCAATCTTATCTAACAGAGAGCGATTTGCCTAAGCTTGAGCGTCTGGTCGTGACCAAGTCTTGGTGGGATACGATAGATATTCTAGATCGAGTAGTAGGGAGTTTGGTGTATGACAAGCCAGAACTGGAGAAAATAATCCTCCAATGGAGCCTATCAGACAATATCTGGCTGAGACGAGTCGCTATCGATCACCAGTTATTAAGAAAAGAAAAAACGAATGTCCGACTGATGGAAAAAATCCTACTAAACAATCTGGACCAGACAGAATTTTTTATCAATAAAGCCATCGGCTGGGCTCTAAGAGACTACTCTAAGACTAATCCAGAATGGGTAGCAAGTTTCATCGAAAAAAACAAGGAAAGAATGGCTGAACTTAGTATCAAAGAAGCAAGCAAGTATCTCAAGCAAGCCTGAAAACTCGGTTCTGACTTGAAAAAAGTTACTAGTATATGATATAATAGACTGTATTTAAAAAAATTTTAAGGAGAAATGACAGAATGTCTGTATCATTTGAAAACAAAGAAACAAACCGTGGTGTCTTGACTTTCACTATCTCTCAAGACCAAATCAAACCAGAATTGGATCGTGTATTTAACTCAGTAAAGAAATCTCTTAACGTTCCTGGTTTCCGTAAAGGTCATCTTCCACGTCCTATCTTCGACCAAAAATTTGGTGAAGAGTCACTTTACCAAGACGTTATGAACGCTCTTTTGCCAAACGCTTATGAAGCAGCTGTAAAAGAAGCTGGTCTTGAAGTAGTTGCACAACCAAAAATTGACGTAACTTCAATGGAAAAAGGTCAAGACTGGATTATCACTGCTGAAGTTGTTACAAAACCAGAAGTTAAATTGGGTGACTACAAAAACCTTGAAGTATCAGTAGATGTAGAAAAAGAAGTAACAGATGCTGACGTTGAAGAACGCATCGAACGTGAACGCAACAACTTGGCAGAATTGGTGATCAAAGAAGCTGCTGTTGAAAACGGCGACACTGTTGTCATCGACTTCGTTGGTTCTATCGACGGTGTTGAATTTGATGGCGGAAAAGGTGAAAACTTCTCACTTGGACTTGGTTCAGGTCAATTCATCCCTGGTTTCGAAGACCAATTGGTAGGTCACTCAGCTGGTGAAACTGTTGATGTTATCGTAACATTCCCAGAAGACTACCAAGCTGAAGACCTTGCTGGTAAAGAAGCTAAATTCGTAACAACTATCCACGAAGTAAAAGCTAAAGAAGTTCCAGCTCTTGACGATGAACTTGCAAAAGACATCGATGAAGAAGTTGAAACTCTTGCTGAATTGAAAGAAAAATACCGCAATGAATTGGCTGCTGCTAAAGAAGAAGCATACAAGGATGCAGTTGAAGGTGCAGCAATCGATAAAGCAGTTGAAAATGCTGAAATCGTAGAACTTCCAGAAGAAATGATCCACGAAGAGGTTCACCGTTCAGTAAATGAATTCCTTGGAAACTTGCAACGTCAAGGTATTAACCCTGACATGTACTTCCAAATCACTGGAACTACTCAAGAAGACCTTCACAAACAATACGAAGCAGAAGCTGAGTCACGTACTAAGACTAACCTTGTTATCGAAGCAGTTGCGAAAGCTGAAGGATTTGACGCTACTGAAGAAGAAATCCAAAAAGAAATCGAGCAATTGGCTGCAGATTACAACATGGAAGTTGCACAAGTACAAAGCTTGCTTTCAGCTGAAATGTTGAAACACGATATCGCAGTGAAAAAAGCTGTTGAATTGATCACAAGCACTGCAACAGTAAAATAATCTTTACAAGATAAAAGCCCACCGAATCGGTGGGTTTTCTTATGCTTTATTTTCTGAAAAATTCTTGCAGGTCTTCTTCAGTAATCCCAATCATGGCTGGAATATTAGACCAGTTGTCTTCGGTTAGAATGTAGGATTGTTCAGTATCTGTAACTGGTGCAGCTTCAGTAGCTGATTTACCAGTTTTATCAGTTGATTCTATTAAGTCGCTGAAACGTTCAATTAGATAGGTTTTACGAGCTGTTCCGATGTGTTGGGTTGCATAATCAAAGGCCTGTAATTCACCTAGTAAAATGAGCTTACTTTTAGCACGGGTGATGGCCGTATAGATGAGATTACGTTCCAACATGCGCTTGCTTGCACTGGTGATAGGCAGGATAACAACAGGAAACTCGCTACCTTGAGACTTATGGATACTCATGGCATAGGCTAAGCGAATCTTGTACCATTCATTTCGAGGATAGGAGACCTCATTGCCGTCAAAATCAATCATAATTTCATCTTGCTTGGATTCAGTGTATTTTCCTGGAATCAAGTCTGTGATATAGCCTAAGTCTCCATTAAAAACATTGACCTCTGCATCGTTGACTAGGTGGATAACCTTATCTCCTGTTCGATAGTGACACTGAGGAACTTCAAAGCTAAGCTGGTCTTTTTGTGGAGGATTGAGTAGGTCTTGCATGAGCTGGTTGATGGCATCAATACCAGCAGTTCCACGGTACATAGGGGCAAGAACTTGAATATCACGAGCAGGGATGCCACTTCTGATAGCAGCACCTAGGATTTTTTCAATGCTAGCAGGGATATGGTTACTAGCAATTTCAAAGTAGGAGCGATCTGCTTTTTTCTGGGTAAAATCTGCAGGCAATATTCCTTGACGAATCTGACTTGCAAGAGTGACGATGGTCGATTCTTCGCTCTGACGGTAGATTCTTTCCAAACGTGTTTGAGGTATGGTTGGTATCTGGAGTAAATCTGCTAGGACTTGACCAGGACTGACAGAAGGTAACTGATCGCTATCACCAACGATAAGGATTTTACTGTTAGAGGAGATATTGGAGAAGAGCTGGTTAGCTAACCAAGTATCCACCATAGAGAACTCATCTACGATGATAAAATCAGCATCCAGATAATCTTCCAGATGGCTGGTATCGTCGTCCCCAGTCATACCCAAGTGGCGGTGAATAGTTGCACTAGGTAGACCTGTCAATTCATTCATGCGACGAGCCGCGCGACCAGTGGGAGCAGCTAGGAGAATGGGCAGATTGCTCTTTTTCTTGAGATCCAGTCCTTCTAAGAGAGCATAGACAGCGATAATGCCGTTGATAACAGTAGTCTTACCTGTACCAGGTCCACCTGTAAGGATAAAGACCTTGTTCTGGATAGCATCGCAGATGGCCTGTTTTTGAATACTATCATACTCAATCCCCAGTTCTTCCTCAACAGTTGTGATATGGTCTTGAATAGTCTCTAGATCCTGTTTTTTACTCTGTCCTTTTTCGAGGATTCTGATGAGATGGCTGCGAATCCCTTCTTCTGCAAAAAAGAGGCTATTATCAAAGATTTTGGTATCAATCTGCTGGACCTTATCTTCTTCAATCAGATAAGCAAGCTCTTGGGCAACTTGACTCGGCTCTAGTTCGACTGGACGGGAGGATTCAAGAAGGTTGAGGGTTTGCTCCAACAAGTCTCTAGCTTCCATATAGGTATCTCCTGTTTCCATGCAACCTTGAAAGAGACTATGGACGAGACCAGCACGGAAGCGCTCGGGAGCTTGACTCTCAATTCCCAATTCTTGGGCCAGTTGGTCAGCAATGGTAAATCCCAAGCCCTTGATATCCTCAACCAGTTGATAGGGATAATTCTCGACAATCTCTAGCGTTTCTTCCTTGTAAAAGTCTTGAATCTGGAAGGCTAGTTTATTTGGGATGCCGTAATTAGCCAGTTTGGCTAAGACCATCTCTGTTCCGTAATTAAGACGAAGAGTTGAGACAAAGGCCTCACGGTTTTTAGCAGAGAGTCCAGAGATAGACTGGAGTTTGTCTGGATTTTCTAAGATTTTGTCAATAGTGTTATCTCCGTAAATATCCACAATTTTCTGGGCTGTTTTGAGTCCAATTCCCTTAAAATGGCTACTGGAGAAATACTTGACCAAGCCCTTACTAGTCGGCTTGGCTCTCTCATAGCGAGTCATTTGTAACTGTTCCCCATACTTGGAGTGTTGGACAATTTGTCCCCAAAAGGTGTATTCCTCTCCTTCAATGATATCAGCCATGGTACCTGTGACAATGATTTCATAATCATCAAAGTCTTCAGCATTGGTATCCTCAATATCTAGGAGTAAAATACGGAAAAAATTGCTGACATTTTCAAAAATAATGCGTTCAATGGTGCCTGAAAAATAAACTTCCATAAAATTCCTTACAATAGTGTCTGAGAAAATTTATCCCAGATTTAGTCAAAATAGAATGAGAAGAGGCTGAGATGGGAAATTCTCGGCCTCTTCCTAGTTTAGTTTTTAAAATGTTCCGATACGATTGAGTGGCCAGAAGCGGAATTTTGCTTCTCCGATGATATCTTTTGCCTTAAAGGTACCAACGTGTCGACTGTCGCTAGATACCAGACGGTCATCACCCAGTAGGAGGTATTCTCCTTCTGGAACAGTGAAGGTGAAGCTAGTGTTGTAATTAACATCTAGGGTAAAGGCCTGAGCCTTTTGGGCAATGGTTCTAAAGTATTCGCCCTTTTTGCCGTCCCAACCAGTTCCAGTATAAGTGCTTTGGAGTTTATCTTCCTTGAAACGCTTAAGGTATTCGGCTAAATAGGGCTCGTCAGTTTCTTGACCGTTAATATAGAGTTTATCGTTGTCATAACGAATGGTATCTCCTGGCATACCAATGACCCGTTTAACGATATCCTTGTTCCCATCGTCTTCATGAGCAACCACAATATCAAAACGATTGATTGGGAGATGTTTAACCACAAAGAGGACTTCTCCATCTGCCAAGGTAGGATCCATTGAATGTCCTTCTACACTGACATTCCTCCAGAGAAAGAGACGACTAAGGGCGATAAGAGTGATAATGAGGATAAAACTCCACTCTTTTAAAAACGATTTTAAATATTTCATAATTTACCTTTCTAGCAGTTTTTTTGCTTTTTCAGTATTTTTAAAGTGTAGTTTGGCGCAGAAGTTGAGTCCCTGCCTACCATAAGCACGAAGGATTTGGCTAGCTACCTTATCAGAAGCTGTTCCAGCCCCGCTTGGAAGTTGATAACCAAGTTCTCTACCCAGATTTTCGAGATTTTCTAGAAAGAGATCACGCGCAATGATAGAACTTACTGCGACAGCCAAGTACTTACCCTCAGCTTTTTCCTCTAGGCTGACTGGATTAGAAAAATGATTGGCTTCATTTTTTAAGTACTTCTCATAGTTTTGAGTACTCGTAAAAGCATCGATCACAATCTTTTCTGGCTGGACTCCCTTTTGGAGGAGGAGAAAAATCGCTTGATTGTGCAGAGCTACCTTTACGGAAACGGCATTGTAGCGCTCCCCAATGACTTCATTATACTTACTTGGAGAAAGAAGCAGCGCTTGGTGCTGGATTCTCTCCTTAAGCAGAGGGGCAAGCTGACGAATCTTTTGGTCTGTCAGAGTCTTAGAATCCCCTACACCTAGTTTTCGTAGGAAGTCATGTTGGTCAGGAGTCACAAAGGATGCTACTACAGCCAGACCACCGAAGTAGGAACCATTCCCCACCTCATCTGTTCCAATCAAGGGGAAATTTTGTCCGCTAGTTCCTTGACTGACCTGATAACCAAAAAAACTGGCATAGTTTTCAGCCATTTCTCCCTGAAGCAAGACTTTTCCAGAAGTGTAGATAGAAACACTAGCTTGGGGAAGCTTCAAAAAGTAGCGAATATAAGGATTTTTACTAGGAGTCAGTGCCTGTTCATATTGCTGAACAAAGGCTTGGATTTCCTTTTCACTCGGGGTTAATGTAATACTTGCCATAGTTCTTATTGTACCATAAAAGCTGTAGAATTGGTAAAAACTGACAAACTTAGTGAAATTTGGTATAATATCGTGAGGTGAATTTTATGGCAAATTTAAATCGATACAAGTTTACATTCGGCAAAAAAACATTGACCCTAACAACTGAGCATGATAACCTCTTTATGGAGGAAATTGCCAAGGTCGCAACAGAAAAATATGAAGCAATCAAAGAACAAATGCCTGGAGCGGATGATGAGACAATCGCTATTTTATTAGCAGTCAATAGCTTGTCAACTCAACTCAGTCGTGAGATTGAATTTGATGATAAGGAGCAAGAATTAGAAGCTCTCCGTCATCAGGTTGTAGCAGCAAAACAAGAACAGAGCAAAATTGAGGATTCGCTATGATTTCCGTCCTTCTCTTATTGGTTCTTGCATGGAGCTTTTATATCGGTTACCGTAGAGGATTAGTTCTACAGATTTATTATTTTGTAGCAACTGTGATTTCAGCTCTTCTTGCAGGAAATTTTTATCAATCTTTAGGGAAACAATTTGATTTGTTGATCCCATATGCAAGTCCACAGCAAGGGCAGGGTACCTTCTTTTTCCCGTCAAATCAACTTTTCCAGCTGGACAAAGTCTTTTATGCAGGTCTTGGTTACCTCTTAGCCTTTACTATATTTTATTGCATTGGTCGTTTGCTGGGTCTCTTTCTTAATCTTCTACCGACTAAAAAGCTAGCGGGTCAATATTTCCGTATAGGTGCAGGAGTTTTATCAGTGGTTGTGACCTTGTTTGTCCTCCAGATGATACTGACCATTCTTGCGACTGTTCCTTTACAAATTGTTCAAAATTCACTTGAAAACAGTTTTGTAGCTAAACATATTATCAAGAGTGTTCCAATCACTAGTCATGTGATTAAACAACTCTGGGTAACCAAAATAATCGGATAAAAAGGGCGGGAACTATTCCTAGCCTTTTGTTTACAATTTCATACTCTTCGGAAATCTCTTCAAACCACGTCAGCTTCGCCTTGGATTATATATGTGACTGACTTCGTCAGTCTTATCTATAACCTCAAAGCAGTGCTTTGAGCAACCTACGGCTAGCTTCCTAGTTTGCTCTCTGATTTTCATTGAGTATCAATAGTTTAGGAGCCTTTTTGAAAAGAGTGAGAATTTTAAAAATTGTTCGCTCATTACGAAGGAAAAGAAAATGAATAAAAAGATACTAGAAACGTTAGAATTTAATAAGGTCAAGGCTTTATTTGAGCCTCATCTTTTGACCGAGCAAGGACTAGAGCAGTTGAAAGAACTTGCTCCGACTGATAAAGGAGACAAGATTAAGCAAGCTTTTGCAGAGATGAAGGAAATGCAAGAACTCTTTGTCGAACATCCTCATTTCAGCATTTCTGCAACAAAAGATATTGCAGCGACCTCCAAACGTTTGGAGATGGGTGCTGACCTCAATATCGAGGAATTTCTCCTTCTCAAACGTGTCATCTTTGCCAGTCGTGAATTGCAGAATTTTTATGACAATCTTGAAAATGTACGTTTAGACCACCTAGCTAACTGGTTTGAGAAACTTCATGATTTTCCACATTTACAGGGAAATCTACAAGCCATCAACGAAGCTGGATTTATTGAGAACTTTGCTAGTGAGGATTTGGCACGAATCCGTCGAAAAATCCATGATAGTGAAAGTCAAGTCCGTGATGTCCTGCAAGACCTTCTCAAACAAAAAGCTCAGATGCTGACTGAAGGTATCATCGCAAGTAGAAATGGTCGCCAAGTTCTTCCAGTTAAAAACACCTATCGTAATAAGATTGCTGGTGTAGTACATGATATTTCTGCCAGCGGTAACACTGTTTATATCGAACCTCGTGAAGTAGTTAAGCTAAGTGAAGAAATCGCAAGTCTTCGTGCAGATGAACGTTATGAGATGCTGCGTATCCTCCAAGAACTCTCTGAACGAGTAAGACCACACGCAGCTGAAATCGCCAATGATGCTTGGATTATCGGACATTTGGACCTGATTCGTGCTAAGGTTCGCTTTATCCAAGAGACGGAGGCAGTAGTACCTCAAGTGTCTGAGGGACAGGAGATTCAACTTCTTCACGTTCGTCATCCTCTTGTAAAAAATGCAGTCGCAAATGATGTGCACTTTGGAAAAGAATTAACAGCTATCGTCATCACGGGTCCTAATACAGGTGGTAAGACCATTATGCTCAAGACCTTAGGTTTGACCCAGTTGATGGCCCAGTCTGGTCTACCAATTTTAGCTGATAAAGGTAGTCGTGTAGGGATTTTTGAGGAGATATTCGCAGATATTGGAGATGAACAATCCATCGAACAAAGTCTCTCAACCTTCTCTAGTCACATGACCAACATCGTCGATATTCTGGGTAAGGTCAACCAAAACTCGCTCTTGCTATTAGATGAGCTTGGTGCTGGTACAGATCCCCAAGAAGGGGCTGCTCTTGCCATGTCTATCCTAGAAGACTTACGTCTGCGTCAGGTCAAGACTATGGCAACCACTCACTATCCTGAACTTAAAGCCTATGGTATTGAAACGGCCTATGTTCAAAATGCTAGTATGGAGTTTGATACAGCCAGCCTGCGCCCAACCTATCGCTTTATGCAGGGAGTTCCAGGTCGAAGCAATGCCTTTGAAATTGCCAAACGTCTAGGCTTGTCAGATGTCATCGTAGGTGATGCCAGCAAGCAGATTAATCAAGACAATGATGTCAATCGCATCATTGAGCAATTGGAAGAACAAACACTTGAAAGCCGGAAACGTCTTGAGAATATTCGCCAAGTCGAGCAAGAAAACCTCAAGATGAACCGTGCGCTTAAAAAACTCTATAACGAGCTCAATCGTGAAAAGGAAACAGAACTCAATAAGGCGCGTGAGCAAGCTGCTGAGATTGTTGACTTAGCACTAGCTGAGAGTGATGATATACTTAAAAATCTTCACAGTAAATCTCAACTAAAACCACATGAGATTATCGAAGCCAAGGCTAAACTCAAAAAATTAGCCCCTGAAAAAGTTGACCTTTCTAAAAACAAGGTTCTTCAGAAGGCAAAGAAAAAACGAGCTCCAAAAGTTGGAGATGATATTATCGTTTTAAGCTATGGTCAACGTGGTACCTTGACCAATCAACTCAAGGATGGACGTTGGGAAGCACAGGTTGGCTTGATCAAGATGACCCTCGAGGAAAAAGAGTTTGACTTGGTTCAAGCCCAGAAAGAAGCGCCAGTCAAGAAGAAACAAGTTAACGTCGTCAAACGTGCAGCAGGAAAAGGTCCACAAGCTCGACTAGACCTTCGTGGCAAACGCTACGAGGAAGCTATGGAAGCCTTGGATGCCTTTATCGACCAAGCCCTGCTCAACAATATGGCTCAAGTGGATATCATCCATGGTATCGGTACAGGAGTCATCCGTGAAGGGGTAACTAAGTACCTACAAAGAAATAAACAGGTCAAGAGCTTTGGCTATGCACCACAAAATGCAGGCGGATCTGGCGCAACCATTGTAACCTTTAAGGGATAAAGCGAAACGAATGAAAATTATAATAAAATTTTCTGAAAATAATTGACAAGAGCTAAATTTTCTTGTAAAATAAATAAAAATTAAATACAACACCGAATGAAGTTTAATAGAAGTGGAAAATCGTTTGATTTTTCATGACTGTAAATGGACGGAACTCTGGAGAGACCGTAAAGGCACCGAAGGGGCAAGGCAGGCAACTGCTCAAACTCTCAGGTAAAAGGACAGAGCAATGATAGAGCGCTTTTTGGCATTTATCGATGCATTCCAGAGTACATGTTTTTAACATGTGCTCTTTCTTTTGGGGTTGAATAGATAGGAGAAAAGGATGTTAAATTTGCTAAAAGAGCTAGATGCTCTAGTATGGGGACCACCCCTTTTGATCTTATTGGTTGGTACAGGAATATATTTAACTCTTCGTTTAGGACTCTTACAAATCTTGCGTCTTCCTAAGGCTTTCCAGCTTATTTTTACCAAGGATAAAGGACATGGTGATGTTTCGAGCTTTGCTGCCTTGTGTACAGCCCTAGCAGCAACTGTTGGTACAGGAAATATTATCGGGGTGGCAACGGCTATCAAGGTCGGTGGCCCAGGAGCTCTTTTTTGGATGTGGGTGGCTGCTTTCTTTGGGATGGCAACCAAGTATGCAGAAGGACTACTTGCTATCAAATATCGAACCAAGGATGATCATGGTGCGGTAGCAGGAGGACCGATGCATTATATCCTTCTAGGGATGGGCGAAAAATGGCGCCCTCTTGCAATCTTCTTTGCTGTAGCTGGAGTACTAGTTGCACTTTTAGGGATTGGTACTTTTACCCAGGTGAATTCCATTACAGAATCCGTGCAAAATACGGCTAGTATTGATCCGACAATTACTGCAATTGTTTTATCTATTTTCGTAGGGATCGCAGTCTTTGGTGGGCTTAAGTCCATTTCAAAGGTGTCAACTACAGTTGTTCCCTTTATGGCTATTGTCTATATCTTGGGAACCTTGACAGTTATTTTCTTTAATATCGATAAAGTACCGGCAACACTTTCACTGGTCCTCACATCAGCTTTTAGTCCCATAGCTGCAGTGGGAGGATTTGCAGGAGCTAGTGTTCGGATGGCTATTCAAAATGGTGTGGCGCGTGGGGTCTTCTCGAATGAATCTGGCTTGGGTTCAGCACCCATTGCGGCTGCGGCAGCTAAGACCAACGAACCGGTGGAGCAAGGTTTAATTTCCATGACAGGGACCTTTATTGATACCTTGATCATCTGTACCTTGACTGGTTTGACAATCTTGGTGACTGGGGTTTGGAATGGTAATTTAGATGGTGTTGCTCTAACTCAGTCAGCTTTTTCTACAGTATTTTCTTTCTTTGGACCTGTTCTTCTAACAATCTTTTTGGTACTCTTTGCCTTTACTACGATTTTGGGATGGAACTATTACGGAGAGCGTTGTTTTGAATTTCTCTTTGGCGTTCGCTTTATCTGGCTTTATCGTGTGGTCTTTGTACTCATGGTCTTGCTGGGAGGATTTATCGAGCTGGATATGGTCTGGGTCATTGCGGATATTGTTAATGCCCTCATGGCTCTACCAAACTTGATTGCCCTCTTAGCCTTATCACCAGTCGTTATCGCTGAGACTAAGAAGTATTTTGGTAAATAATGTAAGATTGATATTACCATTTATAGATAAGACTAGCATCTGTTTGTGAGATGCTAGTTTTTCACTACTAGAGCTAGTCTTTTATTTTATACTCAATGAAAATCAAAGAGCAAACTAGGAAACTAGCCGCAGGTTGCTCAAAGCACTGCTTTGAGGTTGTGGATAGAACTGAGGAAGTCAGTAACATATATACGGCAAGGCGACGTTGACGCGGTTTGAAGAGATTTTCGAAGAGTATTATGTCATAAGATGAATGAAATTCAAGAGTACCTCTTTAATGATATACTTTATTTGCACTTTTATTTAGTGTATAATAGTCAGCATAAATCTGTTTTTATACTCAATGAAAATCAAAGAGCAAACTAGGAAGCGAGCCGCAGGCTGTACTTGAGTACGGCAAGGCGAAGCTGACGTGGTTTGAATTTGATTTTCGAAGAGTATTAGTCTGATATGTCTTGTTTCATCTATGTGCGAAAGAGAAATAAACTGGAGGTGTTTATGTCAAAAGATATTCGAAAATTAGTGACTTCACAGGGGATAGCGAATCTAGCAGATGTCTTTTTTAGAGTCATTGTGATTGCGAATGTTTTTGTCTTATCTGGTTCGGTCATTTCAACCTCCCTAGTGCCAATTCTGATAGGTCTATCCTCCTTTTTAGCCAGTTTCTTAGTTCCATTAGTAACGAAGAGATTAGCTTTAAATCATGTTCTTTTCTTGACTCAATTTGGTAAGACAATTCTGCTAGCGATTTTGTTTTTTCTACTCAAGCAATCTGAAACTATTTCTATTCCTCTTTTATATGCTATTGTTACCTTAATCTCCATTTTGGATGGTTTTGCAGCACCTGTTTCCTATGCGATTGTTCCACGCTATGCGAGAGATTTAGCTAAAGCGAATGCAGCCATTTCTATGAGTGGCGAAAGTGTACAGCTAGTTGGTTGGGGCTTAGGAGGCTTCTTATTTGCAAGTCTGGGAATGAATCCTAGCCTACTCATTGTGTTAGCCTTGTTTACAATTTCGACGATTTTGATGTTTGGTTTGCCACTAGTCGAAAAAGAAGAGGTGTCCTCCGAAACAAGTCTTGAGACACTAACAAAAGGTTGGCGATTGGTGGCTAAAGAATCAAGATTAGGCTTTATTGTCCAAGCCAATCTTTTAGAAATTCTAGCCAATGCTATCTGGGTATCTTCTGTTTTACTTGTGTTTGTGACTGAGATTTTACATCGGTCAGAAAGCTATTGGGGCTACGTCAATACAGCCTATTCCTTGGGGATTATCTTGGGAGGAGCAATTGTCTTTCGTTTAGCAGAGAAAGTTGTTACCTATAAATATCAAACTATGACCTTTTCTTTGTTAGCTACAGCACTAGTAACTCTGTTGATAGTGTTATTTCCAAATCCACCTGCTTTTCTATTCCTATCTCTAATAATTGGTTTTCTATCTCAAATCAAGGAAGTTTCTGAGAGTGTATTTTTACAGGAATCGGTTGATGAGAAGGAACTTGTGAATGTTTACTCCGTTATTGAAGTTGTCTCTACATTGGCCTTTTCTGCCTCTGTTTTTCTAATGAGTTTTATCACAGAATATTTTGGAGTATTTACTGGCTTTAGCTTGGCTATATGCTGTTTGCTAGTAGAGTCCATCTTAGTTTTAAGAAACAAGCATCAGATAAATTAACAGTTATGATCACACATCTGGTGTGATTTTTTGTTTTCATAAAAATTTTTTATCAGTGCTATTTAAAATATATATTATGCAAGGTATAGATTCTGTGTTAGACTTATTGTCAACGAAAAGCTAATGAGTCATCAATCAAGACAAGGATTTGTTCAATAGGCTGATGAGATTTCGAAAGATTTTCGCAGAAACCATTCAATTACAAAACGAAAAGAGGTCCCCTTATGACAACATTTACTATCCACACAGTAGAATCAGCACCAGCAGAAGTGAAAGAAGTTCTTGAAACGGTACAAAAGGACAACAATGGTTATATCCCAAATCTTATCGGTCTTTTGGCCAATGCCCCTACAGCCCTAGAGGCTTATCGCACTGTTGGAGCTATTAACCGTCGCAATAGTCTAACACCTGTAGAGCGCGAAGTGGTACAAATCACTGCAGCCGTAACTAACGGTTGTGCCTTCTGCGTCGCTGGCCATACAGCCTTTTCTATCAAGCAAATCCAGATGAACGATGACCTACTTCAAGCCCTTCGCAATCGTACTCCAATCGAAAGCGATCCTAAGCTGGATACCCTAGCTAAGTTCACCTTGGCAGTTATCAATACCAAAGGGCGCGTAGGAGATGAAGCTCTTGGAGAATTTCTTGAAGCAGGCTATACACAAGAAAATGCCTTGGATGTTGTTCTCGGTGTCAGTCTAGCAAGTCTTTGTAACTATGCCAACAACCTAGCTAACACACCGATTAATCCAGAATTACAACCTTATGCATAAGAGGAGGGCAGAGTATGGGATTTTTTTCAGAAGAATTTTTAAGCTGGTTAGATCAGCACGCTGATGAAATTGACAAAAAATCATGTCAAGCTGGAGAAGAGTTAATTGAAAAAATTGCTGCAGAAGGCGCCTTTCGTGTAGGGGTTCCCAAAGTTCTTGGAGGGCTAGGTGGAAACGACCAAGATGTTATCAATCTCCTTGCTGAACTCGCTCAACATTCCTTAACAGCCTCCTTTATCTCATGGGGGCAACGAACTTTAATAGATAATATTCTACATACTGACAATGCTTATTTCAAAGAAGTTTACTTGGAAAAACTCTTATCAGGAAAATATGCAGGTGCTACGGCCTTATCTAATGCGGTCAAGTATCTATCTGACTTAGAGGAACTAAATGTTCGTATCCTTGAAGAAAATGGGAATTATTACCTAAAAGGCCGACTTCCTTGGGTGACCAATGCTCGTAAGGATCGCTTCCTCACTATTTTTGTAGCAGGATTTGCAGATGATCCGAGTACAAGTTATGTAGTAGCCGTACCATCGGACGCAGAAAACTTTAGTCGTTCCGAAGATTTGGAATTTGTCTCTCTCCAAGGAGGGAATACAGCAGCCCTGACTTTTAACAAGGTACCTTTAAAGGAAGAGTGGATTCTATCCAAGGATGCTCATCAATTTTTAGCGCAAAATCGTCCAGCCTTTTTAGGCTACCAATTTGGCCTAGCCTTTGGATTAGCTGAACGTTCACTCTCAGAAGTCGAAAAAGAATTGGGGAAACGAGGTGTCTTGAAAGAAGAATGGCAGCATCAGGTCGAACAGTTAGATGCTATTCGACATTCTCTCTATCAGGGATTATCTGAAGAGTCCTATTTCGTTAAAAATCCGCGTGAACTATTCCAGTTACGAATCGATATTGTTGATGTCGTTGCCCAAAGTCTCTTATTAGAACTACAAGCTGGTGGCGGTAGAGGATACTTTAGTAAATCGACATCCGGTTTCATACGTCGTTGGAATGAAGGTGCCTTTTTACCAATTGTTTCTCCTAGTGCAGTTCAATTGCGACATATTTTAGCGACAAACTAAAAATAAAGAAAATAAAAACGAGGTTTATCTTTTTAAACTTCGTTTTTTAATACTTCATTTAAGCGCTTTTATGCTATACTGATAATAACATGACTATTGGAGGTTCACATGAAAAAACTCCCCTTGGCCTTTTCAGGGTGCTTATTGGGATTGGCTGGAGCAGGCAATCTCATATTGGATATTTTTCCACTATTATCGCACGTCTTTAGTTTGTCAGGCTTAATTTTATGGTTTTATTTTTTATACAGTCATCTTAGTGATTGGCAAGAAAGCCAGCAAGAACTTAAGAAAGCTCCGCTATTATCGGGAATGGCAACCTTTCCCATGGCAGGGATGATTTTATCAACCTACTTACTGCGAATCTTACCTGCGAGTATGAGTATCATAGCGCAAGCTCTCTGGTGGTTTGCTTTTCTTCTAGATGTAGGTTTAATCATCTACTTCACTAAAAATTATGTGCAGACTAAACCAAGAACGAGCGCAACGCCAAGTTGGACAGTTCTCTATGTAGGGATAGCAGTAGCAAGCTTGACCTACCCAGTCGTGGGCATAGTCGAGATTGCCTATGGCGCTTGGATTTTTGGCTTTACCTTAACCCTTTACCTTTATCCTCTGATTTATCAGGATTTGAAAAGTAATCCATTGCCACGGGCTTTACTGGGGCAAGAAGGAATCTATTGTGCTCCCTTTTCTCTACTGTTAGCAGCACTCGTTCGAATCGGAGGTTCAGCTCTTCATGGCTGGATTTTGCTAGTCATGATCCTTGCCTCACAGACTTTCTTTTTCTTTGTCCTCAGTCGTTTGCCACGGATTTTAAAACAGGGATTTCAACCAGCTTTTTCAGCCCTAACCTTCCCAACTATCATCACTGCAACTTCATTGAAAATGGCCCAAGGCATTCTGCAGTTTCCAGTCCTTAACTTTCTCGTTTGGTTAGAGATTATCATTTGTTTAACGATTCTTGTCTATGTATTAGTAGAATATATGCGGTATTTAAGAAACTAAAAAAGCCCCTAGCACTGAGAAGTGTTAGGGGTTTGTTGTCGAGCATAGAAACAATCAATTAGTTCAGCTTTCTCCTACTGCTCTTCATGTTCGGATAAAAAATAATAAGTCATAGTACCGAAGATTGATCCTACTCCGAGTCCTACTAGTAGGAAAAATGCGATCATTTTGAGTTCTAGAAACTGCAAGAAGAAATCTGTAATGGAGTGATTTTCAAGAAGTACTTTTTTGGAAAATAGGATAAATAAGTAGAGAGTTGGGATGCTAGTTCCAACTAACCAACTTCTTAACTTGATTTGGCGCTTGCTGTAAGTGATTTGTGGGATCTCGGATTGATCATCATCTTCTAAGTGGAGCCCTCTAGTAGAATATCTTGCCTTGAGACTGAGGGCAAAAATCATCAAGAAGTAGAGATAGGGCATAGCCGTTCGAACTATCTCTATAAAGCGCCCAAACAACAGATAGAATAGGAAGAGGAAGAAGGAAGAGTAAAAGATTTGGACCATGGAACGGGCGCAAGCCTTGTAGATGACCTCTTGGCGGCATTCATCAAAGGGTCCTTGGATATGAAAGAAATTTCGAACTAAGCGAGTTGTTAAGTCTTCTTTTTTCATGGTAGTGACCTCTTAATAACCTTGTTTTTGATTAGCTTCTTTAAAGAGTTGATAGAGAGTATAGAAGTAGACTAGACTAAAAACGATACAGATGGTTAGAAATAGTAGATATCTCCAGTCCATAGAATTCGTTAACAGTTGTGGGAAAGATACGAGGATAAAGCAGAGAGATGCGTTTAAGATGCGTATTTTTTTTGATGTGATTTTCTGAAATCTTTGTCCTTTGTTCAAGACAGGAAGGGCTAAGAGGAAGATGATCAGAAAAGGACGCGTAATTTGGCCATAAACTAGGAAAACTGTCATAAAGATACTGATCAAAATATGACTGAGAATTAAAGTTTGTAGTGATTTCATAAGTTTCCTCCTAATCGTCGTCTTGATCTTCTCTAGCTTTTTGAATACGAAGAGTGATGACAATATGTACTGTTAATCCGAAAAAGAAGGCTGCAACGATAGTTGACAAGATACCTCTGGTATTCAGAAGAGAGGTAAGATAGCTCTTGCTATCATCCATTAGGATATCGAGAAGTGGCATTCCAAACAACATGGCTATTCCATAGCCAAGACCAGCTTTAAGTCCAGGATTACGTAACTGTTTCTTTTCCTTCTGGCTCAACATATCAGGATCGATAGCAGCAATACCAGTTTTTTTAGTTTGAGTAGTGACATAGAAAGCACAAACCATGGAAATTAGAAAGATAATGATTGGATATCCAAAAGCGACTACTTGGGGATACCTAAAAGCAAGGACAAAGGGAATAAGATTGCCTAAAGTCATGAGGTAAAAGAGAATCATAAAGATTTTATTTCCGATGTGCTCAGCTTCGCGCCGTTTGTGTTCATCAAGGGGGCCTGAAATGCCATAGATGCGTTTGATCAGTTTTTCATTGAGGGGTTCTTTTTTCATTTTTCTTCTCCTTTTTAAAAATCGTCCTCCCAAAAGAGACTGTTGAGGTCAGTTTGGAGGCTTCGAGCGAGATTGAGACAAAGTTCCAGGGTAGGATTGTACTTGTCGTTCTCAATCATGTTGATAGTTTGCCTAGAGACACCGATATCCTTGGCGAGCTCAAGCTGGGATATGCCCAGTTCCTTGCGGAATTCTTTTACGCGATTCATGATTCCTCCTTTTTAGTTTATGTCACATATATTTGACTATAGTATATTCTTTTAAGAACATAATGTCAACTATTTTTGACATATTTTTAAAAGAATCTTGCTGATAATATTTCTATGTGAAAATCTTCTAGCGATTTTATGCTATAATGAAGAAAAATAAGAGTGATTTGGATACCCTGAATGCTATCCAATAAAGAAAGGGCAGAAAATGAACCATAAGATTGCAATTTTATCAGACATTCATGGCAACACTACGGCTTTAGCTGGAGTGCTTGAGGACGCTAAAAATTTGGGAGCGACTGAATATTGGCTTCTGGGAGATATTTTTCTTCCTGGGCCGGGAGCAACTGACTTGGTGGATCTTTTGAAAGACCTTCCCATTACAGCATCCGTTCGAGGCAACTGGGATGATTGTGTGTTGGAGGTTTTAGATGGGCAATATGATCTAGAAGATCCCCAAGAAATCCAGCTTATGCGATTGACCCAGTTTTTAATGGAGCGAATGGATCCTGCAACGATTACCTGGCTACGAAGCTTGCCTTTGTTAGAAAAGAAAGAAGTTGATGGACTGCGCTTTTCTCTTTCACATAATTTGCCTGATAAGAACTATGGTGGTGACTTGTCTGTTGGAAATAACACAGATAACTTTGATAAACTGCTAGATGAGGAAACGGACGTGGCGGTCTATGGACATGTTCACAAGCAGTTGCTTCGTTATGGTAGCCAAGGGCAACAAATCATCAATCCAGGTTCGATTGGTATGCCTTATTTTAATTGGGAAGGGCTGAAAAATCACCGAGCCCAGTATGCCTTGCTTGAAGTTGAAAATGGTGAATTGGTCAATATCCAATTTCGTAAGGTTGCCTATGATTATGAAGCAGAGCTAGAATCAGCCAAGGGAAAAGGACTTCCTTTTATCGAAATGTATGAAGAACTACGTCGAGAAGGCAACTATCGGGGGCATAATCTAGAACTCTTAGCTAGTTTAATTGAAAAGCATGGCTATGTAGAGGATGTGAAGAATTATTTTGATTTTTTGTAAGAGTTGCTTTAACGAACAGATACTAAATAAAACGATTGGACTAGCCAATCGTTTTTAATATATCTTATTGTAATTGAGATTGATCTGGTAGGTAAGAACCACCGAGATAGGTTTTGCTGAGTTTTTCAAGGGTTCCATCTTGGTAGAGTTCTTTGAGGATCTTGTCAAATTGGTCTTTAAATTCTTTTTGGTCACTTGAAAAGATGATGTAATTGTTTGGATTGTCATTGCTTTCCAAGTCAACTACGTTCAAGTCTAAACCTCGGTCTTGGATAATTTTTTTAACATTTTCGATAGATTTAATATAGATTTTAAAAATAGCGAACTCAAAGATCTTTTTAGCTTCAATAATTCGGTAAATGTTTGACAATGAAATTATTTTATTTTAAAATATAGGTATCATAAAACTATTTAAAGGAGATAGTCATGAAAAAACTTCTTACTGTGGGCCTTGTGCTCTTATCAGTTGCAACTTTAGCAGCTTGTGGAAATAAATCTTCTGATTCTGCAAGTAAAGCTTCAAGCTCGACTGAACAAACATCTGCTTCATCAAAAACAGATAACTCAAAGACAAACACATCTGAAGTTACTCTTTTAACAGATGAAGAAATCGACAACGCTAAAACAATTGGAGATATGAAAACTCTTTTTGGTAAGTTGATTGACAGCTATAAGAAATATGTTGAAGAAATCGGTGACAAAGTTCCAGAAGCTCAAAAAGATGCTTTTAAACAACAAGTGGAACCTGCTCTTAACTCACTAGAAACTTCAAGAAAGGCATTTAATGATGGATTGTCAAGCGCTGGTTCTGATGATACAGAAATGCCAGAAGAAGCACGCACTGTTTTCCTTCAACAATTGAAGACTGCACGTGATGCTATGAAACAAGCGATTGAGTCTGCAAGTAAAATTGTTTCAGCGCAATAATATGAGTAAAGTAGGCGAGTAATCGTCTACTTTTTCTTATGCAAAAAATTTTTACTATAGCTAGCAACTAAATCGAAAAGTATGTAATTCCTGATTAAGAGTTGGAATAAAGATCTCTACATTATGAAAAATCTCTGCAAGCTCTTTCAGAATGTGGTAAAATGGAAGCAATAGAAATAGAAAAGGAAATCAATTATGAAATTTCTTGAGTTAAATAAAAAAAGTCATGCGATCAAGCATTTTATTGATAAACCTGTCGATCCGAAGGATGTTCGTACAGCTATCGAAATCGCAACCTTGGCACCAAGCGCTCACAACAGTCAACCTTGGAAATTTGTCGTGGTTCGTGAAAGAAATGCTGAACTAGCAAAATTGGCTTACGGTTCAAACTTTGAGCAAGTAGCATCTGCACCTGTAACCATTGCCTTGTTTACAGATACAGACTTAGCCAAACGCGCCCGCAAGATTGCTCGTATTGGTGGTGCCAATAATTTCTCAGAAGAGCAGCTTCAATATTTTATGAAAAATCTTCCAGCAGAATTTGCGCGTTACAACGAACAACAAGTCAGTGACTACTTGGCTCTTAATGCTGGGCTTGTAGCTATGAACTTGGTCCTTGCATTGACTGACCAAGGAATCGGATCAAACATTATCCTTGGTTTTGATAAATCAAAAGTCAATGAAGTTTTGGAAATCGAAGAACGCTTCCGTCCAGAACTCTTGATCACAGTGGGATACACAGATGAGAAGTTAGAACCAAGCTACCGCTTGCCAGTAGATGAAATTATCGAAAAAAGATAGGAAGTAAAAATGACAGTTATTGATTTTACAGCAGAAGTAGAAAAACGTAAAGAAGCCCTCTTGGCTGACTTGTTTAGCCTTTTGGAAATCAACTCAGAACGTGATGACAGCAAGGTAGATGCTCAACATCCATTTGGACCTGGGCCAGTAAAAGCTTTGGAGAAATTCCTTGAAATCGCTGACCGTGATGGCTACCCAACAAAAAATGTTGACAACTATGCTGGACATTTCGAGTTTGGTGAAGGAGAAGAAGTTCTTGGAATCTTTGCCCACATGGACGTAGTGCCAGCGGGTAGCGGTTGGGACACTGAACCTTACACACCAACTATCAAAGATGGTCGTCTCTATGCGCGTGGTGCTTCTGACGATAAGGGACCAACTACAGCTTGTTACTATGGTTTGAAAATCATCAAAGAATTGGGACTTCCAACTTCTAAGAAAGTTCGTTTTATCGTTGGAACTGATGAAGAATCAGGTTGGGCAGACATGGACTACTACTTTGAGCATGTAGGACTTGCGAAGCCAGACTTTGGTTTCTCTCCAGATGCTGAATTCCCTATTATCAATGGTGAAAAAGGAAACATCACAGAATACCTTCACTTTGCCGGTGAAAATACTGGTGCAGCTCGTCTTCACAGCTTCACAGGTGGTTTGCGTGAAAACATGGTTCCTGAATCAGCAACAGCAGTCGTTTCAGGTGACTTGGATGACTTGCAAGCTAAACTAGATGCCTTTGTTGCAGAGCACAAACTCAGAGGAGACATCCAAGAAGAGAACGGTCAGTACAAGGTGACTGTAATTGGTAAATCAGCTCATGGTGCTATGCCTGCTTCAGGTGTCAATGGTGCGACTTACCTTGCTCTCTTCCTCAGCCAATTTGCTTTTGAAGGACCTGCAAAAGACTACCTCGATATTGCTGGTAAGATTCTCTTGAATGACCACGAAGGGAAGAACTTGAAAGTAGCTCATGTGGACGAAAAGATGGGTGCCCTTTCTATGAATGCGGGTGTTTTCCGCTTCGACGAATCAAGTGCTGACAATACTATTGCCCTTAACTTCCGTTATCCAAAAGGAACAAGCCCAGAGCAAATCAAGTCAGTTCTTGAAAACTTGCCAGTTGCTTCAGTTAGCCTTTCTGAGCATGGTCACACTCCTCACTATGTGCCAATGGAAGATCCACTCGTTCAAACCTTGTTGAATGTTTATGAAAAACAAACTGGACTTAAAGGTCATGAACAAGTCATCGGTGGTGGAACCTTTGGACGTTTGTTAGAGCGTGGTGTAGCCTACGGTGCTATGTTCCCAGATTCTATCGATACCATGCACCAAGCCAACGAATTTATCGCCTTGGATGATCTTTTCCGTGCAGCAGCCATCTACGCTGAAGCTATTTACGAATTGATCAAATAATGCTATAGAAGTCTGAGATTTAATGCTTAGACTTCTTTTTGGAGGAGAAAATGTCTCAAATCGAAAGAATCAAGCAAGCTATCATAGAGGATCCACAGAATGCCAGCTATACTGAGCAAGGCATCGAGCCACTCTTTGCAGCACCAAAAACAGCTCGTATCAATATCATTGGGCAGGCGCCAGGTCTCAAAACCCAGGAAGCAGGGCTATACTGGAAGGATAAAAGTGGGGACCGCTTGCGAGAATGGTTGGGTGTGGATGAAGACACCTTTTATAACTCAGGTTACTTTGCAGTCATGCCCATGGATTTCTACTTTCCAGGTCATGGGAAATCGGGTGACCTGCCACCTCGTCCAGGTTTTGCAGAAAAATGGCATCCAAAACTCTTGAAGGAGTTACCAGATATTCAATTAACACTCTTGATTGGGCAGTATGCCCAAGCCTACTATCTACATGAGAAAGTTAGTGGTAAGGTGACAGACCGTGTGCATCGGTTCAAGGATTATTTGCCTGATTATTTCCCTCTTGTACACCCATCACCCCGTAATCAAATTTGGATGAAAAAAAATCCTTGGTTTGAGGCAGAAGTGGTGCCTGACTTGAAAGATAGAATACAAAAAATTCTCGGAGAAGAAAAATGAAAGAAATTACTTTTAACGATTTTTACCAACTTTACCAGAATAGCTCACTTTCTGTATTGGACGTTAGAGAAGTAGAGGAATTTGAGGCTCTTCATTTAGAAGGTGCTCGGAATTTCCCTCTCAGTCAACTGGCTGATACTTATGAACAACTAGATAAAACTCAGCCTTACTATGTGATCTGTAAGTCAGGTATCCGTTCGGCACGCGCTTGTCAATTTTTAACAGAACAAGGCTATGAGGTCATCAATGTCCAAGGTGGCATGGATGCCTTAGAATAAGAAAAACTCCCTTTGAGACCAAAATAAAAAAGTTTCAAGGGGAATTTATTTGCTCTAAAATTCGGAAAATTGAAAACATTTTAGAATTATTTCGTGACAGCCTTTTCTAGCCTTTAATCATGTTATACTAAGAAAGTATTTTATTTTTAATAAGGAGAGTTTATGGCTAAAAAAGGTGCTTTAACAGGATTACTCCTGTTTGGAATATTTTTTGGAGCAGGTAACTTGATTTTCCCTCCAACTCTGGGCGCGCAGTCTGGAGAAAACTTCCTTCCTGCCATTGCAGGATTTGTATTTTCGGGTGTTGGGATTGCCGTCCTAACCTTGATCATTGGGACCCTCAATCCGAAGGGCTATATCTATGAAATTTCTAAGAAAATTTCTCCATGGTTTGCGACGATTTATCTTGCAGTTTTGTACTTGTCGATTGGTCCATTCTTTGCCATTCCACGTACAGCAACAACATCGTTTGAGGTCGGTATTAGTCCCCTTCTAGCTGAAGCAGATAAGGGTTTAGGTTTGATTGTCTTTACCATTCTCTACTTTGTTGCAGCCTATTTAATCGCCCTTAATCCTTCAAAAATCTTGGATCGTATCGGTCGAATCTTGACTCCAGTTTTTGCTATCTTAATTGTTATTCTGGTTATCCTTGGAGCTTTCAAGTATGGTGGGAACGCACCACAAGTAGCGTCAGGAGCTTATCAAGCATCAGCCTTTGGCGCAGGTTTCCTTGAAGGATACAATACACTTGATGCGCTTGCATCGGTTGCCTTCAGTGTTATTGCCGTTCAAACCTTGAAACAACTTGGTTTTTCAAGTAAGAAAGAGTACATTTCAACCATTTGGGTAGTTGGAATTGTTGTAGCACTCGGATTTAGTGCTCTTTACATCGGTCTAGGTTTCTTGGGCAATCATTTCCCAGTAACAGAAGAAGCAATGAAGAGTGGAACTCCTGGAGTTTATATCTTGTCTCAAGCGACTCAAGAAATCTTTGGTTCTACTGCTCAGCTTTTCCTTGCGGCTATGGTAACCGTTACTTGCTTTACAACGACTGTAGGGTTGATTGTATCAACTGCCGAGTTCTTTAATGGACGTTTCCCACAAGTCAGCTACAAGGTTTATGCGACAGTCTTTACCTTGATTGGTTTTGCTATTGCAAATCTTGGTTTGAGTGCTATAATTAAGTACTCTGTACCAGTTCTCGTTATTTTGTACCCAATTACGATTGCCATTGTCATGATTGTGATTGTGAACAAGTTTGTTGCTCTTTCTAAACCAGGAATGCAATTAACTGTTGGTATTGTTACAGCCATTGCTATTGCAAGTGTTTTAGGCTCTACTTTTAAAGTTGAGGTCCTTGCAAATATCGTTAACGCTCTACCATTTGCGGAGGCTTCTCTGCCATGGTTGGTACCAGCGATTATCGGTATTCTACTTTCTCTTGTTCTTCCAAATAAACAAGAAAGTGAAGCTTTTGAAATGGAATAATCACTAAAATCACTTTTGTAGCTAAGTCTACAGGAGTGATTTTCTTTTTTTATCCGATGATAAATGTGTTATAATAGGTAGCAAAAGAGGTGAAAAAATGAATCAAACTGTAGAATATATCAAAGAACTAACCGCTATTGCGTCACCAACAGGTTTTACGCGTGAAATTACGAATTATTTAGTTGAGACGCTTGAAAAACTAGGCTATCAACCTGTCCGTACTGCTAAAGGTGGAGTTAACGTTACTGTTAAAGGTAAAAATAATGAGCAGCAACGCTATGTAACTGCCCATGTGGATACCTTGGGAGCTATCGTTCGCGCTGTTAAACCAGATGGTCGTCTCAAGATGGACCGTATCGGTGGTTATCCTTGGAACATGATTGAAGGTGAAAACTGTACGGTTCATGTAGCTAGCACAGGTAAAACTGTATCAGGTACGATTTTGATCCACCAAACTTCTTGTCACGTTTATAAAGATGCTGGAACTGCTGAACGCACACAGGACAATATGGAAGTTCGTTTGGATGAAAAAGTAACCAATGAAAAAGAAACGCGCGCACTCGGTATCGAGGTTGGTGACTTTATCAGCTTTGACCCTCGAACTGTCGTGACTGAGACAGGCTTTATCAAGTCTCGTCATTTGGATGACAAGGTCAGCGCAGCTATTCTCCTTAATCTCCTCAAAGTCTACAAAGAAAAAGGGATTGAACTTCCTGTTACTACGCATTTTGCCTTTTCAGTCTTTGAAGAAGTGGGGCACGGTGCTAACTCAAGCATCCCTAGTCAAGTTGTTGAGTATCTTGCAGTGGATATGGGAGCAATGGGAGATGACCAGCAGACAGACGAGTACACAGTGTCTATCTGTGTCAAGGATGCTTCAGGTCCTTATCACTATGAATTCCGCCAACACTTGGTAGCTCTAGCAAAAGAGCAAGATATTCCATTCAAACTAGACATCTATCCATTTTACGGTTCGGATGCTTCGGCAGCTATGTCTGCAGGTGCAGAAGTTAAGCACGCTCTTCTAGGAGCAGGTATTGAGTCAAGCCATTCTTATGAGCGTACTCATATTGACTCTGTAGTTGCTACTGAGCGTATGGTTGATGCCTATCTCAAGAGTGAGTTGGTGGAATGAGATGTGCTTGATTTGTGATCGAATTGAACTCATCAAGTCTGGTGACAATCCCTACTTTGTAAAAGAACTGGAAACAGGATATGTTGTCATTGGTGACCACCAGTATTTTGAAGGTTACACTCTATTCTTAGCCAAGGAACATGTCACAGAACTACATCATCTAGGTCCAAGTGTCAGACTTCAATTTTTAGAGGAAATGAGTCTGGTGCAGGAAGCTGTTTCTAAAGCTTTTTCTGCTGAAAAGATGAATATAGAGTTGTTGGGAAATGGAGACGCCCATGTCCACTGGCATATTTTCCCTAGACGAGAGGGTGATATGAAGGGACACGGTCTTAATGGACGTGGTCCAGTCTGGTGGGTTCCATGGGAAGAAATGATTGCTGAAGAATATCAGGTTAAGGGAAGTAAATTAGAAGACTTGATTGCAAGATTATCTGAGACTTTAAACCAGATGATTAAATGAAAGGATAACAGATGAAAAAAAGATACCTTATCTTATCAGGATTATTAGCCTTGACATTGGCAGCTTGTTCACAAGAAAAATCAACAACTACAGAGGCCAAGTCTTCTGCAGAGCAATCAACTGTACAAGAAGGAACTGCGGGAAGTAAGTCTCAGGAAGCTAGTCAAAAGAAAGCAGAAGTGGTTAACAAAGGAGATCACTACAGCATTCAAGGCAAGTACGATGAGATTGTTGTGGCTAATAAGCATTATCCTATGTCAAAAGATTACAATCCTGGAGAAAATCCTACCGCAAAGGCAGAACTGTTAAAACTCATTGCAGCTATGCAACAAGCAGGCTTCCCAATTAGTGATCACTATAGTGGTTTTAGAAGTTATGAAACTCAAACTCAGCTTTATCAAAACTATGTAAATAAAGATGGCAAGGCTGAAGCTGACCGCTATTCTGCAAGACCTGGTTATAGTGAACACCAAACTGGATTAGCTTTTGATCTGGTTGGAACAAATGGAGACCTAGTCACTGAAGAAAAGGCAGCCCAATGGCTATTGGACCATGCTGCAGACTATGGCTTTGTTGTTCGTTATCTAAAAGGTAAGGAAAAGGAGACGGGTTATATGGCTGAGGAATGGCACCTTCGCTATGTTGGCAAAGAAGCCAAAGAAATTGCAGCAAGTGGCCTCAGTTTGGAAGAGTATTACGGCTTTGAAGGTGGAGACTATGTTGATTAGTCGCAAAACATCTTGCAAGATTACTTAAAATTTGATAAAATGAATAATAATTAAATAGGAATCTGCAAGACTAGTATCTCAGGGGAAGTATATCAGGGAGGAGAGCCATGACTGAAAGCTCTCTATATGAAAGCTGGGTGAATTCACTTGCCTATGGATTCAGAAATAAAGGTCTGACTTGTCAGATGAAAACGGATGGTACCGCGTGTCAACGCTCCGAGTGGAGTTTTTGGCATGTGGTTTTCTTTTTATCTACGAGAGACTGATGGAGGAATTATGTCAACTATTGAAGAACAATTAAAAGCGCTTCGTGAAGAAACGCTAGCTAGCTTGAAGCAGATTACTGCTGAAAATGAAAAAGAAATGCAAGAATTGCGTGTCTCTGTCCTTGGTAAAAAAGGTTCATTGACTGAAATCCTCAAAGGGATGAAGGATGTATCAGCTGAAATGCGCCCTGTTATCGGAAAACACGTCAATGAGGCTCGTGACGTCCTAACAGCTGCCTTTGAAGAAACAGCGAAGCTCTTGGAAGAAAAGAAAGTGGAAGCTCAATTAGCAAGTGAAAGCATCGATGTGACGCTTCCAGGTCGTCCAGTTGCGACTGGACACCGTCACGTCCTTACACAAACTAGTGAAGAAATCGAAGATATTTTCATCGGTATGGGTTACCAAGTCGTGGATGGTTTTGAAGTGGAGCAAGACTACTACAACTTTGAACGTATGAACCTTCCAAAAGATCACCCAGCTCGTGATATGCAGGACACTTTCTACATCACAGAAGAAATCTTGCTCCGTACCCACACGTCTCCAGTTCAGGCGCGTGCGATGGATGCTCATGACTTCTCTAAAGGTCCTTTGAAAATGATCTCGCCAGGGCGTGTATTCCGTCGTGATACGGACGATTCAACCCACAGTCACCAATTCCACCAAATCGAAGGCTTGGTTGTTGGGAAAAACATCTCTATGGCCGATCTTCAAGGAACTCTTCAGTTGATTGTACAAAAAATGTTTGGCGAAGAGCGTCAAATTCGTTTGCGCCCATCTTACTTCCCATTCACAGAGCCATCTGTTGAAGTTGACGTTTCATGCTTCAAGTGTGGAGGAGACGGCTGTAATGTATGTAAGAAAACTGGTTGGATCGAGATTATGGGTGCCGGTATGGTTCACCCACGTGTCCTTGAGATGAGTGGTATCGATGCGACTGTTTACTCTGGTTTTGCCTTTGGTCTTGGACAAGAACGTGTAGCTATGCTTCGTTACGGAATCAACGATATCCGTGGATTCTACCAAGGAGATGTTCGCTTCTCAGAACAGTTTAAATAATGATTAGAAAAGTAGAAAAGGCAGATGTTGGGGTGTTGTCCCAGATTGCCAAACAAACCTTTCGTGAAACATTTGCTCATGATAATACGGAAGAGCAGTTACAGGAATACTTTGAAGAGGCTTATAGTCTGAGAGTTTTGTCAGCTGAGTTGGAAAATCCTGAATCAGCGACCTATTTCATTTTGCATGAAGAGGAGATAGCTGGTTTTCTCAAAGTCAACTGGGGGAATGCTCAAACCGATAGAGAATTAGAGAACGCCTTTGAAATTCAACGCCTCTATGTGCTACAAACATACCAAGGATTTGGACTTGGTAAGCAACTATTTGAATTCGCTTTGGAACTTGCCGAAAACAATGATTTTTCCTGGGCTTGGCTAGGTGTTTGGGAGCATAATACAAAAGCTCAAGCATTTTATAATCGATATGGTTTTGAAAAATTTAGCCAACATAGTTTTATGGTTGGGCAAAAGGTAGATACGGATTGGTTACTGAAAAAGAAATTAAGGTAAGAAGATAATTCTTCTATATGAAATGATAGGAAAGGAAAAAAACTAGAGTGGCAACGGTCATTCTGGGAAACTAAATTATGTTAGTATCATACAAATGGTTAAAAGAATTGGTGGACATTGATGTGCCATCACAAGAGTTGGCTGAAAAAATGTCAACCACAGGGATCGAAGTAGAAGGTGTAGAATCACCTGCTGCTGGTCTCTCAAAAATTGTCGTCGGAGAAGTTTTGTCTTGTGAAGATGTGCCAGAAACACACTTGCATGTCTGCCAAGTCAATGTGGGTGAAGAAGAAGCCCGTCAAATCGTCTGTGGAGCACCAAATGTGCGTGCTGGTATCAAGGTCATGGTAGCTCTCCCAGGTGCTCGTATCGCGGACAACTACAAGATCAAAAAAGGGAAAATCCGTGGTTTGGAATCTCTCGGAATGATCTGTTCCCTTGGTGAATTGGGCATTTCTGATTCTGTTGTACCGAAAGAATTTGCTGACGGAATCCAAATCTTGCCTCAAGATGCTGTTCCTGGGGATGAAGTCTTCTCTTATTTAGATTTGGATGATGAAATTATCGAACTTTCCATCACTCCAAACCGTGCAGACGCTCTTTCTATGCGTGGGGTAGCGCACGAAGTAGCTGCTATCTATGACAAGGCAGTCAACTTTAAGGAATTCAGTTTAACAGAAACAGACCAAGCTGCAGCGGATGCTCTTTCTGTTAGTATTGACACAGATAAGTCACCTTATTATGCAGCTCGTATCTTGGACAATGTGACCATCGCACCAAGTCCACAATGGTTGCAAAACCTTCTCATGAATGAAGGTATCCGTCCGCTCAATAATGTGGTCGACGTGACTAACTATATCCTCCTCTACTTTGGCCAGCCTATGCATGCCTTTGACTTGGATACCTTTGAAGGAAGCGAGATTCGTGTGCGTGAAGCGCGTGCTGGTGAGAAATTGGTGACCTTGGACGGTGAAGAGCGTGAGTTGGAAACAACTGATTTAGTGATTACTGTTGCTGATAAACCAGTAGCCCTTGCAGGTGTCATGGGTGGTCAGGCTACAGAAATCTCTGAAAAGTCTACTCGTGTCGTTCTTGAAGCAGCTGTTTTCAATGGCAAATCTATCCGTAAGACAAGTGGTCGCCTCAACCTACGCTCTGAATCATCTTCACGCTTTGAAAAAGGCATCAATGTGGCAACCGTTAATGAAGCCCTTGATGCGGCAGCAAGCATGATTGTTGAATTGGCTGGTGCTACAGTGCGGAAGGGTATCGTTTCAGCAGGACAGTTGGATACTTCAGATGTAGAAGTTTCTTCAACTCTTGCTGACGTCAACCGTGTCCTCGGTACAGAGCTTTCCTACGCTGATGTAGAAGATGTCTTCCGTCGTCTTGGATTTGGCCTTTCTGGAAATGCTGATTCCTTTACTGTGAGCGTCCCTCGTCGTCGTTGGGATATTACTATTGAAGCTGACCTCTTTGAAGAAATCGCTCGTATCTATGGCTATGATCGCTTGCCAACTAGTCTTCCAAAAGATGATGGAACAGCTGGTGAATTGACTGCGACACAAAAACTCCGACGTCAAGTTCGTACCATTGCTGAAGGTGCTGGATTAACGGAAATCATCACCTACGCTCTTACAACTCCTGAAAAAGCGGTCGAGTTTACGATTCAGCCAAGTCATTTGACAGAATTGATGTGGCCAATGACTGTGGACCGTTCTGTTCTCCGTCAAAATATGGTTTCGGGTATTTTGGATACCGTAGCATACAACGTAGCGCGTAAGAATAAAGACTTGGCTCTTTATGAGATTGGAAAAGTCTTTGAACAAACAGGTAATCCAAAAGAAGAATTGCCAAATGAAATCAATAGCTTTGCCCTTGCCTTGACTGGCTTAGTTGCTGAAAAAGACTTCCAAACAGCAGCAGTTCCTGTTGACTTCTTCTATGCCAAGGGAATTTTGGAAGCTCTCTTTGCTCGCTTGGGTCTTGAAGTGACTTATACAGCAACCTCTGAAATCGCTAGCCTTCACCCAGGACGTACAGCCTTGATTTCACTCGGTGACCAAGTCCTTGGTTTCCTCGGTCAAGTACATCCTGTTACAGCTAAGGCTTACGATATTCCAGAAACTTATGTAGCAGAGCTCAACCTTTCAGCTATCGAGAAAGCCCTTCAACCAGCAGCTCCATTTGTGGAAATCACGAAATTCCCAGCAGTCAGCCGTGATATCGCTCTTCTCCTCAAAGCAGAAGTGACTCACCAAGATGTGGTTGATGCCATCAAATCTGCAGGCGTGAAACGTTTGACAGCTATCAAACTCTTTGATGTCTTCTCAGGTGAAAAACTAGGACTCGGTATGAAGTCAATGGCTTATAGCTTGACCTTCCAAAATCCAGAAGATAGCTTGACTGATGAAGAAGTCGCACGCTACATGGAAAAAATTCAAGCATCACTTGAAGAAAAAGTGAATGCAGAAGTGCGTTAACAGTCTATAATCCATCCCTAGGGATGGATTTTTTAGTACAAAAAATCATCAAGCTTTAGCCTGATGATTGAATTAAATTGACGGGGAAACAACTCCTTTTTTATTACTGTTACAAGATGATCAGACATCCATATTTTTTGTCATCCAATCAGCTAAGAAGTGGTAAGTATCTTGTCGATTGATTTCGTTCAGAATTTCGTGACGAGCCTCTTCAACTACTCGGACGCTTACTTTCGAATGTGAAGCCTTTAGGAGTTTTACAAATCTTTCTATACCTTTACCATTTTCTCCCAGAGGGTCTTCTTGTCCTGAAATAACGAGAATGGGGAGTTGAGCTGGAATCTCATCGATTACCTGCTTACTAGCTACTTGATTAGAGAAGTAAAAAATGGATCTGTACATGGGAATAGTAGGGATGAATTGACAGAATGGATCCTTCAGATAAGCTTGGTTAGATTCTTCATTTTTTGAAAGCCAATCTACAGATGTTTTAGGATTTTTAATACTACGGTTAAAACTGTCAGTGGACAGGTAGGTTAGAAGTTTACTACGGTGTTTATTCCCTTTTATAAGTCGGATGCATTCTGTTAGGATGAGAGCAAATCGAGTTAGAAACTGAGGTTGTTGACCAGTCGCCATGATAATCAAGGCATTGATAGGCGGTTTTCGTTTAGCTACATAATAGCGACACATAAGAGAACCCATAGAATGCCCTAGAAGGATGATTGGAAGTTCTGGATAGCTTTCTTGAATAAAAGAGGTCACTCTTTCAA
Organism: Streptococcus infantis; assembly: GCF_047464415.1. Lineage (GTDB taxonomy): Bacteria > Bacillota > Bacilli > Lactobacillales > Streptococcaceae > Streptococcus > Streptococcus infantis_AE. The sequence continues at coordinate 7,909 of NZ_JASHBX010000015.1, read as the reverse complement.
TATCATCGATGAGTTCCTCGGGAGATTCAGGAAAGACTCCGAGTTGACTTGGATTTTGAGAGGTATAACCATGGCCGAGATGATCATGACCGATAACAGTAAAGCCTTCTTTATTCATGGCTAGAGCAAATTCTTCATATCGTTCCACGTACTCTACCATTCCATGTACAAGCTGAAGAACGGCTTTTGGCTGTTCAGCTTCCCAAATGATTAAGTTATTGTTGTTTGGTTCGAGTTTAAGTCTTTTTTTCATATCAGATTCCTTGCCGATGATAATCTATAGTCTATCAGAAATATACCATAAAATAGCACGATAAGCTAGGCAGGATGATGAAGATTGGTAGGAACAATTCAGGACTGAAAATGGACATTTGAGGATATAGTCAACGGATTTATCAAGAGATGAGTATAATAAATTTATCACTTAAAATCTGGAGAATTAAAATGCTTTGTGATAAGCTAATAAAGTTCCTATCCAGTAAACTCCCTTCTTAAAAGTCATGATTTAAAAATGTACATAAATCATTGTAAATGCTATCAAAAAGGAGTATAATGAGTGCAATAAATTTCGGAGGTGGATGATGCTCGAAGTAAGAAATCTAGAGAAAAGTTTTGGGCCTAAGCAAGTTTTGTTTGGTGTTGACTTTCAAGCACGACCAGGGCGTATTTTGGGACTAGTCGGGAAAAATGGAGCTGGGAAAACAACTATTTTTCACAGTATTTTGAAATTTTTAGACTATCAAGGGGAGATTGAGCTTGATGGTCAAGACATTCGTCAGGAGACCTATGCTCGCATTGGTTATCTACCTGAAGAACGCAGTCTTATGCCTAAATTGACAGTCCTTGAACAAGTTCGTTACTTGGCGACTCTAAAAGGCATGGACGCTAAGGAAATCAAAGAAAAACTCCCTCAATGGATGGAAAAACTGGAAGTCAAGGGGAAACTGACGGATAAGATCAAAAGTCTCTCAAAAGGAAATCAACAGAAGATTCAGTTGATTATCACTTTGATTCATGAACCAGATTTGATTATCCTAGATGAGCCTTTTAGTGGCTTGGATCCAGTCAATACCGAACTCCTTAAGCGGGTTATCTTGAAAGAAAAAGAACGTGGCGCGACTATTATCTTTTCTGACCATGTCATGACCAATGTCGAAGAACTTTGTGATGATATCCTGATGATTCGTGATGGGCGTGTCGTCTTGCATGGACCGGTTCAAGAGGTTCGCAATCAATACGGGAAAACACGACTTTTTGTTTCAAGTGAACGAAGCAAGGAAGAACTGGAGAGTCTTCCTCATGTTAAACAGGTTAGCTTGACCAAGCAAGGTAGTTGGAAGTTGATTTTAGATGATGAAAGTGCAGGTAGAGAACTCTTCCCAATCTTGACTCAAGGTCAATATATCGCGACTTTTGACCAACAAGCTCCAACAATCGATGAAATCTTTAAATTAGAATCAGGGGTGGAAGTATGAGAAATATGTGGGTTGTAATCAAAGAAACCTATCTAAGACATGTCAAGTCGTGGAGTTTCTTCTTTATGGTGATTTCGCCTTTCCTCTTTTTAGGTCTATCTGGAGGAATTGGTGTTCTCCAAGGTTCTTCCTTGGCTCAAAATAGCAAGGTAGCAGTAGTTAGCTCTGTTCCTCTTGTTACAGAAGAACTTAAATCGACCAATGGTCTTAACTTTGACTATAAGGATGAAGCGAGTGCCCAAGAAGCCATCAAGGATGAAAAAATAAAAGGCTATCTAACTATTGACCAGGAGAACAGTGTCCTCAAGGCAGTCTATCATGGTGAAACTTCACTAGAGAGTGGCATTAAGTTAGCAGTGACCGCTAAGTTGAATGAACTCCAATCCCAACTCAACCGTTCAGAAGCAAATTTGTCTCAGGAACAGGAAAAACGCTTGGCTCAAACGGTTCAATTTACAGAACAGATTGATGAAGCCAAGGAAAATAAAAAGTTGGTTCAAACCTTTGCGGCTGCAGGACTGGGTTTCTTCCTCTATATGATTTTGATTACTTACGCTAGTGTCACTGCTCAAGAAGTAGCCAGCGAGAAAGGAACCAAAATCATGGAAGTGGTCTTCTCAAGCATTCGTGCTAGCCATTATTTCTACGCACGCATGATTGCCTTACTTCTTGTGATTTTGACTCATATTGGTATTTATGTCGTTGGTGGTCTTGGAGCTATCTTATTCTTTAAGGATATGCCTATCTTGGCTAATTCAGGTATTCTAAATCACTTGGGAGAGGCCTTCTCGCTTAACACCTTATTATTTATCTTAGTCAGTCTCTTCATGTATGTAGTCTTGGCAGCCTTCTTAGGTTCCATGGTTTCTCGTCCCGAAGATGCAGGAAAGGCCTTGTCTCCGTTGATGATTTTAATAATAGCTGGTTTTGTTGGCGTTACTGCACTAGGAGCTGCAGGAGACAATTTGATTTTGAAAATCGGTTCTTATATTCCTTTCATTTCGACCTTCTTTATGCCTTTTAGAGCTATCAATGGCTATGCAAATGGTTTGGAAGCTTGGATTTCACTTATGATTACGATTGCTTTTGCGGTGACTGCAACCATCTTTATCGGACGCATGTATGCTAGTTTGGTCCTTCAAACAGATGATTTGGGGATCTGGAAAACCTTTAAACGAGCTTTAAGTTATAAATAAAGTATCGGACCTGTGAGTGTATCTCCCAGGTCTTTTATACTCTTCGAAAATCTCTTCAAACCACGTCAGCATCCATCTGCAACCTCAAAACAGTGTTTTGAGCAGCCTGTGGCTAGTTTCCTAGTTTGCTCTTTGATTTTCATTGAGTATTAATTAGCTGAAATATTTCACATTTATTTCTCCTAAACCTTTGACTATTAGGCAAAATTATCGTACAATAAAGAGTACATGATAAAATGAGATCAGAGTTTATCCACTCTGACGTTAGTAGTAAAAAATGAGGAGAAACGCTTTGGAATTAGAAGTATTTGCTGGGCAAGAAAAAAGTGAACTATCTATGATTGAGGTGGCTCGTGCCATCTTGGAACTCCGTGGTCGTGATCACGAAATGCATTTTAGTGATTTGGTTAATGAAATCCAAAACTATCTCGGTACCTCTAATAGCGATATTCGTGAAGCTTTGCCTTTGTTCTATACAGAATTGAACTTTGACGGTAGCTTTATCTCTCTTGGAGATAACAAATGGGGCCTTCGTTCCTGGTATGGAGTGGATGAAATCGATGAGGAAATCATTGCTCTTGAAGAAAGTGATGATGAAGAAGTAGCACCTAAGGCTAAGAAAAAACGTGTCAACGCCTTTATGGATGGTGATACAGATGCTATTGATTACAGTGCAGATGATCCAGAGGATGAAGACGCCTACGAAGAAGATCCAGCTCTTTCTTATGATGATGAAAATCCAGATGATGAGAAGAATGAAGTGGAAGCCTACGATGCTGAAATCAATGAAATCGCCCCAGATGATCTAGATGAAGAAGTCGATCTTAATGAAGAAGACGACGAAGACTCTGAAGAAGAGGAAGAATAAAAATAAAAAGGAGTTGGAGCTGGAATCGGTCTATCAAGTCTCGATTTCCTAGTCCAGCTTTTTTTGTATTAGTCTGAGTTAGTTTTGTAAGCTGGAATGCGCCAAGTCAACGATTTGTTCTATTTGACAAATGGTTCATTTTGAGGTAATATATTGTTCGGGCACCTCTTTTAGAGGTCGGAGCTCCCTAGTTATTAGGGAGCTATTTTTGTTTTTCCAGGAAGCTTTGCTTCTTGGGGTGTAGTTATTGATGAAGGTCTTGTTTTCTCAATCCCCTGTTAGTGAACAAGACCTTGAGCATTTTAGAAAGAGGAATCTATGTCTACGAAATATATTTTTGTCACTGGTGGTGTGGTGTCGTCTATTGGAAAAGGGATCGTTGCAGCGAGTCTAGGACGGCTCTTGAAAAATCGTGGTTTGAAGGTAACCATCCAAAAATTTGACCCTTATATCAATATCGATCCAGGGACCATGAGCCCTTACCAGCACGGGGAAGTCTTTGTAACAGATGATGGGGCTGAGACAGATTTGGACTTGGGTCACTATGAACGTTTTATTGATATCAATCTCAATAAATACTCAAATGTGACAACTGGTAAAATCTACAGCGAAGTTCTGCGTAAAGAACGTCGTGGAGAGTACCTTGGTGCAACTGTCCAAGTTATTCCTCATATTACAGATGCTTTGAAAGAAAAAATCAAGCGTGCTGCTCTTACGACAGACTCTGATGTCATTATTACAGAGGTTGGTGGAACAGTCGGGGATATCGAGTCCCTTCCATTCTTAGAAGCTCTTCGTCAGATGAAGGCAGATGTGGGTGCAGATAATGTCATGTATATCCATACGACCTTGCTTCCTTACCTCAAGGCAGCTGGTGAAATGAAGACAAAACCAACTCAACACTCTGTCAAAGAATTGCGTGGTTTGGGAATCCAGCCTAATATGTTAGTCATCCGTACTGAAAAGCCAGCTGGACAAGGAATTAAAAATAAACTGGCCCAGTTCTGTGATGTGGCACCAGAAGCAGTTATCGAGTCCTTGGATGTGGATCATCTTTACCAAATCCCACTTAACCTGCAAGCACAAGGTATGGATCAAATCGTTTGTGACCATTTGAAAATTGATGCACCTGCAGCAGATATGACAGAGTGGTCAGCTATGGTTGATAAGGTCATGAACCTCAAAAAACAAGTCAAGATTGCTCTTGTTGGTAAGTATGTTGAGTTGCAAGATGCCTACATTTCTGTCGTAGAGGCCTTGAAACACTCAGGTTATGCCAATGATACAGAAGTGAAGATTGATTGGGTCAATGCTAACGATGTGACAGCTGATAATGTGGCAGAACTCCTATCTGATGCTGACGGAATCATCGTGCCAGGTGGTTTTGGTCAACGTGGAACAGAAGGTAAGATTGAAGCGATTCGCTATGCGCGTGAAAATGATGTACCAATGCTGGGAGTCTGCTTGGGTATGCAGTTGACCTGTATCGAGTTTGCCCGTAATGTCTTAGGTCTTGAAGGAGCTAATTCAGCAGAGCTAAATCCTGATACCAAATATCCTATCATCGATATCATGCGTGATCAGATTGATGTTGAGGACATGGGTGGAACCCTTCGCTTGGGACTTTATCCTTCTAAGCTAAAACGTGGTTCTAAGGCAGCGGCAGCTTATCATAACAAAGAAGTGGTCCAACGTCGTCACCGTCACCGTTATGAATTTAACAATGCTTTCCGTGAACAGTTTGAAGGAGCAGGTTTTGTCTTTTCAGGCGTTTCACCAGACAACCGCTTGGTAGAAATTGTGGAAATTCCAGAAAACAAATTCTTTGTGGCTTGTCAGTACCACCCAGAGCTTTCAAGTCGTCCAAACCGCCCAGAAGAACTCTACACTGCTTTTGTAACAGCAGCGGTTGAAAATAGTAAATAGTCATGATTAAACCTTTGAGAGTCATCTCAGAGGTTTTAATTTGTTTTCACAATTATGAAAATCTGGAAAAAGGACATTATTTTTGGTAAGATAAGGGTATGGATTTTGAAAAAATTGAACAAGCATATACCTATTTACTAGAAAATGTCCAAATCATTCAAAATGATTTGACGACAAATTTTTACGATGCCTTGATTGAGCAAAATGGAATCTATCTAGATGGTCAGACAAATCTGGAAGATGTCAAGAAAAATAATCAAGCATTAAAACGACTGGCTCTTCGAAAAGAAGAGTGGTTACGAACCTACCAATTCTTGTTAATGAAGGCAGCGCAAACAGAACCTCTACAAGCAAATCACCAGTTTACACCAGATGCCATTGGTCACTTGATGATTTTTCTGATGGAGCAACTGTGGCCTGCTGAAAATCTAAGTTTATTAGAGTTGGGGTCTGGGATGGGAATTCTGGGTGCTAGCTTCTTAACGTCCATGAACAAAAAGGTAGATTACCTTGGGATTGAACTAGATGACCTCTTAATCGATTTGGCTGCAAGTATGGCAGAAATTATGGATCTGCAAATGGGCTTTGTCCAAGGAGATGCAGTACGTCCACAAGTATTAAAAGAAAGTGATATTATCGTGAGCGATCTCCCGATTGGCTACTACCCAGACGATCAGATTGCCTCACGTTACCAAGTGGCAGCAAAGGATGAACATACTTACGCTCATCATCTATTAATGGAGCAATCTCTCAAGTATCTTAAGACGGGAGGCTATGCTATTTTCCTTGCTCCAACAGATCTTTTGACGAGTCCTCAGAGTGATCTCTTGAAATCCTGGCTGACTGATCAAGCTCAACTAGTCGCTATCATAGCTTTACCAGAGGATCTCTTCGCTCAAGGAGCCCAGTCTAAGACCATTTTTGTTTTGCAAAAGAAGGTGGGAGAAGGGACAGAGCCCTTTGTTTATCCACTTACTAGCCTTCGGGATCCTGAAATTTTGTTGGAATTTAAGGAAAATTTTCAAAATTGGTGTCAAGAACATGAAATCTAGTATAAATTTTGATATAATAGTTGAAAACGCTTAAAAAAGGGGAAACATTATGACAAAAACCATTGCAATTAACGCTGGAAGTTCTAGCTTGAAATGGCAACTTTACCAAATGCCAGAAGAAAAAGTATTAGCAAAAGGGTTGATTGAGCGAATTGGATTGAAAGATTCTATTTCTACAGTTAAATTTGATGGTCGTTCAGAACAACAAGTCCTTGACATTGACAACCATACTTTGGCAGTTAAGATTTTGCTTGATGACTTGATTCGTTTTGATATTATTAAATCTTATGATGAAATTACTGGTGTTGGACACCGTGTCGTTGCAGGTGGAGAGTACTTCAAAGAGTCTACAGTCGTGGAAGGTGATGTAATTGAAAAAGTTGAAGAGTTAGGTCTTCTTGCCCCATTGCACAATCCTGCGAATGCTGCGGGTATTCGTGCCTTCAAAGAATTGTTGCCAGATATTACGAGTGTCGTTGTTTTTGATACTTCCTTCCATACAACAATGCCAGAGAAAGCTTATCGCTATCCTCTACCAACAAAATATTACACAGAAAACAAGGTTCGTAAGTACGGAGCCCATGGAACTAGCCATCAGTACGTTGCTCAAGAAGCAGCAAAACTCTTGGGTCGTCCACTTGAAGAGTTGAAGTTAATCACTTGTCACATCGGTAATGGTGCTTCTATTACAGCTGTTAAGGGTGGGAAATCTGTTGATACTTCAATGGGATTCACTCCACTTGGTGGTGTAATGATGGGAACTCGTACAGGGGATATTGACCCAGCCATCATTCCTTATTTAATGCAATATACAGAGGACTTTAACAAGCCTGAGGACATCAGTCGTATCCTCAATCGTGAGTCAGGTTTGATGGGTGTTTCAGGTAAGTCTAGTGATATGCGTGATGTAATTGCTGCTATGGATGCAGGAGATCACGATGCTACTTTGGCTTATGAAATGTATGTTGACCGTATCCAAAAACATATTGGTCAATACCTTGCAGTCCTAAATGGAGCAGATGCTATTATTTTCACAGCAGGTATCGGTGAAAATTCTACTAATGTACGTGAAGATGTTATTTCAGGGATTTCTTGGTTTGGTTGCGATGTAGATCCAGAGAAAAATGTCTTTGGTGCAACCGGAGATATTTCGACAGATACAGCAAGTGTACGTGTACTGGTAATTCCAACGGATGAAGAATTGGTCATTGCGCGTGACGTTGAACGTTTGAAAAAATAACAGATCAAAAATCGACCTTCAATTATAGGCTCTATAATATTTGTAGTGGGTAAATCCCCTATGGATCTTATGGAGCCTATTTTTGTGTAGAAAAAAAGTCCCATAAGATCTATAATGAAAAGCGACCAAACCATCATTAGAAAGAATCATAT
>NZ_JASHBX010000014.1:0-48821 GCF_047464415.1 Streptococcus infantis | reverse complement strand
TGGCTTGAACACCTTTATTGTATCGCGTTTGGAGTTTTTTTGGTATAACCTTCGACGCGCACCCGCATAGCGGGTGGTTTATTTGTCTCGCACCTAACGGAGCGAGACGGACTGAAAGTCACATAATAAAAGCCCGAAACATCTATATTATTAGATGTTTCAAGCTTTGAACGATTGTTACATATTATCTAAATCCCATCTGCGCCAGTTTATTTTGATAAGCTTTTTGGTCCACTCGAAGGGATTGACCGCCGTATACGTCAAAGTCATCTACCCAGTCTCCAAGTTCTGGAACTGTCAATCTTTCAATACCATTCTGCGCACCTTCAAGGACTGATAAGCCATTGGTCAATAAGAAAGTATATGGAAGGTTTGTAGAGGTCATGGCGAAGACTTTACCAAGAGCTTCCGAACCAGTGAAAAGTTTTGTCGGATCTTTAATTTGTTGTAAAACAGCAGTCATGACTTGTTGCTGTCTACGAGTACGGCCATAGTCCCCTTCATCATCATCACGGAAACGTGCATAGTTGAGAAGAGTCGAACCATTCATCTGTTGTTTCCCAGCTCGAATGGTTTGAGTCGGTGACTCAGTTTCCGTTGCGTGCAAGTCATCTCCTACAGTCGCTTCTGTAACTGGGACCCCGTTTAGAGTTGAAAACTGAGCATCAATGGTCACACCATCAGGGAAAAGCGTATCAATGGCTGTCGCAAAGGCTTGGAAATCGACAAGGGCATAATATTTGATGTCTAGATCAAAATTATCCTTGAGGACCTTGCGGACCATTTCAGCTCCTTGTTTACCTTCTTGTTCCCCTAATTCGTAGGCTAAGTTTAATTTATGGTCGGTCTGTTTTTGACCATTGATGACTTGGCTATATCCATCAATATAGACCAAGTTATCACGCATAAAGCTAACGAGCTTCAATTTTTTATCTTTGCCACTTACATTCAGAACCATAATGGAATCTGTCCGTGTTTCTGCACTATTCTGTCCGATACGTCCATCCGTACCCAAAATAAGAATATTAACCCCATCACGCGTATCTTGTCCATTGAAGACTTCAACCTGAGCAGCTTTGGCATCTTTGGGCCCATTTGAGCTATTAGGATTCGCCGATTGGAATCCCTTTAAGAACATGACGATCATTCCAACTGCTACACAAAGTAATAACATCCCTAACCAAGCAAATAAGCGTTTAAAACGAAAACCTCTTTTTTTCTTTTGCTTCTTAGCTTTTGGAACCTTCGTTTCCAGTTGAGCCCCGCCACTACGGCGACTAGAACGGCTACGATTAGCATAGGTTGGTAGGTCGATACCAGAATCTGAAAGAAGTTGTTCTTTGGCTTCTGGATTGAAAACTTCAGCTGAACCTTTTTGACCTTCTAACTTAGCATGTAAAAAGTCAAATTCTCTCTTTTCTTTTTCATTCAAATAATGAATATTTTTCAAAAGATAGTCATATCTCAGTTTTTCATGGTGTGTCAAAGGATTCTCTCTAGTCATTCCTTCTCCTTTCCTTTATCCTGTATGGTATAGATAGGATAAGCACCTAGTACTTTATACTGGATTCCAATCGTTTCTAATTCTTTTTGAGCAAAATGGACCAGTTCTTTATCAGCATAGTCCACATCAATGATAAAAAAGTATTCTCCCAAGGCTGTTTTTAGGGGACGACTCTCAATTTTAGTCAAGTCGATTCCTCGCCAAGCAAAGGTAGAAAGTGCCTTATATAATGCACCTGGAAGATTATCTGGCAAAGTCAAAGCTAGACTCATCTTTTCAGAACCTGGACTCAAGGGAATTTGTGGTAAGTTAGGTCCCAAAACCCAAAAACGAGTAAAATTGGCTTCCATTTCTTGAATATCTTGAGCGATGAGTTCTAAACCATATTCCTCTGCAGAACTTCTTGGGGCAATCGCCGCAAATGGTTGATCAGGATGTTCAGAAACATAGCGCGCAGCGTAGGCTGTACTGGCAGTGACTTCCAGTTGCGCATCTGGATAATGCTCGTCAATAAATTTCTTCCCCTGTGCCAATGCTTGTGGGTGAGAAAAGATTTTCTCTATTTTAGACTGTCCTGGTACTGCCATCAATTGTTGGTGGATTGGCTGAACAATCTCTGCCACAGCTTGAATGCGAGCTTGATGGAAAAGATAGTCCAGAGTCTCATGAACACTACCTTCAATGGAATTTTCAACCGGCACTACTGAATAGTCTACCAATCCCTGTTCATAGGCCTTGATAACGTCTGTAATATTTGAAAATGGCTCCAGTTCCTCATGAGGAAAAGCCGTTTGCACCACATGGTGCGAAAAAGATCCTTTGGGACCTAGATAGGCAATTTTCATGTCAATTCCTCTATAATTTCCTCTGGGCTTAGCTTGGACACATCGATAACCTTACTAGCCACTTCCTCATACCAAGCCTGTCTTTCATTAAAAATTACAGCCAAATTTTCCTTGCTATTGTTCAGAAATAGTGGGCGTTGATTGTCCTTATCAGCTGAAATTCGTTGGTAAAGGGTCTCAAAATCTGCTTTAAGATAGATGTTCTCTGGATTTTGCTTGAGCAAGTCACGATTACGAGGAGAAATAACTACTCCACCACCAGTAGACACGACTTGGTCCGTTTTTAGTAGGTCAGCCAAAACTTCTTCTTCTATCTGACGGAAGGCTGCTTCTCCTTTTTCTTCAAAGAAACGAGCAATCGGCATCCCCAAGCGTTCTTCAAGCAAGGCATCCATGTCTACAAAGTCAGAATCTAATCCTCTAGCAATAGTAGATTTTCCTGCACCCATAAAACCTAGTAAAACCTTAGCCATGAATCAAGGTCTCCAAATCATCAAAGAAGCTTGGGTAGCTAGTATTAATAGCTTCTGCACGATCCAATTCAACCTCTCCATCTGCCACAAAAAGCGCTGCAATGGCTGTCATCATGCCGATACGGTGGTCACCAAAGGTATTGACTCTGGCTCCATGGAGGGCAGATTTCCCCTTGATAATCATTCCGTCTGCTGTAGGGGTGATAGTTGCTCCCATGCTATTTAAGGCATCAGCAACAACTTGAATGCGGTCGGTTTCTTTAACCTTGAGTTCCTCTGCATCTTTGATGACCGTTTGACCTTGAGCTTGGGTAGCAAGGAGAGCGATAATCGGCAATTCATCAATTAAACGTGGAATCAAGGCTCCGCCAATCTCTGTTCCCTTCAAATCTGAAGTTTCAACAGTCAAAGTTGCAGACTTGGCAATTGGATCAATATCAGTAAGTTCTAGTTTCCCACCCATAGCACGGATAACATCAATAATCCCTGTACGAGTTTCATTAATACCTACATTCTTAAGCACCACACGAGAATTTGGAACAATCAGACCTGCCACCAACCAAAAGGCTGCACTAGAAATATCTCCAGGTACGACAACCGTTTGTCCATTTAGTTTCTGTGGTCCTTGGACAGTGATTTTCTTACCATCGACACTTAACTCCCCACCAAATTGACGCAACATATCTTCTGTGTGGTTACGAGTGCACTCCTTCTCGATAATGACTGACTGTCCTTGAGCCTGCAAGGCTGCAAAAATCAAGGCAGACTTGACCTGAGCAGAGGCGATTGGCAATTCATAATGAATAGGTGTTAAATTTTTTGTACCTTTTAAGTGCAATGGTGGCAAGTCTCGCTCTGTTTGACCTGAAATACTAACTCCCATTTTTTTCAAAGGAAGAGTCACGCGGTCCATAGGGCGTTTGGAAAGACTGTCATCTCCAAACATCTCCACTTCAAAATCTGCACCAGCAAGGACGCCTGAAATCAAACGAATAGAGGTCCCAGAATTCCCCATATCGAGAGCATTCTGAGGAGCTTTCAATCCATCCAAGCCAACACCTTGTATGGTAACGACACCGTCTTTGTCCTCAATCTCTACGCCGAGGTCCCGAAATACTTGCATGGTTGATAGGACATCTTCACCACGCAAGATATCATAAACTTTAGTCTCACCTTCAGCCAAGCTTCCAAAAATAATAGAGCGATGACTGATGGATTTATCACCTGGTACGCGAATGCTACCATTCAAATGGTTAACGTTTGTTTTTAACTTCATACTAGACCTCATACTGACAATACTTTTTCTTATTTTATCATAAAAAGTCAGAAATTTCTTAAAAATTCCTGACTTTATGAGGTAAATTCTTATTTTAAAAGTTCTGAAATTGGTTCAAATACGATTTTTTCAATATCAGATAGATAAATAGAAAGTTGTTGCTGTTTGGCAAAGAAAGCTGATAAAAGAGCGTTACCTTGAATCTGCTTACCAAAGCTTTCCATTTTTTCTTGGAAAGAAGCGTCGGGCATTTGACCAGTTTGTGCCATGACTTGGATTTCATGTTGAAAAGCAATATAATCTGCAAAGATTTTACTAGCTTCTGCATCAGCTTGGATAGCATCTCTAGCTTCCTTAACCGCCTTGTATTCAGGCAATTCGCGTAGTCCACGACTTAGTGCATTTGCACTATCATAAATATTTGACATAATTGTCCTCCTTATTTGATAACGACTGTATAGTCAGTATTTTCTGTAATGACTTGCTCAGCACGTTTTAAATCCTGAGCATTCTTAAAGGAAATTTGCAGAATCCCGTGAATATCTTCTCGATTTTCCTCGTTGATATGGATATTGACCAAGGAAGTTCCTCTTAGCAATTCCAAGATGCGCAAGATAACATCTTCTTCATCGGGAACATCTACATAGAGGTCAAATGAGCTATCTACTCCGCCACGTTTATGGATTTCCATAGCTTGACGTTGTTCACGCGCTTGGTTGAAAAAATTCCAGATTTGGTTTTCGTCACCTACACTGATTGCATGACCTACCTCGTCCAAACGCCCCTTGAAATCCTCAATGCGTTCAATAATGGTCTCTCGATTGGATAAGAGGATAGAAGTCCACATACCTGGCTCGCTTTCAGCAATCCGAGTCATATCACGGAAACCACCTGCCGCAAAGCGTCGAGCCATTTCATGCTCTTCAGCATAACTTGCAGTTTGTCCCATCAATCCTGATGCTAAGATATGAGGAAAATGACTAATCTGAGAAGTCACTCGGTCATGTTCTTCAGCATCGATTTCAATAAAACGTGCATGAAGTCCCGACAGCAAGTCTTTCATTTCTTCAAGCGTATCTGGAGTCGTTAGGCTCGAAGGTGTGAAAATATAGTAGGCATTTTCAAAAAGATTAACATCGGCAGAGGTTGCGCCTCTCTTATGACTACCTGCCATAGGATGCGCTCCAACAAAGCGAACGGGCTTATCTGCAAAATACTTCTCTGCTGTAGCCACAATAGCTGACTTGGTCGATCCAGCATCAGAAATAATGACGCCTTCTTTTAGTTCCAAAGTTGCCAATTTTTGTAAAAAAGCAATGGTTTGCTTGATTGGCAAGGTAAGAATGATGACATCTGCTAGTGGAGCAAAACTGGCAAAATCATCCGTCGCACGATCAATCATTCCTCGCTCCAAGGCAATATCTCTAGATGCCTGACTGCGATTGTATCCTAAAATTTCATAATCAGGATGATCTCGCTTGATTCCGAGTGCCATGGAAGCACCAATCAAACCCAATCCTGCGATATAGATGGTTTTTACCATAAGAACTCCTTAATAATTCTTTGTATACTCCCGATGTTTAGCAACAGCTTCTTTTAATTCCTCCAGATTATCAGAAGAGAATTTCTCTAGAATTTCTTGGGCCAAAACTGTTGCTACGACTGCTTCCATAACAACACCTGCTGCTGGAAGAGCGGTTGGATCACTTCTCTCCACCGTTGCCTTATAAGGCTCATGGGTTTCAATATCGACACTCATTAATGGCTTATAGAGAGTCGGAATTGGTTTCATGACCCCACGAACAATAATCGGTTGACCATTGGTCATACCACCTTCGAAACCTCCAAGATTATTAGTACGACGAGTATAGCCAGCTTCTGGTGACCAGAGGATTTCATCCATGACTTGGCTACCCTTGAGATAACCTGCTTTAAAACCAAGACCAAACTCCACACCCTTAAAGGCATTGATGGATACAACCGCTTGAGCTAATTTAGCATCTAGTTTGCGATCCCATTGAACATAAGAACCCAGACCAACCGGAACACCACCGACAACTGTTTCAACAACACCACCAATGGTATCTCCGTCACGTTTGATTTGGTCAATATAGTCCTTGATTTCCTGCTCACGTTCTTGGTTGACAATAGAAACTTCTGACTGAGCAGCTAGTTTCTTAATCTCTGCGACTGTTAAGTTGTCTGGAACATCGATTTCTTTGCCACCAAAAACAACAACATGGTTAGCAATTTCAATATCAAGCTCAGCCAATAGTCGTTTAGCCACAGCCCCGACTGCTACTCGCATAGTCGTTTCACGGGCAGATGAACGTTCCAGGGAATTTCTCAAATCATCAAAGCGGTATTTGATACCTCCTACCAAGTCAGCGTGACCTGGGCGAGGATGAGTGATTTTTCGTTTACTTTTAAGTTTGTCTTCAATATCCTCTGCAGACATGATATCCAACCATTTTTGGTGGTCTTTGTTAATGACATCCATGGTAATGGGAGCCCCTGTCGTCTTCCCGTGGCGAACACCAGAAGTAAAGACAACCTGATCACTCTCAATCTTCATGCGACCACCACGGCCGTAGCCACCTTGACGACGTTTGAGATCCTCATTGATATCCTCGGCAGTCAAAGGAAGGCCTGCTGGGATTCCTTCAATAATTGCTGTCAGACGAGGACCGTGTGATTCTCCTGCTGTTAAATATCTCATACATTCTCCTTATTTTACCAAGTAATCTTTCATTTCTTCGAGAGAAACTCGGTGAATCATTGCTGAACCAAGTTCTGGTACCAAGACTAATTTCATAGTGTTGCCACGCGCTTTTTTATCGTGAGTCAAAGCCTGATAAAGCTTATCAACATCCCAGTTTTCATAATCCACAGGAAGACCAAATTTCTGACACATTTCTCGGATAGACTGAGTGATTCCATCTGGCATAAGGCCTTTTTGTTCGGCTACTTTAGAGACCTGAACCATTCCCATCGCTACTGCCTCACCATGCATGACACGTCCATAACCAGCAGTTGCTTCAATAGCATGGCCGATTGTATGACCAAAGTTGAGATACAGACGAATGCCATTGTCCAATTCATCCTCAACTACCATCTTGCGCTTGACCTGACAAGAGTGCTCAATCAAACTTTCTGAATGTTCCAATATGCTTTCGACAGAACCATCCATATCGGATAATAGGTCCCAGAGTTCTGGATCTTCAATTAAGCCATACTTGATGACTTCACCCATTCCTTCAATCAACTCTCTCTTACCTAAGGTTTCAAGAACGGTTGGATCAATCAAAACGCCGTCTGGTTGGGCAAAAGTTCCCACCATATTCTTGGCAAAAGGTGTATTCACTCCTGTCTTACCACCAATAGACGAGTCCACCTGGGCAGTCAAACTGGTCGGAATTTGAACAAAGTGAATACCTCGCATGTAAGTTGAGGCTACAAAGCCAGCCAAATCACCAACGACACCACCACCTAAAGCTACGATGCCGTCACTGCGAGTCAAGTCTTGCTTAACTAGAAATTCATAAGCCTTTTGAACTGTGGTTAGATTTTTTCGCTCTTCACCCTCTAGAAAGTCAAAAACTGCCACTTGAAAACCAGCATCCTCTAGGCTCAATTTTACTTTTTCTGCGTAGAGAGAAGCCACATGGTTATCGGTAATGATAACAACTTTTTGCGGTTGCCAAAGTTCCCGCAACCATTTTCCTGCTTGAGACAAGCATCCTTTTTCAATCTGAATATCATAGGGATGTTGGGGAAGGTCTATTTCGATTTTCATAGCAGTTCTCCTTTTTCTTTATTGATACTTTTGTTTTAATAATTCCCAGATTTGATCAGTTGGCATTTCCTTGTCAGTCCATAACTGAAAAGCTTCAGCTGCTTGGTAAAGCAACATGCCTAGGCCATTAACAGCGTGATTTCCCTGGCTCCTTGCCCACTTTAGAAATGGTGTTTCAAAGGGTTGATAAATCACATCTGCTACAAATAGCTTCTCTGGTAAAACAATACTTGTTGGGATTGGCTGAGATGCTCCATCCATACCAACACTAGTCGCATTTACCAGTAAATCCGAATCAGTTATCCTTGCTTGCAGTTCAGAAACATCTTCTAAAGCAAATAAATCTACTTTAAACCCCGTTTCATTTTGTAATTTTTCTAAGTAAGGTCTTGTTTTTTCTATTGAACCCGAACGAACAAAGACAGAAACCTGACTGACTCCATCCAAGATTGCCTGTGCCAAAATTGCCTTGGCTGCACCGCCTGCTCCTAACAATACCATTCTTTTCCCAGATATTTTAAAAGAAGGCAAGCTCTTAAAGAATCCCTTGCCATCTGTGTTATATCCGATTAAAGTTCCATCTCGATTCACCACTGTATTGATAGCACCAATCAAACGAGCTTCTTCACTCAATTGATCTAAGTAAGGAATCACCTGCTCCTTGTAGGGCATAGAAAGATTGATTCCAAACATCTGGTAACGACGAATGTTGGCAACTGTTTCTGCCAAGTCTGTTCCTTCTATCTCCCAAGCAAGATAAACCCCATTGGTATGAGTTGCCTCAAAAGCTCTGTTGTGAATGAAAGGTGAAATGGAGTGTTTGATAGGATTGGCGACTACAGCTGCTAAACGTGTGTAGCCATCAATCTTCATTTAGTATCTCCCTAATTTTTTTCATGCTAGAAAGTGAAATCTGTCCTGGAGCACTGGCTTCGTCCAGACTTGCAAAAGACCAGCCAGAACCCGTCACATCTGAAGTGATACGAGAAACCTTACCCATTTTCCCCATAGAAATCGTCACATATTCTTGTTCTGGGTTCAGTGTTTTAAAGCCACGCGTAAAGTTCATAAGGTCCAATACATCTTGTTCTGTATGAGCCATAACCGATACTTTAACCACTTTTGGCGTTAGGCTGGTTAGCTCGGATAAGATTTCCATCATATTCTCTGGAGTTTCTTGGAAATTATGATAACTCAAGACTAGATTTGGAAAATCAAGCATTTCTTCGAAAACATCCTTATGAGAAAAATACTCAAAATCAATGTATTCTGGTTGATAGAGTTGAGCTACATCTTTGATAATTTGTACATACTCTGCCGAATCCAAATCGATCTCGCCTCCCTCAGCACGAGTTCGTAGGGTAAAGAGGAGTTCGCGACCTGCAAATTTTTCAAAAATAGCTGGAGCTACCTGTAAAATAGCTTCCTTTGGTAGGAAGTCGGCACGCCACTCAATGATATCAGCATCGATATACCGCATGGCATCGATTTCTTGCGCCTCTTCTAAACTCTTTGGCATTACTGAAACGACTAATTTCATTTAGTTACCTTCATGCTAATCACCTTAAGGTAATTACTACTTTCATCTTTTTCATTGTAGACAAAGTCTGCTGGAAGTCCATATTTATTAAGAACCTGGTACTTTCTTCCTGCAAATCCTTTGTCGATTTGTTCTATAAATTTTTGACGGGAAACATTGGCAGCATTGGTGCTAGCAATGATCATACCTCCCGGATTTAAAATCTCCAAACTCTGGGAAATCAACTTGTGATAGTCCTTAGCTACAGAGAAAGTTTGCTTTTTATTACGGGCAAAGCTAGGTGGATCAAGAACGATCACATCATAAGACAAGCCCTTACGTTTAGCGTATTTAAAGTATTCAAAGACATCCATAACAATGAAACGATGACTGTCAAGACTGAGTCCATTGGCATGAAAATGAGCTTCTGACAGTTCTCTGGAACGTTTGGCTAGGTCTACAGAGGTTGTTTCACTAGCTCCTCCCATTGCTGCAGCAACTGAGAAAGCTGCTGTGTAGGAAAACATATTAAGCAAGGATTTTCCCATAGCTAAACCATCAACCAAGCTACCACGCACTTCATGTTGGTCCAAGAAGATGCCTGTCATAAGACCGTCATTCATAAAGACTTGATAGAGAACTCCATTCTCAAGAACTGTAAAATTTTCTGGTGCTTCTTGACCATAGATATGGGCAGACTCATAGTCTAGACCTTTAAAACGAATCTTTTCATAGGCACCTAAGACTTCAGGGAAAACCTGAACAAAGGCTGCTAAGATCTCTTGGCGAAGCCCATAGACATAGGAGTTATACCAGGAGAAAACAACATAATCTCCATAGAGATCCAAAGTCATTCCACCAAAGCCATCGCCTTCTTGATTAAACAAACGAAAGGCAGTTGTCAACTCATCTTGATAGTAAGAAGAACGTTTTTGTTTGGCTTTTTCAAACAAACTTTCAAAGAAGGATTGGTCAAAAGAAAGCTTCTGGTTCGTTACAAACCAACCAATCCCCTTATTTTGACGAGATAAATAGGCCTTGCCCAAAAACTGCTTGTTTTGACTAAATAACTCAACTTCTTGATCAGTTTCAGATAGCTCTGGAAAATCAATTTCCTCCAAAAGTACCAGACCTTGGTTTAGTTTTTTTTCAACACGTCTACTGACGAATACTTTATTCATAAATACTATTATAACAAATTTTGTGACAATTCACAAAATAGAAACTATTGATTCATCCATCATCCTACCCTAGCTGAGAGAATTTTTCCTCCCATCAATCCTACTATTTTTCTTTTATAGTTTTTCAACACTTCCAGTTGAAAAATAGACATAAAATTCAAAGAGTTTAATTATAACGCAAACGTTTGCATATTCTTTGGCTTTATGCTACAATAATTCTCATCACTGTAAGTAAGAGGATCAACTATGAAAAATCAAACCCTAATGCAATATTTTGAGTGGTATTTGCCCCACGACGGTCAGCACTGGACACGCCTAGCTGACGACGCTGAACACTTAGCTAACTTGGGAATTAGTCACATCTGGATGCCACCTGCTTTTAAAGCAACAAATGAAAAAGACGTTGGTTATGGAGTATATGATCTATTCGACCTTGGCGAATTTAATCAGAAGGGTACTGTACGTACCAAGTATGGCTTTAAAGAAGACTATCTTCATGCCATCCAAACTTTAAAATCTCATGGGATTCAACCAATGGCTGATATCGTCTTAAATCATAAGGCAGCTGCCGATCATTTAGAATCCTTTCAAGTTATCGAAGTGGATCCAGAAGATCGAACTGTGGAACTAGGAGAACCTTTTACCATCAATGGCTGGACAGGCTTTACCTTTGATGGACGACAAAATACCTACAATGACTTCCACTGGCACTGGTACCACTTTACTGGAACTGACTATGATGCCAAGCGTCGTAAGTCTGGCATCTATTTGATTCAAGGTGATAATAAAGGCTGGGCTAACGAGGAATTAGTTGATAACGAAAATGGCAACTATGACTATCTCATGTATGCAGACCTAGATTTCAAGCATCCAGAAGTCATACAAAATATCTACGATTGGGCAAATTGGTTTATGGAAACGACTGGTGTAGCTGGTTTCCGTTTGGATGCAGTTAAACACATTGACTCTTTCTTTATGCGCAACTTCATTCGCGATATCAAAGAAAAATATGGTCAAGATTTCTATGTCTTTGGAGAATTCTGGAATCCAGACAAGGAAGCAAATCTGGATTACCTTGAAAAGATTGAAGAGCGCTTTGATCTTGTCGATGTTCGCCTTCACCAAAATCTCTTTGAAGCAAGCAAGACTGGAGAAGACTATGATTTAACAACCATCTTTGAGGATAGTCTAGTACAACTCAATCCAGACCGAGCTGTAACCTTTGTCGATAACCATGATACTCAACGTGGCCAAGCTCTTGAATCCACTGTTGAAGAATGGTTTAAACCAGCAGCCTACGCTCTTATTCTCCTACGTCAAGAAGGGCTTCCATGTGTATTTTACGGAGACTACTACGGTATTTCTGGTCAATATGCTCAGCAAGATTTCAAAGATGTTCTTGACCGTTTGCTAGCTATTCGAAAAGAGTTGGCTTACGGAGAGCAAACGGACTACTTTGATGACCCTAATTGTATCGGTTGGGTCCGTTCAGGAGCTGAAAATCAATCACCACTTGCCATCGTGATTTCTAATGCCCAAGCAAACTCTAAAACCATGTTCGTCGGTCAAGAATGGACTGACCAAACCTTTGTTGATTTACTAGGAAATCATCCTGACCAAGTAACTATTAATGCTGAAGGTTATGGAGATTTCCCAGCTACAGAACGCTCGCTTAGTGTATGGGGACTGGCTAACTAATCAATTAATACTCTTCGAAAATCTCTTCAAACCACGTCAGCTTCCATCTACAACCTCAAAGCAGTGCTTTGAGCAACCTGCGGCTCGCTTCCTAGTTTGCTCTTTGATTTTCATTGAGTATAAAACACACAAAAAATGCCCACAAGCTAGATTTTCTTTCTAGCCTGTAGGCATTTTTTTCTATTATCAATACTTAAAACTAGTCTTTCCAAAGATCCATAGCATTTTGAAAATCTGCAGAAACTTGAACATTTTGAGGATTAGTCGCTTCTCTCTCCTGACGCTTAGCCTCTACCTGGACTACACTCTTAATGCCTTCATGACGCCAGTTTCTTAGGATAGCTTGGATGTACTTCCAATTTGGTTTTCCATTCAAAACGGCCTCACGTAGGGCCTCTTTGATCAGGTTCGCACTGGTTCCGTCTTCTTTCAAACTCTTTTCCAAATCTTCGATCTCAAAAGGACTTAGGAGACGACCTAGCTCTTGTTGGAAGGTTTCCACCAAGTCTTTCAAATCATTTTTAGCGGGTAGCGCTTGGCTAGGCTCTTGCTGTTCAAAAAGTTGGTCTAAGCGCTCTAAAGCTAAAGTCGCATCAAAAATCACTTCTATCTCACCATTGAGTTCAATGGTTCGGTATTGAAGTAAGCCTTTTTCTGTCAAGCGCGAAATAGCTTGATTAACTTCAAAGACTTGCTTTCCAATTTTCTCTGCGATTTGACTTGGGGACAATTCCCCTAAGGCTGTTGTATTTTGTAGGTAAAAGAATTGCCAAACTAAGAAATCATCGCTTGATGAGAAAAGTTGATTGTAGTTTAAGAGCAGAGCACTTGGTAATACCAAGTTGCCTGATTTGAAAGCATCTAAATATGTCATAATTCCTCTTATAAATATCCAAAATGAGATACATCTTCTTCTGCACTCTTCCACTCAAAAGGCGTTTCTTGGTAAACTGCATAATTTACCCAGTTACTGAAAAAGAGAGCTGCTGAGGAACTCCAACGCATACAGGGAAGTTCATGGATGTCATCATTTTTGAAATAATTTTCTGGTATATGGGGATCTAAACCAGCATCTAGATCTCTAAAATATTCCTTGGCTAGCGTATCACGATCATACTCCAAATGCCCAAAGCTATAAACTTCTCTTAAATCTCGGCTTGCAAGGATAGAGATTCCCACTTCTTTTCCAGATGCTAAAATCTCTAGATTGGTTTTATTTACAATGTCTTCTTTGAGAATTTCTGTATGACGAGAATGAGGAGACACATACAAATCATCAAAACCTCTCAGCAAAAGATGACCTTCTTTTAAAACATCCTGAGGATAAATTCCCGAAAGCTTTTGAGCCATCTGGTGTTTATCTACGCCGTAACGATAGTAGAGGCCAGCCTGTGCTCCCCAGCAAATATGCAGGGTTGAAAAGACATGTGTCTTTGACCAATCGATGACCTGAGTAAATTCCTCCCAATAGTCCACTTCTTCAAAAGGAAGATGCTCAACCGGCGCTCCTGTGATAATCAAGCCATCAAAATACTGGTCTTGAACTTCCGAGAAGGTCTTATAAAAAGTCTCCATATGCTCAGAACGAGTTGTTTTCGACTGATGACTTTCCATATATAAGAAATCAATATCTAACTGCAAAGGAGTATTAGCTAAATGTCGTAAAAGCTGAGTCTCTGTAACCATCTTCTGTGGCATCAAGTTTAAAATCAGGATTTTCAGTGGTCGAATATCCTGATGAGCCGCCCGCTGGTCATCCATGACGAAAATATTTTCCGTTCGTAAAATCTCAACTGCTGGTAATTTTTTATCAATTCGAATCGGCATGGAAATCTCCTTACTGTATCAATTCTAGGCTCAAACGAACATACAGTCGTCAAATGAAAAATCAGCTGACGAAAGTTCTTCCCTTTATTATACTGTAAGAAGATATAGTTTTCAATTATAGTTTTTCTCTAACTAGATATAGCCTTTTTTTATATCAGATGAAGAGAAAACAGCCCTAGGGACTGTTTTTCATTAATAATGCATAAGCACTTTATAATCGTAATCTCCGATAGCTTCACGACCCTTAAGCTCATCAAGCTCAATCAAGAAGGCACAACCAGCTACGATACCACCAAGTTTTTCAATCATTTCGATGGTTGCTTTCACAGTACCACCTGTTGCCAAAAGGTCATCTACGATCAGAACACGTTGACCTGGTTTGATAGCATCTGCGTGCATAGTCAAAGTATCAACACCATATTCTTTTTCGTAATCAGCTGAAATGACCTCGCGTGGCAATTTCCCAGGTTTACGCACAGGAGCAAAACCAATTCCCAACTCAAAAGCAACTGGACATCCAACGATAAATCCACGCGCTTCTGGTCCTACGATCATATCAATCTTTTTGTCAGTAGCATATTGAACAATTTCACGAACAGCGTAGCTGTAGGCATTGCCGTTAGCCATCAAAGGGCTGATATCACGGAATGTAATTCCTTCTTGTGGATAATTTTCAATACTTGCAATGTAATCTTTTAAGTTCATAGCATTTCTTTCTTTTTAAGTTTTTACTCCCTATTATACCATAAATCTTAGAAAAGAGAAATAGAAAGAAACCCTGGAAACTGAGTCCAAGGCTTCTAATCAAATCTGTAACTATTGCACGTTTAATGAAATCTTTCCTTCTTTTTGCTTTTAGATTTTTGATTGAGTTGACGATTTTGTTCGATACGCCACTCTCGCTCAAAGTAGGACATGGTTTCAAATACTCTTCGCGGTAAACCGACGTCCAGCAAATAGATTGGGATTTTCAAAACATTTGATTGCTTTGCAGTCGAAAATCTACTTCGTAGACGATTCCATAAAGAGTTGGTTTTCAAAAGATCTTTATCATTAAAATGAACTTCAATAGTATAAAAATCCCTTGAACTTCTACCACCCTTGATTCTCATTAGAGAAAATGTTTCTACTTGCCCCCAGGAATAAAACTGCCAATCTTTTTTAGGATGTGGCTTATAGGAAAAACCTTGGGCCGTACATTTCAAATACTCTTTATCTGAAAAAAGAAGTCGCAAACGTTCATACAAAATCCATCCAACAATGATGATTAAGAATAAGACAAAGAGTCTTAATGCCACCAATCCCACAGGTGCCTCCTTGGGATAGGTCATCATAAAAGATAGGATCCAAAGAAGAAAAGCTAACTCAAGGAAGCAGAGAACAATAGTCCAAATGATTTTCTTACTGCTCCATTTGATAATTTTTCTTCCATTACGCCAACTCACTTAAATATTCATAGCGTTCATATTTTTCAAGCAAGGCTTCATTCTTCTCATCTAACTCTTTTTGAAGAGTAGCTAGTTTGCCAAAGTCAGAGCCATTGGCCTGCATTTCCTCTTCAATGACAGAGATACGGTTTTCCAAGGCTTCGATGTCACCTTCAATACTTGCCCACTCTTGCTTTTCTTGGTAGGTCATGCGTTTCTTTTCTTCACGGACCTTGACTACCTTTTCCTTCTCAGCCTTTTGAACTTGACTTGTTGCTTCTGCTTCGAAGGCTTTTTCATCTAGGTAGTCGGTGTAATGCCCAAAGAAAGGACGAATGCTACCATTCTCAAAAGCAAGAATCTTAGTCGCAACCTTATCAAGGAAATAGCGGTCGTGACTAACTGTCAAAACTGGACCTGCAAAGCCTTGCAAGAAATTTTCTAGAACTGTTAAGGTCGCAATGTCAAGGTCATTGGTTGGCTCGTCCAAAAGTAAAACATTGGGTTTTTCCAAAAGAAGTTTAAGGAGGTACAGACGTTTCTTCTCTCCACCTGACAGCTTCTCAATCAAAGTACCGTGCGTTGAACGAGGGAAAAGGAACTGTTCTAGCAACTCAGCGATAGAGGTCGTAGAGCCACCACTGGTCTTAACCTCTTCTGCCACTTCTTGTAGGTAATTGATAACTCGCTTACTCTCATCCAAGCCTTCGATTTGTTGAGAGAAATAGGCGATGCGAACTGTCTCACCGATAATAACCTCTCCTTCCGTTGGCTCAAGACTTCCCGCAATGAGATTGAGAAGAGTTGACTTACCAACACCATTGTCACCAACGATTCCGATACGGTCTTTAGCTTGAACCAAAAGGTTAAAATGTTGCAGAATCTGTTTGTCGTCATAGGCAAAGGAAACATCCTTGAACTCGATGACCTTTTTACCGATACGGCTAGTTTCAAAATTCATGCTCAAGTCTGTTTCAACACTAGTATCAGAAACCTCCTTTTTCAAGTCATGGAATCGATTGATGCGTGCTTGTTGCTTGGTTGCACGAGCCTGTGGTTGTCGTCTCATCCAGGCCAATTCTTGCTTGTAAAGCTGTTCCTTTTTGTGAAGAAGAGCTGCGTCGCGCTCATCCTGTTCCGCCTTGAGACGAACATAGTCTTGGTAATTTCCTTGATATTCTGTCAAACCAGCTCGGTCCAACTCGAAAATTCTCGTTGAAAGAGCATCTAGGAAGTAACGGTCGTGGGTGATAAAGAGAACCGTCTTCTTAGAATTTTTCAAGAAGAGGGTTAGCCACTCAATGGTCGCAATATCCAAGTGGTTGGTTGGTTCATCTAGTAACAAGAGGTCATGGTTGCCCAAAAGTACTTGGGCCAACTGAACCCGTCTTCGCAAACCACCTGACAGGGCTCCAACGGGAGTTGATAAATCCTGAATTCCCAACTTGCTGAGAACGGTCTTGACCTGACTCTCAATTTCCCAAGCTTGGAGGGAATCCATCTCTGCCATAACCCTTTCCAAACGTGCCTGCTTATCCTCACTGTAGTTGAGCATGAGCAATTCATACTCACGGATCAACTGGATTTCTTTCAAATCACTCGATAGAACAGTATCCAAGACAGTCTTGTTATCATCAAAATCTGGGTCCTGAGTCAAATAGCCAATCTTGTAATCATTTTTTGCCGAAAAAGGGCTTACGTCACCATCAAAACCTGAAACTCCAGAAAGCACATCTAAAAGGGTTGTTTTTCCAGTTCCGTTGACACCGATAAGACCGATTCTGTCCAAGTCATGAATGATAAAGGAAATATCCTTAAAGACGGTCTTGTCCCCAACGGATTTACTTAGTTTTTCAACAATAAAATCACTCATTTTTTCTCCCTCAAGTAGGCATGAATAGCTTCCAAGTTATTTTCCAAATCTCCATCCACAATAGCATACTCAATCTCTGCTAAAATTTCTCCCATTTCTGGTCCAGGTTGATAGCCGTATTCCTTGATCAAAATCCCACCATTGATTTGAATTTCTTTCTTATCATGGATAGTTAGGCTGTGATAAGTCTCTGTGATGACCTGTGGATTGACTTCTTTTCCTTGAGCCTGACGAAGATTTTCAGCCTGTAAAAGCAAATCTAGATCAAAGCGGTAACAATCGCGCTTGCTTAGTTCCCCTTCTTCACGAAGTTCTAAGATTGTTAGCAAATCTTGAACTTGCTTAGCGAATTGACGCGAAGTTTTCCAATGTTTCAAAAATTGTTGAGCATCTTCCACTTCTAAAACCCATAAAAGTGCAGCCCAGGCTTGCTCAGAAGATTCAAAGGTAAAATCAGTCTCTAAGTCAAACAAAGATTGGAGTTTGTCCTGACTACCAGCCATATCTGGAAGATAATCATAAGCTTTACTTGCAATCATAGAAGACAGACCTACTCGCCAATGAGGAGCTAGTAGAAGTTTATCAAATTCAACAAAAGTACGTTCCACAGAAATTTTCTCTAAGAGTGGCGTTAAGGTCTTCATCGCTTCAAAGGTTTCTTGCTCGAGTTCAAAACCAAGACTGGCTTGAAAACGAAATCCACGCATGATGCGTAGAGCATCTTCATTAAAACGTTCACTAGCTACACCAACTGCACGTAGAACTTGATTTTCTAAATCTTGTAAACCATCAAATAAATCAACGATTTCCCCTGTCTCATCCAAGGCAAAGGCATTGACTGTGAAATCACGTCGTTTGAGGTCCTCTTCTAACGAACGAACAAAAGAAACTGAACTTGGTCTACGGTAGTCTACATAGACATCTTCCGTTCTGAATGTGGTTACTTCGTACTCTTCATCTCCATCTAAAACCAAGACGGTTCCATGCTCAATGCCAATATCAGCTGTCCGTGGAAAAATCTGCTTGGTCTCTTCTGGATAAGATGAAGTCGCAATATCCACATCATGGATGGGACGATTGAGTAGGGCATCCCTAACAGAGCCTCCAACAAAATAGGCTTCAAATCCTGCTTCTTTAATTTTTTCTAATACTGGTAAAGCCTTCTGAAATTCAGAAGGCATTTGTGTTAATCTCATAATAAGTGTTCTAATCCATAGACAAGCTCATGACGCTTGACAACTTCTTTGATTCCCAAATTCACCCCTGTCATGAAGGAGCTACGATCATAGGAGTCATGACGTAGGGTCAATCCTTCTCCTTGATTTCCAAATATAACTTCCTGATGAGCTACCAAACCTGGCAAACGGACTGAGTGGATTCGCATACCATCAAAGTTAGCACCACGTGCACCTGAGATGATTTCTTCCTCATCACTCGCACCTTGTTGGATAGACTCACGAACCTCTGCCATCAATTCCGCTGTTTTGATAGCTGTTCCGCTAGGGGCATCTTTTTTCTTGTCATGGTGAAGCTCAATAATCTCTACATTTGGGAAGTATTTTGCAGCTTGTGCCGCAAATTGCATGAGTAAGACAGCACCCAAGGCAAAGTTAGGAGCAATCAAGCCACCCAAGTTTTTAGAACGAGAAAATTCTTTTAGTTCTTCAATCTCTTGACTAGTAAAACCTGTTGTTCCAACGACAGGTGCAAAGCCATTTTCAAGCGCAAAACGGGTATTCTCATAGGCAACAGCTGGTGTTGTAAAGTCCACCCAGACATCTGCTTCAAAGCCTGCCAAGTCATTCTTATCATTGAATACTGGAATTCCCTGCCATTCTGTTGCAGTTTCGAAAGGATCCAATACTGCTACTAGTTCAAGTTCAGGATCAGACAAAACCATCTGACAAGCAGATTGTCCCATTCTCCCCTTAAAACCAGCAATAATTACTCGAATACTCATCTCAATCTCTACTCCTGTTTAAGATACAAAGGACCTTAGCTGCCCATGAAAAATAGGGAATGGCGCTGACTTTCCACGAAAGGAAAGACAGGCATCTTTTTTCAAGAGGTAGGTAGTCCGTGTTCAGTTTCTAAGATACAAAGCCTGTAAGAACACAAAGTGAAAATAGGAGTTCTGATCAAGGAGTATCTACTCCTTGGAAGAACTATCTTTTTCACACAGAGTTCCAGGCGTGTTCAATTCTAAGATACAAAGGACCTTAACTGTCCATGAAAAATAGTCTAGATTATGGGTGTATAGCCCAGAGCAATACTTCCTTCTCCCAGGTGAGTCCCAATAACACTACCGAAGGTTGCAATTGAAACATCTGTAGCCACTCCACCATCTATCAAAAACTGGCGCAAATCTGCTGCTTTTTGAGGAGCATTCCCGTGAATGACAGTAATCTGGTAATTCCCATTAGCTGTTGCTTCTTTAACAATTTCAACTAAGCGTTTTGTAGCCTTTTTCTCTGTACGAACCTTTTCATATACTTCTATCACACCTTGGTCATTGAAATATAGGATTGGCTTGATACTAAGGAGATTCCCCAAAATGGCTGCACCATTAGAGAGTCGTCCCCCCTTAACTAGATGGTCAAGATCATCCACCATGATAAAGGCTGAAGTTTTCTGGATTTGATTTTCCAACTGATCTAAAATGGTAGTAAACTCTTCGCCTTGCTCAGCCCATCTAAAGACACTCTCAACCATATAGCCTAGAGGAGCGCTTGTAGTACGGGTATCAGGAAAGGCAATGGTTAACCCTTCATATTCATCCTTCATATACTGGATATTTTGGTGAAATCCTGAAATTCCAGAAGATAAGAAAAGGCCCAAGGCATGTGTGTAGCCTTTATCTTTTAAAGATGATAAAATTTCATCCAACTTGGCAATACTTGGTTGGCTCGTTTTTGGCAATTCGCTTGCTGAAGCCATTTTTTCATAAAATTCTTGAGCGGTTAGATTTACACCTTCAACATACTCCTGTCCATCGATATTCACAGGAATGTCTAGCACAAATAAATCTTCTTTCCGCAAGGTTTCCGCTTGTAGAAAAGCAGATGAGTCTGTTATGACCGCTAATTTCATTTCTTAAAACTCCAAATTAATTCCCGGTATATCAAGGGCAATTTCTGTTACTTCATAAGTCAAACGATTAAGCATATCCAAACATGGACGAGCTAGTGTCTCAACCTCTTCTTGGCTGAAATCACTTGGTTGATCGATAATACGACCTTCAACATGATTGACTTGAGAAATCGTTCCACTAATGACAAATCTATCAAAGACAATCATAAAGCTCAAAACAACTACTAAAGAGGTCACTTGATTTTCTTGATCATGCTGAAGCAACTGGAAGTTTACATCTACCTTAGTTTCAGGTGCTCCATTTTCATTTTCCCATTCAAAGTTACGCGCATCGAAGTGATACTGACTAACAAATTCTTGTTCACGTTTTAAATTCATTTTCATCTCCATTGGTACAATATAGTTGCCATTGTACCATATTTTTTTATTTTCTGCTAGATTTACTAAATACCAATCTCAGTTTTAACAACTTCAGCAATAGTGTCTACATAGTAGTCTACTTCCTCAGTGGTTGGGGCTTCAGCCATGACACGCAAGAGTGGCTCCGTTCCACTTGGGCGAACGAGGATGCGGCCATTGCCTGCCATTTCTGCTTCCATCTTCTCGATAATATCCTTGATAGCTGGCACTTCCATAGCTTTTTCTTTCATGGCATTTTCCACACGGATATTGACCAATTTTTGTGGGTAAATGGTCACTTCTGAGGCCAATTGAGACAAACTCTTACCTGTTTCTTGCATGATCTTCGTCAATTGAACTGCTGAAAGCTGACCATCACCAGTAGTATTATAGTCCATCAAGATAACGTGACCTGACTGCTCACCACCGAGATTGTAGCCAGATTTTCTCATTTCTTCAACGACATAGCGGTCTCCAACAGCAGTGACTGCTTTATTGATACCCTCACGATCCAAGGCCTTATGGAAACCAAGGTTGGACATAACTGTTGTTACGATCGTGTTTTGGGCCAACTGACCTTTTTCAGAAAGGTATTTACCAATAATGTACATAATCTTGTCACCATCGACAATTTCTCCGTTTTCATCAACTGCAATCAAACGGTCGCTATCACCATCAAAGGCTAAACCAATGGCAGACTGGCTTTCTTTCACAAGTTCTTGTAAGGCTTCTGGATGAGTTGAACCAACGTTCAAGTTGATGTTAAGACCATCTGGTGTTTCACCAATAACTGTTAATTGAGCACCTAGGTCTGCAAAAATTTGACGAGCACTTGTTGCAGCTGCTCCGTTAGCAGTGTCCAAGGCAACCTTCATCCCTTCAAGAGGAGTTCCAGTTGAAACGAGGTAGGCTTCATATTTACGCAAACCTTCTGGGTAGTCTACAACCGTACCTAAGCCCTCTGCACTTGGACGTGGAAGAGTATCTTCACTTGCATCAAGCAAGGCTTCGATTTCTGCTTCTTTGTCATCGTCTAGTTTAAAGCCGTCACCACCAAAGAATTTAATTCCGTTATCAAGAGCTGGATTGTGACTTGCTGAAATCATGACACCTGCACTCGCTCCCTCAGTTTTCACCAAGTAAGCTACTGCTGGTGTTGCAAGAACTCCAAGCTTATAAACGTGAATTCCGACTGAAAGGAGACCAGCAATCAAGGCAGATTCAAGCATTTGACCTGAGATACGAGTGTCACGTCCTACAAAAACTTTTGGTGCTTCAGTCGTATGTTGACTGAGGACATAACCTCCAAAACGTCCCAATTTAAAAGCTAATTCTGGAGTTAATTCTACGTTTGCTTCTCCACGGACTCCGTCCGTTCCAAAATATTTACCCATTTTTTTATCCTTTTCTATTGTTTTATTAATCTTTTTTTGAAGAGTCTGGCTTGGTTTCAGAACCAGTTGAAGACGAACTGCCCGAAGATGAGCTAGTAGTTGAAGAGCTTGAACTACTAGCTGATCGAACTTGTTTCGTTGTTATCTTCATGGTTGTTTCATACGGTGTAATCACCGTTGGTAAAACTGTTCCATTCTTATCAATAGCTTGTAGAGGAACTGAACCTGTATAATTTCCTGTAATTTTTTCACTAGTTGGTAAAACAGCCACAATCTTATCAATCTTAGACAAGGTATCAACATCACTAGTAACCGAAACGCGTTCATCTGAAACAGTCACACTATCGATAAGAATTCGTTCATCAACCTTACCAGAGTCAATCTGTGGAGTGACTGGTAAATTATCCCGTGTTGCTTTCTTCCCAATTTTAACGGTGATTTTCTGCGGTGTTGCTAGGGCTGTTAAACCGTTCGGAAGATTTTCAATTGTCAAGGGAACTTCAACGGTTCCTTCTGTCGCCTGTGTTAAATCTGCAGTAACCTTAAATTTACGAGTGCTTTCTTGCATCTCACTAGCTAAGGTTACTCGATTGGATCCAGTTAAAAATACCGTTACTTCTGAACTAAAACCGCTAATAAAATACTGCTCACTATCGTACTGAATATCAATCGGTACATTTACGACTGTATTGGTATAGGTTTCTGTTCGAGCCGGTCTTGCATTATTATTATTTTGGTAATTAATAGAGGTAGCGTAGATAAATAAAACGCAAGCAAAGAGGAGTGAGGAGATGATATATAAACTATTTTTTTTCATTCTTCCAGCCTCCTAATATACGCTCTGATAAGCTTGGCTCTTGTGAATTTTCCGGAATCAGTATACGACGTAGTTCTTCCTCAAATTCTTCCATCGTTAAATCATGCTTAAAGACACCATTATAGGTAATGGAAATGCCTCCAGTTTCTTCTGACACAACAAATGTTAAGGCGTCTGATACTTCAGATAAACCAATGGCTGCACGGTGTCGCGTTCCAAACTCCTTAGAAATATCAGTGTTTTCAGTAAGTGGAAGATAAGCAGATGTTACAGCTATTCGATCACCTTTTATAATGACTGCACCATCATGTAAAGGTGTGTTTGGAATGAAGATATTGATTAAGAGTTCTGCAGAAATCTTAGCATCTAAAGGAATCCCCGTGGAAATATATTCCTGCAAGGTTCTGACACGCTGAACAGAGACCAGTGCTCCAATTTTACGAGGGCTCATATATTCAACTGCCTTAACAAAGGCCTGAATCATCTGTTCTTCTGAACTCATTGGTGTACTTGAAAAGAAATCAGTCGCACGTCCCAAGCGCTCTAAACCTGTCCGAATTTCTGGAGAGAAAATAACTACCGCTGCGATAACACCGTAAGTAATCAATTGATTGATCAACCAGGAAATAGTTGTCAAGCCTAGGGTATTTGCTGCTATCTGAGCTAAGATAAAAACTAAAACACCTCGAACCAGGATCATAATCTTGGTTCCTGCAATTGATTTTGTAAATTGGTATAAGATATAGGCAACGATAAGAATATCAATCACATTTATCAGAATACTCCAAGGACTGGAAAACAAACTAGACCAGTATTGAAGATTAGATAATTGCTGAAAATTCATTCTAGGCCTCCTCTCCATAAAAAAGCTACTCTTCATTATATCATTTTATATAAAAATTTTCTTCCCCCTACTTCATTTTAAATTGGTAGAAAATATGATAGAATAAAATGATAGAAATGAATTAAGGAGAAACCATGTCTGAACTATATGATATTACCATTGTAGGAGGTGGACCTGTCGGTCTTTTCGCAGCCTTTTATGCTCACCTTCGTCAAGCCAAAGTACAAATCATCGATTCTCTTCCTCAACTAGGTGGTCAACCTGCCATCCTATATCCTGAAAAACAAATTCTCGATGTTCCAGGTTTTCCAAACCTCACAGGGGAAGAATTGACTAACCGCCTTCTGGAACAACTTGAAGGGTTTGAGACACCTGTTCACCTCAATGAAACTGTTCTTGAGATTGAAAAAGAGGATGATGTTTTTAAGATTACAACCAATAAGGGAAATCATACTTCTAAAACCGTTATTATTGCTATGGGTGGTGGTGCTTTTAAACCACGTCCACTCGAATTAGAAGGTGTTGAAGGCTATGACAATATCCACTACCACGTTTCTAATATTCAACAATATGCTGGTCAGAAGGTAACCATCCTGGGTGGTGGTGACTCAGCCGTTGACTGGGCTTTAGCTTTTGAAAAGATTGCTCCAACTACACTTGTTCACCGTCGCGATAACTTCCGTGCACTTGAGCATAGCGTACAGGCCTTGCAAGAGTCTTCTGTAACTATCAAAACACCATTTGTGCCGAGTCAACTTCTTGGTGACGGCCAAACTCTTGACAAGCTTGAAATCACAAAAGTCAAATCCGATGAAACCGAAACCATTGAATTGGACCACCTCTTTGTCAACTATGGCTTTAAATCTTCTGTCGGTAATCTTAAAAAATGGGGATTAGAACTGAACCGCCACAAGATTATCGTCAATAGCAAGCAAGAGTCAAGCCAAGCTGGAATTTATGCTATCGGTGACTGCTGCTACTACGAAGGTAAGATTGACTTGATTGCAACAGGTCTTGGTGAAGCACCAACTGCTGTCAACAATGCCATTAACTACATTGACCCAGAACAGAAAGTACAACCAAAACACTCTACAAGTCTATAAGAAAAGAACCACGAATCATGCGATTCGTGGTTTTTACAATTCCTCTGCGATTTTGTTGATCTTTCTCAAGCGATGATTGACACCACTTTTGGTTAAGGGATTTGTCAGACTATCTGCCAACTTTTGAATAGAATAGTCTGGATGCTGGATACGCAGACGGGCGACTTCCTGCAAGTCTGCTGGCAGATTATCCAAACCAATTCTATCTTTGATTTTACTGATATTGTTAATGGTTTTCATACTCGCTGAAACCGTACGAGAAATATTTGCCGTCTCTGCATTATTGGCACGATTGAGGTCATTTCGAGTTTCTCGGAGAATCTTGACACCTTCAAAAGTATCACGTGCCTGCATAGCTCCTACTAAAATCAGGAAATCCATAATATCTTCTGCTCGCTGGAGATAGGTCACTGCACCTTTTTTTCGTTCAATCACCTTGGCATCTAACAAGAACTGCTGCAAGAGCGAAGCGATCCCTTGGGCATGATCTAGATAAACTGAACTAATTTCCAGCTGATACTTGCCTGACTCGGGATCTCGAATACTCCCGTTTGCTAAAAAAGCACCACAGAGATAGGCACGACCTGCTTCTTCATCTCCTAAAATATCTGGATCAATTCCCGTCTCCAGACCAAAGAAAGAATCAGCCAGACGCAAATCCGCTAAAAGTTCTTGGACTTGTTCATCTGTAAACACAGTATAGACCCGATTTTTACGAAGATTGCTTCTCTGATGATGACGAATCTCCGACTTAATACCATAAAAGTGTAAGAACGATTCATAAAGATGGCGGGCAAGCTTGGCACTCTCTGTAACAACGGATAAGGTCAAGCCAGAACTAGACAAACCTACGCTTCCAGACATCTTAATAATGGCTGATAACTCATAGCGACTCAGGTGGTGTTGACCTAGGATTTCTTCTTTTACTGCTACTGTGAAACTCATTTTCTCACCTGTATGATTCGCATGAGCTCATCTACGATTAAATCCCCATCATGGAAGGCACCACCATTTTCCAAACGTAGGAAGTTGGATGAAATGACACGGGGGACTTGCTTACGTAAGCCTTCAAAATCATGCTCAACCTGAACTAGATACTCATCGAAACGGTTGGTGTCCATATAGTCTCTTGGAACCTTTTCGATATTAACAAGTACGGTATCAATAAAGGGGCGACCAAGATGACGATGCAAGACTTCCACATGATCACTATCTGTAAAATGCTCAGTCTCACCACGTTGGGTCATGATATTGCAAACATAAGCCACCTCTGCTTTGGTTTCAAGAAGGGCTTGTCCAATCTCTTCAATGACAATATTCGGCAAAATGGAGGTAAAGAGTGAACCAGGTCCTAAGACAATCATATCACTCTCAAGAATGGTATTGACAACTCGACGGCTAGCCTGCGGTTTTTCATCATTCAGGGTATTGGTGACATAAACATGGTCAATCATGCCTGGATGGTCTGCAATGTGACTTTCCCCAGCTACTTCTGAACCATCTTTAAAGACTGCATGCAAGGTCAAGGGGTGATCACTAGATGGATAAATCTTTCCAGTCGTATGGAAAAATTTACTCAGTAGTTGCATGGCATTATAGGTTGAACCCTGCATTTCAGAAAGCCCTGCTATGAGAATATTCCCCAGCGGATGTCCAGCAAAGGCACCTGCATCCTCCGAAAAGCGGTATTGAAAAACCTTCTCATAGAACTTTGGCATATCTGACATGGCAACAAGGACATTGCGTAAATCACCAGGTGGTGTCAACTGCTGCATATTTTTACGCAGTTCACCTGAAGAACCTCCGTCATCAGCAACAGTTACAATGGCTGCAATGTCCACATCTCTTTCCCGCAAACTTTTTAAAATAACAGGGATTCCAGTTCCTCCACCAATCACCGTAATTTTTGGTTTTCTCATGAACGGTTTACCGTTTCCTTTCTTCGGTCTTTATCACGATGACTTTCATTTACAGGCCAATTTTTAGACAAATCAGTGGCTAATCGTTTGGCGAAGGCAACGCTTCGGTGTTGCCCGCCTGTACAACCTACTGCAATGGTTAAAACAGATTTTCCTTCTTTTTTGTAGCCAGGTAGGATTGGTTCAATCAAAGCCAACAAATGGCGGTAGAAATCCTCAGATTCCTCATGATTCATAACATAGTCATAAACGGCCTGGTCTTCACCTGTCTGATTGCGAAGTTCTGGTAGATAGTAGGGATTTGGGAGGAAACGAACATCAAATACCAAGTCAGCATCAATAGGAATGCCATATTTAAACCCGAAAGACATAACCTCAATACGGAAGGACTGAGCCTGTTCTTGATCTGAAAACTGTTCTGCAATGGTCTTTCGAAGTTCACGTGGAGTTAACTCTGTCGTGTCAACCACGTTTTGACTCATATTTTTCAAGGGTGCCAAGAGTTCACGTTCCAGCTTAATTCCGTCCAAAATACGACCATCTGCTGCCAGAGGGTGACTTCTTCTAGTTTCCTTATAACGTGCCACCAATTCCTTATCTGCCGCATCCAAAAAGAGGATTTTAAAGTCTAAATCATCTTGGTTTTCCAATTCATCCAAGACAGCCTGAATCTCTGAGAAGAAAGAACGACTACGCATATCAACCACTAGGGCCAACTTGTGGTCATCATCCTTGGTCTCAACTAACTGTAAAAATTTTGGTAAGAGGGCAGGTGGCATATTATCAATGGTAAAATATCCTAAATCTTCAAAGGATTGAATAGCTACAGTTTTTCCTGCACCACTCATCCCTGTAACAATCACCAGGTGAAGTTGTTTCTTTGTCATCTTTGTCTCCTTATATCAAAAGAAGTTTGGAAGAACCAAACTTCAACTCGCTTATCCAATCTCTGCGATGACTTCAATTTCGACTTTTACATCGCGAGGAAGACGAGCCACTTCCACAGCTGAACGAGCTGGAAATTCCTTGTTAAAGGCTGTTTGGTATACCTCATTGAAAGGTACAAAGTCGTTCATATCGCTCAAGAAACAAGTCGTTTTAACAACATGGTCAAAATCTGTGCCTGCTTCTGCCAAAATAGCTCCAATGTTTTTCAAAACTTGTTCAGTCTGTTCTTGGATCGTTTCTCCTACGATTTCTCCAGTTTCAGGAGATAAAGGAACTTGACCGCTAGCAAACAAAAGGTTCCCAACGATTTTTCCTTGAACATAAGGTCCGATTGCCTTTGGAGCTTTATCTGTATGAATTGTTTTTGCCATATGTATTCCTCACAATTTTTCTAAAATAGCATCCCAAGCCTGGTCCATTCCTGCTTTTGTAACGGATGAAAAGAGGATGAAATCATCACTTGGATCAAAGTTTAATTTCTTTTTAATAGCTGATTCGTGCTTGTTCCATTTACCACGCGGAATCTTGTCTGCCTTGGTCGCCACAATGATGACAGGAATCTCATAATATTTAAGAAATTCGTACATCTGTACATCATCTGCTGACGGATCATGACGAAGGTCAACGAGACTAACCACTGCTCGAAGATTTTCTCGAGTGGTTAAGTACTCCTCAATCATGCGTCCCCATTTTTCGCGTTCCTTTTTGGACACACGGGCATAACCGTAACCAGGCACATCTACAAAACGCATCTTATCATCAATATTAAAGAAATTAAGTAGTTGTGTTTTCCCTGGTTTTCCAGAGGTACGAGCTAGATTTTTACGATTGAGCATGGTATTGATAAAGCTCGATTTACCAACATTTGAGCGTCCTGCAAGAGCAATTTCAGGAAGTTCATCCTGCGGATAGTGGGACTTGTTGGCAGCACTCAGTAAAATCTCAGCATTGTGTGTATTGATTTCCATAGTCACCTCTAGGCTGTCTCTAGGATTGGCTTAGCTGTTCCATCAACTGCTTCTTTTGTGATACGAACTGTCTTCACATTCTCTTGACTTGGAACTTCAAACATAACGTCTAGCATAGTTTCTTCGATGATTGAACGAAGACCACGCGCACCAGTTTTACGTTCGATGGCTTTGTTCGCAATTTCCTGAAGTGCTTCATCGTCAAATTCAAGCTCAACATCGTCATATGAAAGCAAGGTCTGGTATTGTTTGACCAAGGCATTTCTTGGTTCCTTCAAGATGCGAACCAAATCATCAACAGTTAACTGTTCTAAAGCTGCAAAGACAGGCAAGCGTCCAATCAATTCAGGAATAATACCGAATTTCTGAATATCTTCTGCAATGATTTCTTGCATGTAAGAACTGTTTTCGTCAATAGCCTTGCTATTTTGTCCGAAACCGATAACTTTTTCACCAAGACGCTGTTTGACAATTTCTTCGATTCCATCAAAGGCACCACCCACGATGAAGAGGATATTCTTGGTGTCTACTTGAATCATTTCTTGTTGTGGATGTTTGCGTCCACCTTGAGGAGGAACACTTGCTACTGTACCTTCGATAATCTTAAGGAGGGCTTGTTGCACACCTTCACCAGAAACATCACGTGTGATGGAAACATTTTCGCTCTTCTTAGCAATCTTATCAATCTCATCGACGTAGATAATCCCACGTTCTGCACGTTCAATGTTAAAGTCAGCTGCCTGCAAGAGTTTGAGGAGAATGTTTTCCACGTCCTCACCTACATAACCAGCCTCAGTAAGAGCCGTTGCATCAGCAATAGCAAAAGGTACATTCAAACTTCTAGCAAGAGTCTGAGCAAGGAAGGTCTTCCCTGATCCAGTTGGGCCAATCATTAGAATGTTTGACTTTTGCAAATCCACATCTTCAGTCTCTTCACGAGTGTCATGGAAATTGATGCGTTTGTAGTGGTTATATACAGCCACTGCCAGAGCCCGTTTGGCACGATCTTGACCGATCACATAGTGGTTCAAAATGTTTAGGAGTTCGATTGGTTTTGGTACCTCAGACAAGTCCGCCAAAACTTCCTCAGCCAACTCCTCACGAATAATTTCCTGGGCCAACTCCACACATTCATTACAGATAAAGGCATTGTTCCCAGCAATTATTTTTTTAACTTCTTCTTGGCTTTTGCCACAAAATGAGCAATAAACCATCATATCATTTTTCCTATTTGTAGGCATGATTCCCTTCCGTTCTAACTATTCTTTCTATCTAAAATAAGGTCATATAAAAAGCATGAATGCTATTCACCAAGTTTGTAAAAGCATTAAGCCAAAGCAGAGTAGCAAGTCCAAAGCGCTTTTTACGAAAAGCGTGTGTTCCAGCTACTAGACAGACAGCACACAAAAGAGCTGTAAAAAATCCAAAAATACTGCGCTCCATTAGACTTCCTTTCTCTTTCTATATTCGATGGTAAAATCATAGGCATTTTTTTCATCTTTGCTATAAGATTTACTTGTAATAGTTTCAAAAGCAGTCAAGTCAAAATCTTCTGGGAAATAGGTATCCCCTTCAACTTGAGCATGAATTTGTGTCACAATAAGCTCATCTAAGAAAGGTTCAAAAATCTGAAAAATTTGCTTGCCACCAAGGATGTATAGATTTTTATCCTGATGATGATACCAGTCTAAAACATCCTCAACATTTTGGAAGACCAGAGCACCATCGATTGTTTCTTCGGGATTACGCGTCAAAATCAAGGTTTCACGTCCTGGAAGCAATCGTCGACCCATCCCATCAAAGGTTACACGACCCATTAAAATGGCATGATTCAAGGTTGTTTCTTTAAAATGTTTTAACTCTGCTGGCAAATGCCAAGGTAAACGATCCTCTTTCCCGATTACACCCTTTTCATCTTGAGCCCAAATGGCTACGATTTTCTTTGTCATGCTTTCATCCTTTTCATTGATAGTTCTATTTTATCAAAAATCTTCAAAAAAGACTGTTTTGGAATGCCCTCCTGAATAGAAAAAATCCGTAGAAAACTTCTACGGATTTTTAGAAAAATACAGTATCTTACAAACCAGGTGCTTGTCCTAATTCTGCTGCAAGCATCCAGACTGTTTTTTCAAGGTCAGCTTTAGCACCAACGAAGATATCATTGGTTACATCATCACCTTCTTCATCTGTTACATCCAATGCTTTTTGGAAAAGAGTGATAAGGTAACGATAAATTTCAAGGACACGTTCCAAACTTTCTTCTACGTTACGGAACTCTCCAGCTCCTTCTTCGATTTCACTGTGTTGAAGGAATTCTGTCAAAGTAGAGTAAGGTTTGCCACCAAGAGTGATCAAGCGTTCGCTGATTTCATCAAGGTAACCATCAAGGCTATCCATGTATTCATCCATCTTAGGATGCCATACCATAAAACCACGTCCACGCATGTACCAGTGAACTTGATGAAGAGCGATATGCGCTACGTACAAGTCAGCCACGGCTTGATTCAAGACTTCCTTTGTTTTTACTAGCGCTTCAGGAGCTGTCTTAGATAATGTTGTTACATCTTTTAATGCATCTTTTTTCAATTCAACCATTTTTCTCACCTCATAATATTATTTTTGTAACCATATTTATTGATTACTACCTCAGTATACTACACCTAGTAGACAAAAGCAAGAAAATTAACCCATATTAAAAAAGTTGTAATAGACTGATAATTTAAGAAAATGAGCAGATATCTTTTTAGTTATTTTCAGTATCTTTCCGAGAGAATTGGCTTTGATAAAGGTCATAATAGAATCCTTTTGCAGCTAAGAGACTTTCATGATTTCCTTGTTCGATAATCTGTCCATCTTTCAGCACTAAAATCTTGTCCGCTTCCTGAATAGTAGAAAGTCTATGGGCAATAACAAAACTTGTTCTCCCCTTCATCAAACGTTTCATAGCCTTTTGAATCAAGAGTTCTAAACGGGTGTCAACTGAAGAAGTCGCTTCATCCAGAATAAGAATTTTTGGATCCGCCAAGAGAGCACGCGCAATGGTCAAAAGTTGTTTCTGACCAAGAGAAATATTACTTGATTCTTGGTTCATCTCCATGTTATAACCACCAGGAAGGGTGCGGATAAAGTGGTCAACATTGGTCGCCTTAGCAGCTTCAACGATTTCTTCATCTGTTGCCTCCAGATTTCCAAAGCGAAGATTTTCCTTGATACTGCCTTCATAGAGCCAGGCATCCTGTAGGACCATCCCAAACTGACGACGGTAGTCCTGACGAGACAGGTCACGAATATCTTGCCCATCCACTAAAATTGCACCAGCTGTCACATCGTAAAAACGCATAAGCAGGTTGATCAAGGTAGTTTTACCTGCTCCAGTAGGTCCCACGATAGCTACCATCTCTCCAGGTTCAACATCTAAGTTGAAATTGCGAATCAATGGTTTGTTTTCCACGTATTGGAAATCGACATTCTTGAAACTAACTTGACCTGTCAATGGTGCCAGTTCTTTCACTTCTGTAGCTTGGACTTCTTCCTGTTCATCCAAAACTTCAAAGACACGGTCAAGCGAAGACTTGGCACTTTGCATTTGCCCTGCTAATTGAGTGATATTCTGAATTGGTTGACTGACCTGCCACACATACTGAACGAAAGCCTGCATATTACCAATAGTCAAGCGACCTGCGATAACCTGCAATCCACCTAATACTGCAACAATCAGGTAGGTTAAATCAGATACAATGTGAAGAGCAGGCATCATCAAACCTGAGATAAAGCTAGCCTTAAAACCAACCTGTTGCAATTCATCTGTAATAGCTGCAAATTCCTGCTGCGAGTTTTCTTCACGTCCATAGAGCTTCAAAACATTAAAACCTGTCAAGTTTTCTTGCACAAATCCATTCATTCGTCCCAATATAGCTGCCTGCTGTTTAAAGTACGGCTGCGAACGATTCAGAATCGTTTTAGCACCAAAATAAGTAATCGGAATCGACAAGATAACAATGATAGCCAGCTGAAGATTTAGATAGAGGACCATTCCCATAACAAAAAGAATGGTAAAGACTGCATTGACAATCTGTAAGAAGGATTGCTGCAGAGCATTAGATACGGTCTCTACATCGCTAGTAAAACGTCCCAGCAAATCCCCAAATTGGTGCTTATCAAAGTAGGACACAGGGATGCGGTTGATTTTTTCGCTCATTTCATTTCGCAAGTCCTGTATCATAGACTGGACAGCATTGGTCATAAAATAGTTTGAGTAGTAAGAACCCAACTCATAAAAAAGGCCACGCAAGAGATAGATTACCAGTATCACTGCGATATAGCTGGTATTAATCCCTGCTCCTGCAACACCATTTGCCATGGCAAGAAGATTGCTGGTTAACTCTGTAATAGCAAGCCCCAATACGAAAGGCTCGATAACACTCATAATGACACTGACTATTTTCAAGAAGACTGCAAAGAAAACAGAGAAACGGTAAGCTTTTAAATAGCTCCATAGACGAGCTAGACTAGATTGTTGTTTCATCCTTTACCTCCTATTCTTCTGTCAGAGACGCATTTTTCAACTGCGACTCAGCAATTTCTCGATAGATGTCATTGGTTCCCATCAATTCCTCGTGACGGCCACGACCAACGATTTCGCCTTTATCAAGCACA
The DNA here is from genome assembly GCF_047464415.1 of Streptococcus infantis. Classification (GTDB taxonomy): domain Bacteria; phylum Bacillota; class Bacilli; order Lactobacillales; family Streptococcaceae; genus Streptococcus; species Streptococcus infantis_AE. The sequence goes on along the minus strand of NZ_JASHBX010000014.1, from coordinate 15,264 downwards.
ATAATCTGGTCAGCATCCATGATGGTTCCAACACGTTGCGCAACGATTAGGACGGTTGCATTTTGGGTGACTTCCTTAAGACGACGACGCAAGATAGCATCTGTACGGTAGTCCAAGGCTGAGAAGGAATCATCAAAGATATAGATATCTGGACCCTTGATGACTGCGCGGGCAATCGACAAGCGTTGCTTTTGACCACCTGATAGGTTGCTTCCCCCTTCAGCCAGATGAGTTGCAAAACCTTCTTCTCGACTTTCGATAAAGTCTTTGGCTTGGGCTACATCAGCTGCTTGGTGCAAGTCCTCATGACTGGCATCCTCTTTACCATAGCGGAGATTGTCTGCGATAGTCCCAGTAAAGAGCAAGGCCTTTTGGGGAATAAACCCAATCTTCTGGCGGAGTGATTTGAGACGGTAATCTCGGACATCAACACCATCGACCTTAATTTTCCCTAGTGTAACATCGTAGAAACGAGGAATCAATTGAACTAGAGTAGACTTACCTGAACCAGTTGAGCCGATAAAAGCAATGGTTTCTCCCGGTTTAGCAGTAAAGGAAATGTTATGCAAAACAGGGCTTTCTGTTTCCCCTGGATAGGCAAAGGTCACATTATCAAATTCTAGATATCCATGAGTTTCTGTCTCTTGAACTCCATCCTCGTTTGGATCAATGGAAATAGGCATGTCCATGATTTCCTTCAAACGCTCACTAGATACGGCCGTTCTAGGATACATGGTAAAAAGGTTTGACAAGAAAAGGAAGGACAAGAGAGCATGGAAACTATACTCGATGAAGGCTACCAAATCCCCAATCTGCAAACTTCCCTGTTTGAGAGGATCCAAAGCAAACCAAACGATAGCCACAATCATAGCGATAATGATTTGCACAAATAGTGGTTCCGTCAAACCAGTTAATTTGAACAAGCGATTTGAATTATCCGCATAGATTGCATTTTTCTCTTCGAAACGGTTTTCTTGGAAGTCTTCACGAGCAAAGGCACGAATCACTCGTAGCCCCATCAAATTTTCACGGACATACTGGTTAATCTTATCCAGTGTTTTCTGTTGCTTTTCAGATAAGGGACGCGTTTTGACCGCCACATAAATGACTACTACAGCTAGAAAAGGAACGGAAAAAGCTACAATCCAGGCTAGTGAAGGACTCGTCAAGAAAATCATGAGAATACTCGACAGCATCATCATGGGAGTGATAACACCCAGCTTAAGCGTCTGTTCTGCAAACTGCATGAGGACAAAGGCATCACTGGTAATACGAGTCACCAATGAAGAAACACCAATTTGTTCATATTCGTGATGAGAATACTCTTGTAATTTAGCATAAACATCATTTCGCATGTCCTTAACCATATTAGTGGTCAGTTTACTAGCAGCATAGGCTAGAACAACCCGTCCAAATGTCCCCAAGACGATAATAACCAACATTACGATAGCCCAAAAATATAGCTTTTCTTCATTACCTTGATTAATCCCCTGGTCAATCATGCGAGCAAGAACAGTCGGTAGCCCAAGATTGACAATAACAAAGAAAATAGCTCCGAAGAAGTCTAACACTAACCACTTGGGATAACGTTTGAGATAAGACCAAATATAAAGCATAATTCTCCTTTCTTTTTCATTCAAAATGCAGAAAAGAGCGTGCTTACGCACGCCTTTTTACTAAAAAGAAGACAGGCAGTCTTAACCACGAGGGAGGAAACTGTCTGTCTCAGATATTTGAAGCTTATTTTACAAAGTCAAGCAATGCCAAGAAGCTTTCTGGATCAAGTGATGCACCACCAACAAGAGCTCCGTCAACGTCTGGACAAGCCATGTATTCTGCAACGTTTTCAGGTTTAACTGAACCACCGTATTGAACACGTACTTTATCAGCTACTTCTTGACCAAAGTCAGCTGCTACAACGTCACGAACAACTTTACACATTTTTTGTGCATCGTCTTGTGAAGCTGATTTACCAGTACCGATAGCCCAGATTGGCTCATAAGCGATAACTGATGAAGCTACTTGTTCTGCAGTCAATCCTGCAAGAGCAGCTGAAACTTGAGCACCTACGAATTCAGCAGCTTTTCCTGCTTCGTAAGTTTCAAGAGACTCACCACAACAGATGATTGGAAGCATACCGTTAGCAAAGATTGCTTTTGCTTTTTTGTTGATGTCTTCATCTGTTTCGTGGAAGTAGTCACGGCGTTCTGAGTGACCGATAACAACGTAGTCAGTACCGATTTCTTTCAAAACTTGTGGGCTAGTTTCACCAGTGAAAGCACCAGCATTTTCAAAGTAGCAGTTTTGAGCAGCAACTTTAAGGCTTGAACCTTTAGCAGCAGCAAGAACAGTTGTCAAATCAAGAGCTGGAGCTGCGATACCTGCTTCAACAAGATCAGCTGAAGGAAGTTTTGATGCTACAGCTTCAACGAATGCTTTTGCTTCTTCTGGGTTTTTGTTCATTTTCCAGTTACCAGCGATAAATGGTTTACGTGACATTTCACATACCTCTTTTTTCATTTTATTTTCTACTTATTTTATCATATTTATAGATAGCTTGCAAATCTTACTCTGTAACTAGAAGTCTTCTTTTCAAAAACTTTCCAGTTGCCATTTCTATTTGAAAGCTGGCTTGCGCCTCGTTAATTTGACCACTGCTTCTGTTCTAGCCGTGTGTGGAAACATGTCAACGGACTGGATATAATGCAGGTCATAGACCTCTACCAAACGGACTAAATCACGCGCCAAGGTAGACACATTACAAGATACATAAACCATCTTTTCAGGAGCGTATTTGACAATGGTATCCAAGAGCTTATCATCTAAACCTGTACGTGGCGGATCCACAATCAAGGCATCTGCACGATAGCCTTCCTTGTACCAACGAGGAATAATTTCTTCTGCAGTCCCTGCTTCATAGTGGGTATTGGTATACCCCATACGCTTAGCATTTTCTTTGGCATCCTCAATAGCTTCTGGGATAATATCCATCCCTCTCAAACTTCTGACTTTTTTAGCAAAAGCAAAACCAATGGTCCCAACACCACAATAAGCATCAATCAGATGGTCGTTCTCAGTCACGTCCAAGGCCTTAACCGCTTCACTGTAGAGGATTTCCGTCTGTTCAGGATTAAGCTGATAAAAAGCTCGAGGTGAAAGAGAGAACTCATAGTCTAAAACACCCTCACGTATACTATCTTGACCCCAAATAATCTCTGTCTTGTCCCCATAAATCTCAGAAGTTTTGGCAGTATTGGTATTGACTGCGACAGTCACTACTTCAGGATAATCCTTGACTAGGTCTTTCACAAATTGAGTCAAATTCAATTGGCGATTGGTCACAATGATAATCTGAACTTGCCCAGTTTTCCGTGCTCGACGAACCATGATGGTCCGAACTCCAAGAATTTTCCGTTCATCTGTAATCGGAATTTGATGGTAAGTCAAGAGTTCAGCAATGCGATTGGCAATAGCTTGTGTCTCCTTATCTTGAACCAGGCAGTCCTTTAACTCGACCAAATAATGGGAATTCTGAGCATACAAACCTGCCTTGACTTGACCTTTGAACTTTCGAGTTTGGAATTGCAGTTTAGCTCGATAATACTTTGGTTTCTGCATGCCAATGGTTGGTCTGATTTCAAAGTTTTCGTAGCCAGCAGGGGCAAATTTCTTCAGTGCTTGATGGAGAAGATCTGTCTTGAATTCCAACTGCTTGTCATAGTGCAGGTGCATGATTTGACAGCCTCCACACTCATTATAAATGGTACAGTCTGGAACTACTCGAAACTTAGATTTTTTATTGACCTCAAGCAGTTTGGCCTCAACATAGTTACGCTTAACAGAAGTTACCTGACAATAGATATCTTCTCCCTTGAGGGCACCAGGAACAAAAACGAGGGTTTTCTGGAAAAAACCAATTCCTTCCCCGTTAATCCCCATGCGCTTGATTTTTAATGGAATTTTTTGTTTGACTTTTAGATTCATAAGTCTATTATACCACGTAGTTTCTCAATGGTTAAGAATATGTTACAATAAAACCATGAATACAAAGATATCTTTTTCCTCATTGGATTTTCCTGATCAATTACGAACTTATGTAGAGGGGGCAAGCCTTTCTGACAGCTCTTCTCATTCAGGCGCAAGGGTCCTTTATCTTGACTCGGGTTACTATTTAAAAATAGATCAAAAGGGAAGATTAGAGCGAGAAGCTAGCATTGCGAGTTGGTTTGAACAAGAGGGAATAGGAACTCCTGTTATCGACTATTTATCTACGGATAAAGACTATCTTCTGACAAAAGAAGCCATTGGCCGTGATGCTCTCGCTTTTTTAGATCAGCCAGAAAAAATCTGCCGAACAATGGCAGAGGCTCTTAAAAAGCTTCACAGCTTAAACCCACACAATTTTCCATCAGAAAATCATTTAAAAGCCTATAAAGAAAGAGCCTTTAAAAACTATGAAAAAGGGGAGTTCTATGCCAAGGCGCTCCTACCCCAATTCCAGATTAACAGTCGCGAAGAGGCCTTCCAACTCATCCAAGAACAAGGGCACCTTTTAGAAACAGATGCCTTTATTCATGGGGATGCCTGTCTACCAAACTTTATTCTCAAAGATGCTGACCACTTCTCTTGTTTTATTGATCTTGGTTTGGCTGATTTCAGTGACCGGCATATCGATCTCTTTTGGGCAGTTTGGTCCCTCAATTACAACTTAAAAGATCCCAAATATGCTGAACTATTTCTCGACTATTACGGGAGAGAGCTGGTTGATAGCAACAAACTTCGACTCGTTGCTGCCTTCGAAGCATTTGGATAAGAGGAAAATATGAAAATAACTAAACTTGAAAAGAAAAAAAGACTCTTTCTACTTGAGCTTGATAGCGACCAAACCTGCTACATTACAGAGGATACCATTGTGCGCTTTATGTTGACTAAAGGGAAAGAGATCTCAGCTGAAGAACTAACTGAGATTAAATCCTTTGCGCAATTTTCCTACAGTAAAAATCTAGCTCTTTACCACTTATCCTTCAAGGTTCGTACTGAAAAAGAAGTTAGAGATTATCTTGCCAAACATGAAATTGATGAGAAAATTATCCCCAGAGTTATCCAGTCTTTAAAAGATGATAATTGGATCAATGATCGCCAATACACTCAAGCTATCATCAATTCCAATCAGCTTTCAGGAGATAAGGGAAGCTATATGCTGATGCAGAAGATTTCTCAAAAGGGAGTTGCCAAATCCATCATCCAAGAAGTCTTACAAGAATTTGATATGACGGAAGTGGCAGAGCGTACAGCTGAAAAACTATTGAAAAAATACCAGGGGAAATTACCTGCCCGTGCTCTACAGGATAAGATTATCCAAGGCCTAACCAACAAAGGTTTCTCCTACACAGAAGCCAAGGCTGCTTTTGATCAACTCGATAGTCAAGTCGATGAAGAAACTGTTCAGGAGCTGATCTTTAAAGAGTTAGATAAACAATACCAAAAATACTCACGAAAGTATGAAGGATACGAACTGAAACAACGTTTGACCCAAGTTTTAGCTAGAAAAGGTTATGATTTTTCGGATATAGCCAGCGCTCTCAGAGAATATCTTTAATTTTTTCATGAAAAAACTAAGAACTTTAAACAAAAATGTGATACAATAGTAAACGATAAACTTATAAATTGTAGAAAGTTGGTTAGTTATGAAACTTCCAAAAGAAGGCGACTTTATTACAATTCAAAGTTATAAGCATGATGGGAGTCTTCACCGTACTTGGCGAGACACCATGGTACTAAAAACAACAGAGAACGCTATTATCGGCGTCAACGACCACACACTTGTTACCGAAAGTGACGGTCGTCGTTGGGTGACTCGAGAACCGGCTATTGTTTACTTTCACAAGAAATATTGGTTTAATATTATCGCTATGATTCGTGAAAATGGTATCTCCTACTACTGCAATATGGCAAGTCCTTACTATCTGGATGAAGAAGCTTTAAAATACATTGACTATGATTTGGATGTTAAAGTTTTTACAGATGGTGAAAAACGCCTCTTGGACGTTGAGGAGTATGAACGACATAAGCGAAAAATGAAGTATTCTTCTGATCTAGACTATATTCTGAAAGAGCATGTTAAGATTCTTGTTGATTGGATTAACAATGAGCGAGGTCCTTTCTCAGAAGCCTATGTCAACATTTGGTACAAACGCTACGTAGAACTAAAGAATCGGTAAAGTTGTCAGAGGTCAGGATTAAAATCCTGACCTCGTTTTTTGATTTTCAACGAGCCTTTGAGTGGCGACTAATTGAGCTGTTTATCAACATTCTAAATTCCAAAAAACTCCTTTGATCAAAACTTCATTTTTCATCCACAAGTTTTAAGTTTCAACTGATTTATTGAAGTCTCGCAAGTCATGGGCTAGGAATTCATAGATCGGTCCATCGACTTCTCTCCATCACCTTTTCCTAGCAAAAAACCTGCCTAATGTGGCAGGTTTTCGTCTAAATATCTAACTTCGTAACAGTGAACTTGATATGCGAATAGTCTTTTTCGATATCCTTATCTACCATAAATGCGGTTGCATCCTTCTTGACCTGTACCAAGTCAATATTCTGTGCTTGAGCGGCATAGACACAGCCACAGTAGCATTGACGATAGATATCGTACTCTTCACACATTTCTACAGAGCGTTTATAGCCTTGATTTTTCTTAAAGTCGCTCGGAAGATAATGAGTTGTATAAATTTTCTGCACATCAATCCCGATACTATTGATGGTTTGTGAATTTTTGTGAGGACTGATGGTTAGGGCTGAACCGAAGTAATCAAATCCTAAGTCCATGGCCACCTGTGCTGTCTTATCCAGACGATAGTCAAAACAAACCTTGCAACGATCGCCACCTTCAGGTTCTTCTTCCAAACCACGGACCAGCTGACGGTATTCGTTGGGTTCATAGGGGGCTTCTAGATATTGAACCTTGTTGCCAGTTCGTTCATTGAAATCACTGACAAACTTTTTTGTCACATAGGCACGCTTGTGATACTCAGCTTTAGGATGGATATTTGAATTAGCAAAATAAATAGTTACATCTGCATATTTGGTCAAATACTCTAAAGTATAGGTGCTACAAGGAGCACAACAGACGTGCATGAGAATGGTTGGTCTTTCTTCATTTTTTTCCCAAACTTGAACCATCTTTTGCATGACACGGTCATAGTTGATCTTTTGATTGGGATTCATCTTACTTAGAATTTCTTCTACATCGATCATACTCTTCTCCTTTTCCTCTTGCTATTGTACCACAGGATGATCCTTTGGGCAAATAGGTTTTCGTGCTTTACTCAGTTTTTAAGTCCTTATCTAATAGCTTGCCCATCCTTTTTAGACCAATTCTTAAGATAGGATAGGTTGAGAGCAAGATAAGACCTAGAACTAAAAAGACAGCTATAAGACCCCAACGATCAATCAACCAGCCTGTCAGTGGAAATATGACAATCATGGAGAGACTAAAGAGCATGGAATTGATACTAAGCATAGTTGCTCTTACACTGGAAGGTAAATAACCTTGTAAATCATTGAAATAGATCGGCTGATAAACTGCATAAAGTGTATCAGTTAAAAGATATACAAGAAGAAAGGCAAAGGATGTCCCAGAAAACACCAATAGCATTGCTAGGCCTGTCAGTGCAACAAGCATCGGAAAAACTCGATTACTATTCCATTTTTTACCGATTTGACTAGCTACATAAACCGCTATAAGATTTAACCCACTACCAATAAGCATAACCAGTGAAACCTGCCATCCTGCTAAGTCACTTATTTTCTGCTGATAATAAAAGTAAAACATACACATGAGTGTCCCTACTAGCTGATAAGTCAGCATCCAGTAAAAAAGTACTGGTTTTTCCTGCCATTCTTTACGAACTTGTTGGACAATCATTTTAAAGGTCAAGGATTCATTTTTCTCTCTCTTAGCCATTGGTTCTTTCATCAAATAAATCAAAATGATAGAAAGAAATGAAAATCCTATAGCAATCAGATAGGTCCAAGCTAATGCTCCGTGAATAAAGAAGCCTGCCACAACTGTACCTAGGGTTCGGGTGACTTCTGCCACACCAGACAAAAAGCTAGAAATCTGAAGATAGCGGTCCTTTTGACCCGCTTCAACTGCTGAATCATATAAGAAAGCGGTGCTGGTCCCCGAGTCAAAATTGTAGGACCAAGCATTAACCATCATGGCAATCGCATAAATCCAAAAATTCCCCTGACCAAACAAAATCAAGATAGAGGACACAATACTGGCCAAGCGAGCCAAATAGAGATTGGTCTTGTAACTAAATCGATCAGCCAACATACCAGATGGGATTTCACACAAGAGACTTGTCCCATGAAAGATACTCTCTAATAGGCCGATTTGAAGTAAGGAAAGACCATTTTGAATGAAAAACAAAATCCAAAAACTGGTAATTCCAAAATAAGATGTGAATTCCAGACCTGCTAGGAGTGGAATATTGCGTTTGTAAGTTCTTTTAAACATCGTTTTCTCTCTTTCAATATGTAATATGAGTTTTTCTAAAAGACTTACTTAGAGTTGCCTACATTTTCTCCACCTCTTTCATTTAAAGTAATACTCAATGAAAATCAAAGAGCAAACTAGGAAGCTAACCGCAGGCTGTACTTGAGTACGGTAAGGTGAAGCTGACGTAGTTTGAATTTGATTTTCGAAGAGTATAAAAACGCCAGACGGCGTTTTTATGGTTATTAAGGTTTGATACGGTGCAACATACGTGGGAATGGAATGGCTTCACGGATGTGTTTTGTACCTGCTGCAAAAGTCACCATACGCTCGATACCGATACCAAATCCACCGTGTGGTACTGTACCGTATTTACGAAGGTCAAGGTAGAATTCATACTCTGTACGATCCATGCCAAGAGATTCCATCTTCGCAACAAGGGCATCATAGTCTTCCTCACGCATTGAACCACCGATGATTTCTCCGTAGCCTTCTGGCGCAAGCAAGTCTGCACAAAGCACGCGATCTGGGTTACCAGGAACTGGTTTCATGTAGAAGGCCTTGATGTCTGCTGGGTAGTTAATCACAAAGGTTGGTACACCAAAATGGTTTGAAATCCAAGTTTCGTGTGGTGAACCAAAGTCATCACCATGTTCAAGATGCTCGTAATCAGCATCTTCATCATTTTCATGCTCTTGCAAGAGGTCAATGGCTTGATCGTAAGTGATGCGTTTGAATGGCTCTGCAATGTAGCGTTTCAAAAGCTCAGTGTCACGTTCCAGTGTTTCCAAGGCTTGAGGAGCACGATCAAGAACACCTTGAAGCAATGCTTTTACATAAGCTTCTTGCAAGTCAAGTGACTCGTCATGTGTCAAGTATGAGTACTCCGCATCCATCATCCAGAACTCAGTCAAGTGACGGCGAGTCTTAGATTTCTCAGCACGGAATACCGGTCCAAAGTCAAAGACGCGACCAAGAGCCATGGCACCAGCTTCAAGATAAAGCTGACCAGATTGGCTCAAGTAGGCTGGTGTTCCAAAGTAATCAGTTTCGAAAAGTTCTGTTGAATCTTCTGCAGCATTTCCTGAAAGGATTGGGCTATCAAATTTCATGAAGCCATTCTCATCAAAGAACTCATAAGTTGCATAGATAATAGCGTTACGGATTTGCATGACAGCAACTTGCTTACGAGAACGAAGCCACAAGTGACGGTTGTCCATCAAGAAATCTGTTCCATGTTCTTTTGGAGTGATTGGGTAATCTTGAGATTCACCGATGACTTCGATGTCTGTAATATCCAACTCATAACCAAATTTTGAGCGCTCGTCTTCTTTAACAATCCCTGTTACAAAGACTGAAGTTTCTTGGCTCAAGTGTTTGATAGTTTCAAATTTTTCAAGACCTACTTCTTCACCAAATTTCTCGATAAAGTTTGGTTTGAAAGCTACACCTTGGAAGAAGGCAGTTCCGTCACGCAATTGCAAGAAGGCAATTTTCCCTTTTCCAGATTTGTTGGCAACCCAAGCACCAATAGTGACTTCTTGACCAACGTAATCTTTTACTTCGATAATTGTTACACGTTTTGTCATCATTTATCTTCCTTTTTTCGTTTAACTTGTCCAAAGACATTATTACTCACTATTTTACCACAAATAATGGCTGATAGCTAGCTAGTTTGATAGAAATTCATAAGTTTTTAGCTACAAAAACCTCCGCAAAGAGGACGGAGGTTTAACTTCTTATTTTTCCATAAATAGGTGCAAACGACGAATAGCTTCTTTAAGAGTTTCCAAGTCTGTCGCATAGCTGAGACGAACATTCTCTGGCGCCCCAAATCCTGCTCCTGTAATCAAGGCCAGACCAACTTCCTCAAGGATAGCCGTTGTAAACTCCGTAACATCTGTGTATCCCTTCATTTCCATAGCTTTTTTAACATTTGGGAAGAGATAGAAAGCTCCTTGAGGTTTGACTACTTCAAAGCCAGGGACTTGACACAAGAGTGGATAGATGGTGTTTAAACGTTCCTCGAAAGCCTGACGCATAGTTTCTACAGAGTCTTGTGAGCCAGTTAGCGCTTCGATTGTTGCGTATTGAGATACAGCAGTCAGGTTAGAAGTCGTTTGACCAGTCAATTTGCTCATAGCAGCAATGATTTCTGGATCACCTACTGCATAACCTACCCGCCAACCAGTCATAGCATAAGCTTTAGATACACCATTGATGACAATGGTTTGCTTGCGAATGGCTTCTGACAGACTAGAGATTGGAATAAATTCGTTACCGTTATAGACCAAACGTCCATAAATATCATCTGCTAGGATGAGAATGTCATGCTCAACTGCCCAGTTTCCAATGGCTAATAATTCCTCACGAGAATAGATCATCCCAGTCGGATTAGATGGAGAGTTCAGAACCAAGACCTTGGTCTTATCTGTGCGAGCTGCTTCTAATTGCTCCACGGTTACTTTAAAGTGATTGTCTTCCTTAGCTTGGACAAATACTGGAACACCACCAGCCATCTTAACCTGGTCTCCATAGCTAACCCAGTAAGGTGTTGGAATGATAACCTCATCGCCTGGATTGACCACAGCCATAAAGAAAGTATAAAGGGAAAACTTGGCACCGGTAGCAAATGTGACCTCATTAGCCGCTACAGAATAACCATAATAACGTTCAAAATAGGTATTGACCGCTGCTTTTAATTCAGGCAAACCTGAAGCTACCGTATAGAAAGAAGCACGTCCATCTCGAATAGCTTCAACAGCAGCATCCTGAATATTTTCAGGAGTATGAAAATCGGGCTGACCTAAAGTTAAGAAAAGAACATCTTTTCCTTCAGCCTTTAATTTCTTTGCTCTTGCATCGCTAGCCAAAGTCACACTTTCTTCCATTTCTAAGACACGTTTAGATAATTTCATAGTTTCTCCTTTTCGATTAGGGCACCAGATTCAAAATCCACTAGATAGTAGTCTTCACCAGACTTGATTTCCCAGACGGGTTTATCAGCATACCGTCCAAAGGTAATCGTGTCAATCTCAGTTGCTCCTTTTTCTCTGACAACTGCTTCTGCTTTTTCTTGTGAAGTGCCATTTTCTAGTTGATATACGTAAATATTGTTATTACTTTTCTCTATTAAAACAGCAACTGGTTTCTGATTCTTATCTTGACCAAGAACACTATAATAGCTTTCTAAGCCATTAAAGATATCAACCTGGCTGACCGTTTCTAGATTCGCATACTGCTTAGCCAGTTTTTCCCCTTCTACCTTTGCTGTCTGATAAGGCTTCATGCTAAGCCACACCAAATAGAGAAAGGAAGAAGTCACAACTAGAGCCAACAGGGTCAAACCAATGCTGTACTGAAATAATAAGGAATTTTTTTCTTTTTTCTGTCTCATTTTCACTCGTCTATTTTACCATCTATCCAAGTGAATTACAAGTGAATAAAGGAGGAGGATTTGGCTCGGAATTTCTCTTATGACAGGAGTATATGACGCTTGAATCATTGATTTCACAGACTTTTCATAATCTCTACTCCTAAAAATAATCTTGACTATCATCGATTTTTATTTTCTGAGCAGATTTCTTGCAAATGATTTCCTTTTGTTGTAACATTATTTATAACAACAGAGATAACTCTGATTAAAATCTAAAGGAGACTTCCTATGTCTAAAAAAGTATTATTTATCGTTGGTTCACTTCGTGAAGGTTCTTTCAACCACCAAATGGCACTAGAAGCTGAAAAAGCTCTTGCAGGTAAAGCTGAGGTTAGCTACCTTGACTACTCAGCAATCCCACTTTTTAATCAAGAACTTGAAGTTCCAACTCTTCCAGCTGTAGCAGCAGCTCGTGAAGCTGTTCTAGCTGCTGATGCTATCTGGATTTTCTCTCCAGTTTACAACTTCTCAATTCCTGGAACAGTGAAAAACTTGCTTGACTGGCTTTCACGCGCTCTTGACTTGTCTGATACACGCGGAGCATCTGCTCTTCAAGATAAGATTGTAACAGTATCATCTGTAGCCAATGCAGGTCATGAACAACTCTTTGCAATCTACAAAGACCTCTTGCCATTCATCCGTACACAAGTTGTTGGTGAATTCACTGCAGCTCGTGTCAATGATTCTGCTTGGGTAGATGGCAAATTAGTCCTTGAAGACAGTGTTGCTACTTCACTTAAACAACAAGCTGAAGACTTGATTCAAGCTATTCAATAATTGATTAAGAAAAAGATAGTAGAAAATGTTAGTTTCTACTATCTTTTTCTTAATCAACTAATTCATCAATCATACTATGTTTTAGTGGTAAACTACACATCACTAAAAGGAAAATAAAGGATGATTGAATCCAAAAGAGAGCCAAATCAAAAATTCCGTGCACAGCTACTACTGTCAAGAAAGAGAGGTAAAGTCCAAGGATAGGACGCTTACTAGGTACTTGACTCATATCAATCAACATTCGTACTGGAGTGGCAGAAGCAATCCCCAAGAGGACGGTACCGACAACTCCATAACTCAGAATCGTATCTATATAAATACTATGAGCATGTTCATGATAAGGTGCTCCAATACGAGGGAAAGAGTGCATGTAGGTTAGCGGTCCTTCACCCCAGAATGGATTTTGCTTAAACAAGGCCATTCCAGCATTCCAGATAGAAACACGTTCTTCCATAGATGAATCTAAGGTTCCCATTCGAACACCTAAATCACTAGAAAATAGAAAGGCCAAACCAACCCCAAAAACTCCTATACTAAGCCAGAAAGCACGCCAGTTCTTAATGGTTGTGAAGAGATAAATAATCGCTCCAAAAATAATGGCTGGAAAAGCTGTACGATTCTGCGTAAAGTTTAAACCGAATAAATTAGCAAAGATGGCAATCATAGAAAAGATTCGTAACCACCTTAACTTCGTTGTGCTAATCAGATAAAAACCAATCATGATACAGAAACAACAGATAATTCCATAGTAATTTGGATTAAAGAAGGCAACCTCCGCTCGGTTTTGATGCCAAACCTGCATTCGTGGTGAGAGGAAGGTATAATCAAATTTCTTTACAATTTGAAAATGTTCCAAGGCTGCAAAGGCTGCTGCCAAGACACTCGAGGCTAAAATCCCTTCAATCGTCAACCTGAAAAATTTAGGAGTCAATTGAGATTGGTAATAATAAAAGAAGATTGCAAACAGAAACATTGCAACTGAGGAAACTACTCCCATCACATTTTGTGCCAGAAGAGAGATTGCAGTGCTATATGCAATAAAAAAGAGCAAGACAGGGTGTTGAGACAGACGTTTCAAGATCCCCTTCATCTCCCCAGTATATACTAACCAAAGTAAGTAAGAGATAAAAATAATAACAAAAAGATAAAAAGGGAGGAAAATACTCAGAATAACTCCTAAAAGAAGTCCTTCTTGTTTTGATAAACTTTTTAACTTTTCAATGACACCTATTGATTTCACAACAGATCCTTTCCTTCTGAATATCACATTCAGATAAATAAGTTATTAAAACATTTTACCATTTTTCAAGCGATTTGAAAACCTCTTTACCTCTATACTCCTAACTAAAACTGGGTAAAATTTTATAGTTAGCTAAGATTACTTAAAAATCGCTATCCCTTTTTTAAAAATATGGTACAATAAATCTAATTATTCCAGAAAGGGTCTAGCATGAAATCCTACCAAGAAGTCTATAAAATACTAATTACTGAGACTGATTATCTAAGCGGAGAAAAAATAGCTGAGAGATTAAATCTATCTCGAACTTCCGTATGGAAAGCTATCCAACGTCTCCAGCAAGAGGGACTAGAGATTGACAGTATCAAAAATCGTGGGTATAAACTTCTGGACGGAGACCTTATCTTGCCTCAGGAAATCGAAGCGAATAGTCCCATTACTGTCCAGTTTAAACCCTCAACAAAATCTACCCAAACCGATGCTAAAGAGGCTATGGAAGCTGGTGCCAAAGGGGATAAACTCTACCTTTCCACTAGCCAAACCATGGGACGCGGTCGTTTTCAACGTCCCTATTATTCTCCAGATAAGGGGGGGATTTACATGTCCCTTCACCTACAGCCTAATCTCCCTTATCAGGATCTCCCTGCCTACACACTCTTAACAGCTGGAGCCATCTACAAGGCTATCAAAAACCTTAGTTTAATCGACGTGGATATCAAGTGGGTCAATGATATTTATCTGAACCAGAAAAAAATTGCTGGTATTCTAACCGAAGCCATTACCTCCGTCGAAACTGGACTCGTTACAGATGTTATCATTGGGGTCGGGATCAACTTTTCTATCGCTGAATTTCCCAAGAATCTACAAACTAAAGCTGGAAGCTTATTTTCTCAACATACTCCCATTACTCGCAATGAATTGATTGCTGAAATCTGGAAATGTTTCTATGAAACAGAAGCCGATGAACTCCTCTATCTCTATAAAAAGCGCTCAATCGTTTTAGGAAAAGAGATTTCTTTCAAGAAGGATCAGGAAATAATTACAGGAAAAGCCTGTGACATCTCTGATCAAGGACAACTGCAGATAGAATTAGCAAACGGTGAAAAGATTTGGCTCAATAGTGGCGAAGTTTCGCTGACTAAATGGTAGTTCTACTAGATCAAAAAAATCGACCTTTATTATTGGGCTCTTTGTCAACTGTAGTGGGTTGAATAAAAAGCTAACATCTGGAGAGGACAACGATTGTCCTCTCCATTTTTATATTCAGAGCGATGAAAATTCGTTTCTTAAAGTTATCAAAGTTCCTAAAAC
>NZ_JASHBX010000013.1:0-58426 GCF_047464415.1 Streptococcus infantis | reverse complement strand
CCATATGATTCTTTCTAATGATGGTTTGGTCGCTTTTCATTATAGATCTTATGGGACTTTTTTTCTACACAAAAATAGGCTCCATAAGATCCATAGGGGATTTACCCACTACAAATATTATAGAGCCCTCTTTTCTTGTATTCTGAACAGTGAGATAATTTTACTCAATATGATTTAGTAACTGTATAAGACTTTTTTAAGTTTTGTAAGGTATGCTAGAATGGAAAAGGAGGAGCGTCCAATGAGAAAGAAATTCTTTCTGACTAGTGCTGCAGTTCTTTTAGCAGTTGCAACTTTGCAAAGCGTTCAAGCAGCCACTGATGTTCAAAAAGTAATTGATGAAACTTATGTTCAACCTGAGTACGTCTTGGGTTCTTCTCTCACTGAAGATCAAAAAAATCAAACATTAAAAAAACTCGGTTATAATGCCTCTACAGATACCAAAGAACTGAAGACTATGACGCCAGATGTCTATTCAAAGATTATGAACGTCGCCAATGACTCTAGTCTCCAGCTCTATTCATCTGCAAAAATTCAAAAATTGGGTGAAAAATCTCCACTTGAAGTGAAGATTGAAACCCCTGAAAATATTACTAAAGTGACACAAGATATGTACCGTAATGCGGCTGTTACCTTGGGTGTGGAACATGCTCGTATCACCGTTGCTGCACCAATCCCTGTAACAGGTGAAAGTGCCCTAGCAGGTATTTACTATTCACTAGAAGCTAATGGTGTTCAACTTCCTCAAGAAAATAAAGACCTAGCTCAGGAAGAACTAAAAGCCTTGTCAGACATCAACGATGAAAATAAGGACAAATCAGGCTATGATGCCAATAAACTCAATGTAGCCCTTGCCGATATCAAATCTGCTATCGCTAAAGCAAAAGAGTCCAAAGGTGAGCTTACTGAAGATGATGTTCGTAAGATTGTTGAAGATACGTTGAAAAATTATAAGCTGGATCAGGTTATAACAGGAAACCAGATCAATGTCATCATCAACTTTGCCTTCAATCTTTCAAAGAGCGATATTCTTAATAACGAAGACTTTACTAAGACGCTAAAAGATCTGAAACAAAGTATCGTCGCACAAGCAGGTGATAGTTTCAGCAATATTGACCTTAAATTTGATGCTAATAAAGCTATTCAAGACGGTGGCAATATCCTCAGTGCTATTTGGCAAGCAATTGTAAACTTTTTCAAGAGTTTTGGTGCTTAGGCTAATTCATGGTATAATAGATGGTAACAGAACAGTTGCCGTCTTTTTTTGTTGGCTGATAGAAAGTGAAAAATATGTTAAAGAAAAATGATATTGTAGAAGTAGAGATTGTCGATTTGACACATGAAGGAGCAGGTGTTGCTAAGGTAGATGGCTTGGTCTTTTTTGTTGAGAATGCTCTTCCGACTGAGAAAATCCTCATGCGTGTCCTTAAAGTCAACAAGAAGATTGGCTTTGGTAAAGTCGAGGAATACCTTACGCAATCACCACATCGCAACCAAGATTTAGATTTGGCTTACCTGCGTTCAGGGATCGCCGACTTGGGACATCTAGCTTATCCAGAACAACTCAAGTTCAAAACCAAGCAAGTAAAAGATAGCCTCTATAAAATTGCTGGAATCATGGATGTAGAGGTTGCTGATACTCTTGGTATGGAAAATCCTATCAAGTATCGCAACAAGGCTCAGGTACCTGTTCGTCGTGTTAATGGTGTTCTAGAAACTGGTTTCTTCCGTAAGAATTCTCATGACCTTATGCCATTGGAAGATTTTTACATTCAGGATCCAGTCATTGACCAAGTTATTGTAGCTTTACGAGATTTGATTCGCCGCTATGACTTGAAGCCTTATGATGAGAAGGAACAATCAGGATTGATTCGTAACCTTGTTGTACGTCGTGGACATCATTCAGGACAAATCATGGTTATCTTAGTGACTACACGTCCTAAAATTTTCAGAGTTGAACAGGTGATTGAACAACTCATCAAACAATTTCCAGAAATTGTGTCTGTTATGCAGAATATCAATGACCAGAATACTAATGCAATTTTTGGGAAAGAATGGCGTACGCTTTATGGTCAAGACTACATTACTGACCAAATGTTGGGCAATGATTTCCAAATCTCTGGACCAGCCTTTTACCAGGTCAATACCGAAATGGCAGAGAAGCTTTATCAAACAGCCATTGACTTTGCGGAGTTAAGAGCAGAGGATGTGGTCATTGATGCTTACTCAGGAATTGGGACCATTGGACTATCTGTCGCTAAGCATGTCAAGGAAGTTTATGGCGTAGAGGTTATCTCAGAAGCAGTAGAGAATAGCCAGAAGAATGCTGCCTTAAACAATATCATCAATGCCCACTATGTCTGCGATACAGCTGAAAATGCCATGAAGAATTGGCTCAAGGAAGGCATCCAACCAACTGCTATCCTAGTCGACCCACCACGCAAGGGCTTGACCGAAAGCTTTATCAAAGCCAGCGCCCAAACAGGAGCTGATCGTATCGCCTATATCTCTTGTAATGTGGCCACCATGGCGCGTGATATTAAACTCTACCAAGAGTTGGGCTATGAATTGAAGAAAGTACAGCCGGTTGATCTGTTTCCACAAACGCACCACGTCGAGTGTGTAAGCTTGTTAGTGAAACGGGGTTAATCCTCAAAAGGTTCACCCAAACCTTTTGAGTCTCGCAGACGCACCATGTTGAGGCAGTATCACTGCTTATACGAGCTGAGGCATTAGCGAAGTAGAAACAGATGTTCTGCCCATGGGATAGCTGTCGTAGAGTAAGGGGTATACGACGAAACGATACGGTAAGTCCGAAACGCTGAATGTGTGAGTTTGTTAGTAAAACGTGTCTAATCCAGGTTCACCCAAACCTTTTGAGTCTCACAGACGCACTATGTGGAATGTGTAGTGTTGCTACAACGACTAAAAGGGTGAAAATTCTTGATTTTAAGCACTTTTTCAAGCATTTTGTCTTTATTGAAAAGAGTGATTTTGACATAAAAAAGGTGCAAAAAAAATACATTGATGTGAACGTCTGTTTGAATGTCGACTGCGTAGACAAAAAATAGATACGTCAGTAATAAATGAATCCAGCGAGAACATTTTGATAAGTGTTCTCGCTTTTTTTATCTTTTGTAAGTCACTTTTTATTATCAAAAAACTTGCATTTTATCATTTAAAATGATAAAATACATACAAAATGATAAAAAGGAAAAACAATGAATGTTAAAAAGATAATTTCTATTTTTCAATCGTTTTATATTAATGTAAGTGTTGAAAAAATAGCTTTAACTTTACCAATTAGTTTTGAAAAAAGATTTCAATATGCTCAAATGAAGTTTCATAAGGAGTCATTTTTATTGATTAAAGAAAAGAGAAGAGGAAGTTTAGACTCATTTGTTACTCAAGCTCGTATTATGGGTGAAAAAGCTAGCATGGATATTATTTTGGTATTTTCAAAGCTATCAGACATTGAAAAAAAACAACTCCTTCAAGCTAGAGTTCCTTTTGTAGATTTCAAGGGAAATCTCTTTTTTCCTCCATTGGGATTAGTATTGAATGCTAATGATGATGTTGTAGCATCTAAAGAATTAACACCTAGTGAACAATTAACTTGGATTGCCTTTTTATTGACAAAAGGTCAAAAAGTAGTAGATGTTGATATACTTTCACAGGTAACTGGACTTCCAAACTCAACGATTTATAGATGTTTGAGGACTTTTAAAACTTTAGATTGGTTAAATAAGCCAAATAAACTTTACACCTATACTGCATCAAAGAAAGAATTATTCTTAAAATCAGAGTCCTATTTATTTAATCCAATCAAAAAACGGCTCTTATTGCCCAATGTAGATCTAGAGAATATAAAATCTGCTTCTAGTCTTCTATACGGTGGTACTTATGCTTTATCCTATTTGACCTTTTTAGCTGAATCGGATGAAAATAGTAGCTATGTCATATCACAGAGACAATTCAATAAATTATCCTTGCCATTATCTCAGCATGTTTTAGAAGGCAAGGTATTAGAAATATGGCGATATCGTCCTTTTGTATCTGAATTTTGGAACGGTTTTAAAGAAAATCAAGATAGACAGTTTGTAGATCCTATTTCACTTTATTTGACCTTAAAAGATGATGATGATCCACGTGTGGAGGAAGAGATTGAAGCACTAAAAAATAATATATTACAGTATCTAGGAGAAGATGATGTCAGCTAATACGAAAGCTATTTTTCAAGAAATGTTTGCGAATTTTCAAGACTATTATGTTTTGATTGGAGGGACTGCAACCTCTATTATACTGGATTCGCAAGGATTTAAAAGTCGGACAACAAAAGATTATGATATGGTAATCATTGATGAATTAAAAAATAAGGAATTTTATGATACCTTGAATCACTTTTTAGAATTGGGAGAATATCAAGGAAGTCAGAAGGATGAAAAAGCACAGCTATTTCGATTTACAACCAATAAGCCTGAGTTTCCTTCTATGATTGAACTATTTAGCATTTTACCAGAATACCCATTAAAGAAGGAGGGGAGAGAAACACCCTTACATTTTGATGAAGATGCTAGTTTGTCGGCCTTATTATTGGATAAGGATTATTATAATATATTAGTGCATGAAAAAGAATCCATTCAGGGATACTCGGTGTTGAGTAATCGTGGTTTAATTATTTTCAAGGCTAAAGCTTGGTTGGATATGAGAGAACGCTCTGCCACAGGTACTCAAGGTTTAAGTAAAGCCATTAAAAAACATTTGAACGACATTACTCGATTAACAGCTTTATTAGTAGGGAGTGAAAAGCTATCAAATATAACCTCTAGTGACACGGTGAAAGCAGATATGCACCGTTTTGTGATAGAACTTGAGTCTGTGATATCAACTATTCCTCAAAATGATGATATTTTGTTGAATCGAAATGAAGTTTTTGAAATTTTGAAAGATTTTTTAGATAGTTAAAATAATTGTAGTAACATAGGTATATTGGAATGTGACATACTTGTTTATGTCTGGGAGGACTGATGCGTTAGTTTTCCCGTTTTTTATGTTCAAGTTACTTGATTTAGTTCAGGTGGCTTTTTTGCTGTTCTTTTTTCTGCGATAACCATTTCAAGGCGTTTTTGGTAGGATTTGAGAGAAATATAAATTGCAGGAGATAGTCACATGTTGATTCAAGAAAAAAGTGAGAAACATGTTTTTCGTAAAAGCAAAAAATACCGCCCTTTTGTTCGATTACGATTGGAACACTGATGATCACAGTTGTTGGTCTAGGTGGACAACTTGTTCATGCAGATGAGGTTGTGAGAACTGAAAATCCTGCCACCAATCTTACACAAGCAAAGCCAGCTGATAGTGCTGAACACATAAACTAAGCCAAATTAAGTGGTCAGGCAAGTGGAGAATTAACCTTTGCCGTTTCGAACGAGGAATTAGATAAAGTAGCCCAAGTAGCTAAGCATGAAGCTGTTCAAGTTATCACAGATAAGGAAGTCAATCTGGCTACAAAAACAGCTGTGGAAACAAGCGTCGCTCTTTCAAAAGTACAGACTGACTCTGATAAGCAGGTCTCGGAAGTTAAGAAAGTGACAGCTGGTTATGCATTGGGAAATTATGGCCTATCTCCTTTAAAATCAATCAAATTTAACAAGGCTAGATGGAAAGAAATGGTAAAACCTTATTTTGAAAAAATGATGTTTTTACTATGCCTCAAAATGAAAATATAAGTTTCTAAAAGGAACAGAAGTAAATCTGTGTTTAACTGCACCTAGTAAGTTGCAGTTTTTTGTTTTGAATAATGATATAATAGGTTAAGAAAATAATGAAAACGCTATATATTTGAAAATTGATTAGGAAAGCAGAAAGTATAGAAACAATCGATATGCTAATTAAATCATCAACTGAATTTTATAACGATTTAAAAGCTGATGAAAATGATAGATATCGTTCATGGGGAGCATTGCTATTCACATTTTATGACAGCTCGAAAAGAGAATGATGTGAATCTTGATTACCTGAGTTTACAACTTGCATTTTATTTAGCAAGTTGGGGGATGTATCGAGGTTCTTCATTCTTATTACAAAAGGATTATAGAGTACATATACCTGTAGTAAGAGAAATCTTAAGCAATAAATATGATTCTCTAGCAGGAATAGAATGTAAAGATTTTAAAAATGAAAGTAATCAAAAATTGCTAAAGGAAATAAATGAATTTATTGCTAATTATTATGATGAAATCAGGCGTGAAGTAAAAGGTTCAGCACTAAAAAATAACTTGTCAGAAACACTAATCACAAAGATACTGATGGGCACACTCGATTGTGTTCCGGCATATGATAGATATTTTGTTTCTGGGGTAAGATCACAAAAGATTGCAATTGGTACCTATAATATTAAATCTATTTTACAACTAGTAGATTTTTATGAGAAAAATATAGAACAATTTGATTCAGTCCAAAAAAGTTTTATTATTGCTGATATGCTATATCCTTAAATGAAAATACTTGATATGGGATTTTGGCAGATTGGTTTTGACCTAGATAGTAAATAACTATTTACGTCTAAATCTGGAGTTAATTAATGAACTTAGCTTGAAAAGATAGTAACTATAAATCTGAAGAGATTATTTTTTGATTAATAATAATTTTTCATTGAATTGATTTTAGATTATTAGCTTTCATAGTATGGTATGCTACATATTAATTTGATTATTAGGGAAAGCAACTAGATAACATCGTATTAAGATATTTTTACATAGATGATATTGCATTTTGAATTATAACAACGGAGTACTAACATGCCGAAATATACCGACGAAGATATTAGAAAATTAAATAAAATCACATTAAAAATCGCTGGTGATTATTTAGGTATAAGTTCACAGGCAGTTGCGATAGGTCTTAGAAACAATCTTCTTCCAATTGGTTTTGCTATTCATAATGAAGAAAGAGACAGACGTTTCACAGAGAGTTGGTCATATCATATTATCGCCGAAAGAATGATTTCATACAATCACGGTAAGCTATCAGAGATCCGTGTTGAAAATATTGAAGCTAGTTTAGATAAAATTATAGAGGAATTTAACGGTTTAAAACAAGATTTACTTTTTATATTAAGCGAAAATGCAGAAGTGAAGAATTAGAAGTTTTTGAATTTGCGTTTTCGCTTGGTAAATATAAAAACAGTGATGTAAAGTATAAGGGTAAAGGTGTTTCAAATGAAGATGATAAAGACCTTTTCTAGAGAAGAACTCTATGAAGAAATCTGGGAGATAAGTGCGAAACAAGTTTCATTGAAATATGATTTAAGTTATTCTGACTTACTCAAGAAATGTAAAGAATTTGAAATCCCAATTCCAAAGGGTAGTTATTGGTATCGTAAGAATACTGGACAAGACTTAAGTGAACTTATCGTTCCATTACCACAAAATGACATAAATGAGGTTCATATTGATAGAAAAAGTTTAAAGAACAGTAGAATTAAAGCTGCTAAACATAAAGAAGATAGTACGGAAGATAAAAAAGAAGATACTGTTAAACTTGATACAACTAGTATAAGAAGTTCATTATCATTTTTAGAGGACGATAAAATAGAGCTTATTATTGAAACAGTTTCAAATCTAAATCAGTCTCCAAATAAGAGATTACATAAATCTGTAGCTAATCTAAGAGATAAAATTTCAGAGTGGAATAAGAGGGAAAAAGCTGCTTCTTATCCTTACTTTGATTCTAGGCACAGATATAATGATTTAAAAGAACCTAAATTTGTAAAAAATATTTCACTAAATTCTCTTCCGCGTTTATATCGCTTTTTAGATACACTAGTTACTGTAATTGAAAAAATCGGCGATAATGTAACTTCAAATTGGGATATTCAAATTGAAAAGGATATTGTTCGTTTTGAAGTTATAGAATCAACAGACAAAGTAATTCATGAATTAACAAAAGAAGAAGCTAAAGAACTTGCAGAGTACAATGATAGCGTTAAGTTTAATAGATATGCTTTTAAACCAAGAATAAAGAAGTATGACTATATTCCAAATGGAAAATTTCGATTTAAGATAATAGATGGTAAATACATTAAAGATACTAAAGAATTCACACTTGAACAATCAATACCAGAAATAATCGTTTTAATTTACCAAGAGTATTATAAAGTTAAGAACTTACGACTTGAACGTGAAGAGAGAGAAAGACAATACGAAGAGGAGCAGGAGCGAAAAAGAAAATTACAAAATAAAATCGAAGATGAGAAGAAGCGGACAATGTCTCTTCTGAATATGCTAGAAGATTTTCAAACAGCAAATGATTTAAGACTAATGGCTGATAAATTGGAGATAGCAGGGAAACTTAGTAAGGAGGAAATTGATTGGATTAGATCCAAAGCTGACTGGATCGACCCAATAGTTTCTTCAACAGACGAATTACTAGGAATTAGAAATCATGAAAATTCTAGAGAACAAAAAGAACAATATCTAAGTGAGAAAAGGTACTACTGGTAACTTTATTTATTATAAAAAGCTGTAAATAATGGAGTTATAATTATGACAAATAGTTCAACAATTAATGAGTTTATAAAAAAACAAAAGGTGCTTTAGATGTAATAAAGAAAGATCCAAAACTTGGGGTTAGAGGCTTTGAATTTGATAACTCAACATCTGAAAAGATTGTGTTTTGGTGATTGGTCTAGATCCTGCAGGAAATGAAAAGGAAGTAAACAAGATTAAGATTAGTAAATGAGATAAAAGATTATTTAAATAAACTTGAAACAAAAATAGAAAAATAATTAAAATTAAGTGTCAGGGTCAAGTTACATGAAAGAATATATTGCGAGTTTAGAAAAAGAATTTTCTTTGATAGAAAATGGATTTAAAGAAGAAGAAAAAAGAGCTCTTGCTGACTATCAATCAAACGATAATGCGTATACTAAAGAATTAGCATTTCTAGCCTTTAAATCCAATGTATATCAAGTTAGAATGTACAGTGTATTTCTTTTGGGATACTTATCAGAACAAGATGATATTTTAGCTTTTATGCGAGATGAAGTTTCAAAAGATGATAATTGGAGAGTTCAGGAAGTGTTGGCAAAGGCATTTGATGAATTCTGCAAGAAAAAAGGATATGAAAAAGCACTTCCAATAATTGATGAATGGTTAAAAAACAATAATCCTAATACAAGGAGAGCTGTTACGGAGGGACTAAGAATATGGACAAGTAGACCATATTTCAAGGAAAATCCGAATGAAGCTATTGAAAGGATTGCCAACTTAAAAGAAGATGCAAGCGAATATGTGAGAAAATCAGTTGGAAATGCTTTAAGGGATATTAGTAAGAAATTTCCAGAGCTGATTAAAATTGAGCTTGATAGCTGGAAATTAGAAAGTAAAGAGATAAAACAAGTTTACAAGTTGGCAAGTAAATTGATTGTATGACAAATAAGAATTCATAGGAGGTAACGATGAACAAGATTACTTGTATTTGTTTAGGTGTGAAAGATATGGAAAGGTCAATAAAGTTTTATAGAGATGGTTTAGGATATAAGACTGATTGCAGAGAAAATAATCCGTCAGTATGCTTTTTTGATACTCCGGGAACAAAGTTTGAACTATTTCCTTTGGAACAATTAGCAAAAGATATTGATGAAAATAATCCACCAAAAGGGAATGGATTTTCAGGAATTACATTAGCCTACAATGTTGAACATAAAGAAGATGTAGAGACTGTAATTGCATTAGTAAGAAAAGCAGGTGGAAAAATTGTAAAAGAGCCACAGGAAGTTTTTTGGGGTGGATATCACGCATATTTTTCGGATTTAGATGGATACTATTGGGAAGTTTCATGGGGACCGAATTTTCAATTTGATGAAAATGGATTGCTGAAATTTTGAGGATAAATAGGGAAAGAGTATGCCATAAAGTAAGGTATATTTGATTTTGAAGGAGGTAATCATGGTGAATGAATTTAATGAATTTGTTCGTGAGATTTTTTCCGCAGCAGGTGATATTGTCATAAGATCCATGATGGGCGGATACCTTATATATTTTAACGGTAAGCTGATAGGTGACATTTGTGATAATGAACTATTTTTAAAGAGAACGCCGACATCGGATAAACTTCTTGCAGACTCAGAATTGCGTTATCCGTATGAGGGTTCAAAGACATTGATGTATGTATTCGACAGATTTGAGGATATGGATTTGATTACTGAACTACTGAAAGGTATGTTTGCGGAACTGCCAGAAAAGAAACCCAAGAAAGCTAAATGAGACAAACAAGCGTCAGTTTGTTGAACTTAGCAAGGTATAAGTTTCTATGAGATGAAACTTGTAAAACTTGTACGGATATTGTAGGGTAGGAAAAGAAATTTTCCTCTATACTAAAATAAACTGAAGGAAAGGGGGAATCGAAATGAATATTATCAAGTCGTTTAATGATACGATTGATTATCTTGAAACAGTTCTTGATGATGAAATTGATGAAAAGAAAGTAACTCAGTTATCCGGATATTCGTATTCAATGTTCAGTCGCTTGTTTTCTATTCTGACTGAAACAACGCTTTCAGAATATTTAAGAAGCAGAAGATTGACGGAAGCAGCCGTTATATTAAGAAATACGGATGAAAAAATTATTGATGTTGCTTTCAAATTTGGATATGAGTCATCAGATTCATTTGGAACAGCTTTTAAAAATTTTCATGGATTTACTCCTTCTGAGGTAAGAAATGGAAAACCATTCAAATTAGTATCACGAGTGCAGTTAGCACTAAGTGTAAGAGGAGGAAGAAGCATGAACATTACAATTCAAAAGAAACAAGCATTTACAGTTGCAGGGGTAAATGAACAAAGCATCAATTCATCATTATGTCCGAGTGTATGGAATAAGCTATATAAAAAATACAGTCACGATGAACTTGCAAGTTTGGGAAGCGATCAAAGTATGGGCGTTTGCCATGATGTGGAAAATTCAAGCACAATAAATTATATGGCTGGTTATATCGTTAATGATGTAGATAAAGCCACAAGTATGGGCTTAGATGTTTTGGAAGTGGAAGAAGCAGAGTATGCAGTTGTAGAATTAGTAGGAAGTGTTCCGGAGTGCATTCATAACGGGTGGAAATATGTAATGGAAGTATTCTTCCCTGAGCATGGCTATATTCATTCAGAAAAACCTGACTTTGAATATTACTATGAAGGTGATATGCACAGCAAAGACTACAAAATGGAACTTTGGATTCCGATAACTAAAGCTTAAAAACCAGCTTGTCGAGCTGGAAAATTCCAGTTTGCCGAGGTAATACCTTTTAACGATAACCTCAAGCTATCGTTAAATAGTTTAGTGGATATGTTTCCGCATACAAATCAACTACTTGACATACTTGGTGTTCACTCGTTCCATGTTGAGGCGGTATCACTGCTTGTACGAGCTGATACTTTAGCGAAGTAGAAGTAGATGCTCTGCCCATGCGACAAGGTGAGACCGAAGGTCGAGAAGGTGCCCTGGGGTATAGCCGTCGTAGAGTGAGGAGATTACGACGAAACGATACGGTAACAGCGAACCGCTGAGTGCGTGGCTCTGCTCTTCCGATTTGAGACAGTGAAAAGTAGAAGGGGATGGTATTGGTATCAATCAATGAGTAACAAAGTAACAGCATGATTCGAAACATTTGCTTGTAATTTGCGGAGGAACATCAATATGGATGGAATAACAAAAGATTCTATAAAAACGGCTAGACTAATGAAACAATTATGGCCCCAATTGACCGATAAAGAAGCTATTGATGAAGTAAAAAGATATACGAATGGCAAAAATACTGCAATCTTTACTGAAGTTGAAAGTGACACAATTGTAGGTCTAGCACTATGTTCACTCAGATTTGATTATGTTGAAGGTTGTAAATATAGTCCTGTTGGATTCTTAGAAGGGATTATTGTCGACGAGGAATATCGTTTAAAGGATATTGCTAAAAATCTCTGTACAAAATGTGAGGAATGGGCGAAAAATAAAGGATGTAAGGAATTTGCAAGTGACTGTACTTTAACGAATACGGATTCTATAAGATTTCATCTCAATATTGGATTTCAGGAGGCAAATAGAATTATTCATTTTAAGAAGAAATTATAATTTAGAAACATGAATAAACTTGTTAAACTTTATGTATCTTTAGAAAGTGTGTTAACTTGAAAGAACAAATTTTTTTGATGGGTGGGAATCCCCCAATAACGAAATATAGCATTGTTGATAAAATTGTATTATCAAGCAAGATTGAAAGAATTGTTATTTTTACAGTTTTTCGAGATAATTGGCAACCCTATATGAAAAAGTACACGGAAATTTTCCAAAGTCAATTTCCTAATCTAAACACTGATTATTTACTCTTGGACACTGAGCAGATTGATTTTGATAGCTATCTAGATGCTGATCTAATTATCATTGGTGGTGGAAATACGGAAAAGTATCTAGCTACTTATGTCAATCAGGAGTTCAAAAATTATATCGATCATATGCTTAATAAAGGGGCAAAAGTTATAGGGTTTTCTGCAGGAGCCCTATTATTAGGAGAAAAAGTCTATATCTCACCTAATGATAATTCAGATTATCAGATAAAGATAAAAAATGGATTAGGACTCTTTAGTCAGTTTTTAATTAGTGTCCATTATGATTCCTGGAATGACAAAGCTAATAAGGATAGAGCAGAAGAACTCGTCAGTGTTCCCATAATTCCACTAAATGATCATTCCTGTCTTGTATTAGATAAACTTGGAAACATTATTGAGAAAATTGACTAGTTTTAATCATGCGAATCTGAATCTACGAAACTAAAGTATTGACGAAATGAATAATGAAAAGCCTTGATTGTAAGGCTTTTTTGTGTTTTTGTGATAGAATATAGGTAGTTATAATCGATAGCAACTAAGAAGCAGTAAAAAATATTATTCATAAAATAATCAAAATAAGGAAGATAAAATGACAGAAATTGACAAAAAGAATTTAAAAAATTATCTTTGTTTTGCATTTGGAATTACTTATATAGCTTGGGGGATTCTTGCCATCTTTACTCAATCTCATATTTTGGGATTAGAAACATTTATAGGGAGAATGTTACATATAGTAGGTGCACTCGGTCCAGCTATTGCAAGTGGCTTTTATTTGAAAAGTAATAATATAAAATTTAAACATTTTGTATTTAATAAAAGAAAAAATAGTAGTATTTATTTCATTATTCACCTGTTAGCAATTTTGATACTATTTTCTGTATCTTCTTTAGAATTAAATGGAGTATCAATTTATCTGATGCCATTATTCTTTATACAACTAATTTTTTTTGGTGGCGGACATGAAGAATTAGGATGGAGAGGAATATTACAACCATTACTTGATAAAAAATATACTTATTGGCAATCTAATTTGATTGTAGGTTCAATCTGGGGAATTTGGCATCTGCCTTTATGGTTTATAGTTGGAGAAAGTCATCAAGGATTTCCTTTTATTTTATTTTTTATATATACATTATTTCTAAGTTTTGTTTTAGGGCTTCTTTACCGTCAAACCCAATCAGTGGGTTACTGTATATTATTTCATGCGTTCGCAAATTTGTTAAATCTCTATTTTGTGTTAAAAATTAATGTTATTTTTATTATCATTTTTATTGCTTATTTAATTTATACTATATTGGCTAGTAATAGAATTAGTAAGGAAAAATATTTTAAATTTTAGAACAGGAAGTCCATTATTGAAAGTAACGATTTGCTAATTAGATGATCAATGTTAGAGACTTTTCTATTTGATGAGGCATTACTACTTGTTCAAACTGATTGAACAAGTATTTATCTAGTGAGAGTCCTTTAGTAAGGAGTTTAAGTATGAAATTCCATGAATTTGGTGATAAGAATTTGCCTCCTATTTTACTGATACATGGTGGTGGCAGTTCTTGGTGGAATTATCTTCGTCAAGCACGGATCTTATCGGAGGAGTATCGTGTCATTCTACCCACCTTGAATGGCCACGGCGAAGAATATCAACTTGATTATGTTTCTACTGAAGATTCTGCTTTGGAGATTCTAGACTATATCAAAGCAAACTGTGGTGGGAAATTGTTTGCAATCGGTGGTGTTTCACTTGGTGGTCAAATTGCCATGGAGCTTTTGTCTTTAGACAGTGAAATTGCTAAGAAGGCCATCATAGACGGAAGCCTCTGCATTCCTCAACCAAGGTTAGCTAAAATCAGCATCTTTCTAGTGTCTCTATTTGGTAAGTTGATGTTCAATAAAATCTCTTGCAAACTTCAGTTAAGCATGATGAACAAACTCTATACTAAACTGACTTATCCAGAGGAAATAAAAGCTTATTATTTGGAGGATTTGCCAAGGACGCCTGTCAAAACATTGGTGACCATTTACAAAAACTATATGGGGCGTTACAAGCTGAAAGATATGATTTTTGCTAGCAAGGCTCAGGTTCTGTATATCTATGGTGAAAAAGAATTGAACTGCGTGAAAGAATCAGCGAAATTATTTCATCAGCTACATTCAAATACAATTTTGTATGAAGCAAAGGACTATAATCACGGCTATTTATCAGCTTACCTGCCTCATGAGTGGATTGATTTGGTGGTGCCATTTTTAAAGAGTGATTCATCGGAAACGTGTAACGAATCGGATATGCCATAAGGAGGAATCTTTTGCTTGGAGCAATAGTAGGAGACATTGTAGGTTCTGTTTATGAATGGAACAATATTAAAACCAAGAATTTTCCTTTATTTCGTGAGGATTGTTTTTTTACTGATGATACAGTTATGACCTGTGCTGTTGCTGGTAAAAACGTTAAAACTTTCTAGCAAAAAAATTTATAAAAGCCTTGATTGTAAGGCTTTTTGTTATACCAAAAATTACAATCGAAAAGTAATCAATTTAAACGATAATATGACTCATACAGATTGTTAAATATTGAACTAATATAACTGTTATGCTATAATATAAACAGATAAAACAGAGATAACAGTTGGATAGTTAGGAGGATATGGAGTGTGAATATACAAATTAATAATTCAAATGATGATCCGATTTATTTGCAGATAAAAAATCAAATAAAAGCTCAGATTATTTCGGGAGAATTAAAGGTTGGCGAGCAATTGCCATCAATCAGATTTTTAGCAAAAGAACTACGAGTGAGTATGATAACTGCTAAAAGAGCTTTTGATGAACTGGAACTTGATGGTTTCATTAATTCAGTTCAAGGTAAAGGTAATTTTGTTGCGGCTCAGAACAAAGAGCTTATTCGTGAAGAATATTTGAAACAAATTGAATCAAAGTTACAAGATATTGTTGAGCTTTCAGCAATTGCAGGTGTATCCAATGATGAGTTGGTGGAGATGTTTAGTAGTTACATGGAGGGGAAATATGAGTGATTATGCTATTGAAATCAAAAACTTGGTTAAAAAGTTTGATGGCTTTACATTAGGACCGATAGATTTGTCTATTCCTAAAGGGACTATCGTTGGATACATTGGTCAAAATGGTGCAGGAAAAAGTACAACCATAAAATTGTTGTTAGGATTACTTAAGAAAGATTCAGGAGAAATTAAAATTTTAGGTTATGATAATCCTAACAGTATTGAACTGAAAGATAAAATCGGAGTAGTGTTTGATGAGTTGTTAGTTCCAGAAGAGTTGGCACTTGTTGATTTGGAAAAATTTTGTTCAAGGATTTATTCAAAGTGGGACAGAGAATTTTTTTATCAATTAAAAAGGAAATTTAATCTATCTGAAAAACAGGCTATTAAAAGTTATTCTCGTGGAATGAGAATGAAATTATCTATGGCAGTAGCTTTATCTCATAATGCAGAAATTCTTATATTGGATGAAGCTACGAGTGGTTTGGATCCGATAGTAAGGGAAGAAATTTTAGATTTTCTTCTTGACTTTATGCAAGATGAAAATCATACAATTTTAATATCGTCACATATCCTATCAGATTTAGAGAAGGTAGCAGATTATATTGCTTTTATCAATGATGGTAAAGTTCTTTTTGTAGAACCAAAGGATGAACTCAAGGAAAACTATGGTATCTGTACTTTATCTAATGAAGAAGTTAAAGATCTTAATGAGGAAGCCATAATTGGGAGAAGGCTACACTCATTTGGACAAGAGTTACTTGTTAAAAGAAATCTTGTTCCGGATGAAATAGGATTACAAAAACCATCTATCGAAGATATTATGATTTATTTTGTGAAAGGAGATAAAAGATAATGACTGCATTGATATTAAAAGATATAGCTACTTTAAAGAAAACACTACTATTATCGATTACTCTCTGTATTGCACTCGTTGTGTATGAGGTATATGAAAATGAAATTTTTATGATACCGCTTATTTGTACAATGATACCGTTAATTTTAACTGCTATCGCTTTTGGTTATGATACGAAATCAAAGTTTGAACAATTTGCCTTTTCAATGCCTATTAAAAAGAGTAGCTTTGTATTGAGTAAATTGTTTTTTGCATTTGTGTTTGGGCTATTCGGTTCAGTATGTTTATTTGTTCAATTGGTAATTAAAAGTGAGATGTCGATAGATAATATCATATTTATCTCACTAATTACATTAGTTGCTAGTATTCTGATATCAGCTATTCAACTTCCGTTTATCCTTAAATACGGTGCTGAAAAAGGTAGGTTGATTATGGTTATAACCTACTTTACAGTATTTGCTCTATCTAGTCTTTTAAAAGCAAAATCAGATTTACTGACTAATGTTGTAGAGTTCTTCTTAAATAATTCGAGGGGAATGATTTTTCTTGGAATAGTCTTTGTCAGTATTGTTATCATAGGAATTGCTATAAAAATATCTATTTTAATTATGGAGAAAAAAGAATATTAGAGAAGTTGAGAGTTGATTATAAAAACTAAAAAGGAGGAATCTTATGCTGGGAGCAATAGTAGGAGACATTGTAGGTTCTGTTTATGAATGGAACAATATTAAAACCAAGAATTTTCCTTTATTTCGTGAGGATTGTTTTTTTACTGATGATACAGTTATGACCTGTGCTGTTGCAGAAGCCATTATGAATGGCGGTCAGAAGGATAACTTTATTGACGCCATGAAGAAATATGGGAGGATGTATCCTGATGCAGGTTACGGTGCAAGATTTAGTAATTGGGTTGAGGGCAACGATCGAGAACCATATAATAGCTTTGGAAATGGTTCTGCCATGCGTGTTTCTCCTTGTGCTTGGGTCATGGATTGTAGTTTCTGTGCCAGAACAGGAGCCTGGCCGTCCAGAAGAGCTCTTGCACGACTTTCTGCAGAGGTGACTCATAACCATCCAGAGGGGATCAAAGGAGCTATGGCGACGTCTGATACTATATTTATGTGTCGTTATTACTTTGGAGGTTACAGTGGTGACTATGGAAAACCGATCAACGATAATCCTACAGAGTGTAAGAGACTTATCAAGGAGCACATAGAACAAGAGTATGGATATAATCTTTCTCAAACACTAGATGAAATTCGCCCTCATTATCGATTTAATGAGACTTGCCAGAATACGGTCCCTCAGGCCATCATTGCCTTTCTTGAAAGTACAGACTTCGAAGATGCTATTCGAAATGCGATTTCCCTTGGTGGGGATAGCGATACTCTTGCTGCCATCACAGGAAGTATAGCAGAGGCAGCTTATGGAATTCCTGATTGGATTAAGGAAAAGGTCTATACATATCTAGATGAGCCTTTAAAAGATGTGCTTAGACGGTGGGAGAAAGAAGTTTCAATAACATAACAGAGATTAGATAAAGACAACTAAAAACAGCAAAGCGACGAGATAAGAAACAATCTCGTCGCTTTTGCTTTAAAGCTAATGTTGCCATGGATTCACGTTGCTCTATTCAGGTATTTACTCAGATTTTTGTTTATTCAAGAGGAAGATACAAGTCATTACTGCAATACAAGATACAAGAATTAGATACCACAGGTTTTCAAGACTAAAATCATTCTCTAGCATCAATCTGTATCCCCAATAAGCTGGGAAAACTCGCCCTAATATTTGGAGAAAATCGGGTAGTAAGCTAATAGGAAACATAATCCCCGAAAGCATAATTGAAGGTAAAAATACAAGTTGCGCTATCATGGTCAGCTTTGCTTGGTTTTTTAAAGTAAGCCCTAGTAAACTACCAATACATAATGACACAATCATGTAGATGGACAGCGCAAGAAAGAATAAGGGAAGTTGTGTCGGCAGACTTGCTTCAAATAAAATAGGGGCCAGTAGCAGGATTACAATGCAGGTCATCATCAGATGAACAAAGGCAGAGAGAAGTATGCTCACCAATCCTAAATAAATAGGGACACCATTAGCATTATAAATCTTTTTAATGTCGCTTCCATAAATTTCGACCAATGAAGATGGCAAGCCAAGAAAGGCTCCCATTGAGACACTCATGACTATCATAGATTGTATGAGCGTACTTCCCATTTCAGGCATAACAGAAGTAAAAATACCACCCATGATGAGAAAGAAAATAAGCGGTACAATATAGAAAGTAACCCAGAGAGATTTGTTTCGTATATCTAATTTCCACTGTAATACTAGACTATATAAATAACAGTTCATTCTGATTACCTCCTTGCCATTTTTATGAAATGCTGTTCCAAGCTGCCACGATCAACCTTAATATCCAATATCTGAATTTTTTTCTGCTTGCATTCATTCAATAATGAAATTAAGGTATCCTCAATATTGGTCGTTTCAAAAGACTTCTCTGCTTCTTGAGTCTTCAAATGGATATAATATCTTCTTCCAACCTTGTCTGTCAGTTCTGAAGGAGTGCCACAAAAGACAATCTTTCCACTGTTCAAGATAGCAATGCGGTCACATAAGGCCTCAACTTCAGCCATATCATGACTTGCCAAAACGATTGTTTTCCCTTGTGATTTGAGATTCCGTATTTGTTCGTGGAGGGCTAGTCTTGCTTCAACATCAAGTCCCGCTGTCGGTTCATCGAGGAAAATAATATCGGGATTTCCGATAAGTGCAAGGGCGAGATGTAGTCTTCTTTTTTGTCCTGTGGATAATTGCAGATATTGTGATTTCTCAATTTCTTTTATTCCAAGAGCCTTCAGCATGGCATTATTAATGCTTGTCTGATTCCATTTTGCAAAGAGCTTTATCGCCTCCATAGGTTTGATATGAGCTGGCAAAGAAGATGACTGCAGTTGAATTCCCATTTTGCCGTTTACAATAACAGTGCCTCCATCATATTTTCTCAGACCTTCAATACATTCAAGCGTTGTTGTTTTACCAGCTCCGTTCACACCGAGCAGAGCAAAAATTTCTCCTTTTTCGATTTGAAGATCAAGACCTTTTAGGACCATCTTACTTCCGTATTTTTTCTCTAATCCACGAACCTCTATTGCGTATTTCATGCCTACACCTCCTCAAAGGGATTGGTTCCAAGTCTTGAAAAATAAACTTGCAAAGCGGGCTCTAAATATGAGTTAACAATTTTTTGCTTTTCCTCCCAAGCGTTAGTAGCGGTGTCAATATTACCGATTTCCAACAACTTCGGAAGCATAGTCAAATCTCCATTTGTAAACTCCATGATCAAGCTCCAGTATTCTTGTACAACTTGTTGGCACTGTTTACTTTCAGCGGGCACCTTTTCTTTTTGGAGTCGCACAATCTCATCACTTAGGCGATTAAATCTGTCCATAAAG
Organism: Streptococcus infantis; assembly: GCF_047464415.1. Lineage (GTDB taxonomy): Bacteria > Bacillota > Bacilli > Lactobacillales > Streptococcaceae > Streptococcus > Streptococcus infantis_AE. The sequence goes on along the minus strand of NZ_JASHBX010000013.1, from coordinate 38,718 downwards.
TCTACTCCGCTTTTCTTGTCAAATCGACTGCGTATGTGATCCAGCGTATCATCATCAAAACGTTTAATCAGAGAGTAAGATTCATTCTTCATTTGAAGATTGACAATAATATCTGCATACTTTTTAAAGTCAACCGTCTGTATTTGTAAAACTTCAACTTTTAACTGGTCTATTTCTGACAATGAAGCCTGAAGTTGTTCTATTTTTTGGCGAATATCATCTGCTTGCTCTGTAAGAGCATTTGCAACTTCAGCTGGAGTTTTCAAAGAGTTCAAACGCCCCTTTATGTCCTTCAGAGAAAAACCAAGTGATTTCAAGGATATAATCTGATGAAGCATAACTAAATCTTTATCGGTATAAAGCCTACGTCCTCCCTCACTTTCTGCAGATGGAGAAAGCAATTCTTCTTTATCGTAGTATTGTAGAGTACGGACTGTAACTCCCATTTTCTTTGCGACTTCCCCAACTGTCATAAAACCTTCAGGGATTGCTCTGAATTTTGCCATCATTCTCACCTCCTAATATATATTATACATCATGACGTAAGGTCATGAGCAAGCGCTTTATAAGAAATATTAGAAAAAAGATAGAGAAATTTAATTCCATTAGCTGCAAATGAATTGTGAAACATAATGGATATTAGTATATGAGACTATCATATTAAAAGTGTTAGAGAGTTGTATTATTTTTGTTCAAACTATCTAGAATTGAATTTTCTTGATATAATAGAGTTAGATATAAGAAGAGCTTGATGGTTGAAATATTGAAAGTAAAAACAGAAAACAAGTTCATAAGTTGGCAAGCAAATTGATTTGATGAGAAATCTCGGTCTAGTTGGCCAGATATAACTTCAAGCTAGCTCCTCTTGTTCGTTCTATCATTTAAAATATTTCCAATACTAGATGGATGTGATAACAAGTGATTCATTTTAGACATTATCAAAAAAATAATGAAATTTTTTTAATAGCTTTAAATCCAATATTTATCAATTTAGAATGAACAGTATATTTCTCTTAAACTATATGTCGTTAGATGAATAAAGTTTGATAAGATTTTACAATTTGTTATAATGTTAGCTATAAAATGATGTGAAAGGGTATGAAAGATGACAACTGTGATAAAAAAGGTTCTAGCTTCAACCTTGAAAGAATTGATGGAAGAAAAGTCACTAAGCAAAATCACTATCAATGATTTAACCCAATCTTGCGGTGTTAGTCGCCAAACTTTTTATAATAATTTCATAGATATCTATGATTTGGTAGAATGGATTTATCTTCAGGATACTGAAATTTTGGTGGGGAAAGATGTAACTTATGATAATTGGCAAGATGCTCTTGCTTCTATTTTTCAATATATTGCTGATAATAGGAGTTTTGTACTGAATACCTATCGCTCATTTGGAAAGGAATATTTAGAAAAATTCTTAAATCAAGAAGTAGAACGTTTTTTGACAAATCTCATTTTTCAGGAAATCCAGGTTACGGGTGAAGAAGCACAACAAGTCGAGTTTTCAATTTCATTTTATACTTATGCTCTGGTCGGTATTGGTTTAGATTGGATTGAAAAACAGATGCCTAGCACTGCTGATGAATTAGTTGAAAAGATTGAAAGAGTTATGTTGGGGAGCATTATTTCAAATTTTTAAACCAAAATTAAAATATTACTTTACAAATTAGGGTGTTTGTCTAACCTTTTGACAAACACCCTAATTTGTAAATTGTATTATTTTTTGATTAGATTTATAGTAATAGCATAGTAAATAAAACATCATTTATGGAGGCTATATTATGTACTATTCAAATGGAAATTACGAAGCATTTGCTCGCCCTAAAAAACCACAAGGCGTTGATCAAAAATCAGCTTACTTAGTTGGTTCAGGACTTGCATCCTTATCAGCCGCTGCTTTCTTAGTCAGAGACGGCCAAATGAAAGGAGAAAACATTCATATTTTAGAAGAACTTCCACTTGCAGGAGGAAGCTTGGACGGAATCTTAAACCCAACACGCGGATTCATTATTCGTGGTGGACGTGAAATGGAAGACCACTTCGAATGTTTATGGGACTTATTCAGATCAATCCCTTCACTTGAAGTCGAAGATGCTTCTGTGTTAGATGAGTTCTACTGGCTTAACAAAGAAGACCCTAACTTCTCAAAATGTCGTGTGATTGAAAACAAAGGACAACGCATTCCAGATGATGGCCAATTCACTTTAAGCGATAAATCAAGCGAAGAAATGGTGAAATTATATATGACCTCTGAATCTGAATTACAAGGGCTAAAAATTACCGATGTATTCAGTGAAGAGTTCTTTGAATCAAACTTCTGGACTTACTGGGCTAGTATGTTTGCTTTTGAAAAATGGCATTCAGCGATTGAAATGCGCCGTTACATTTTACGTTTCATTCACCATATCGATGGTCTACCTGACTTATCTGCTTTGAAATTTACGAAATACAACCAATACGAATCACTCGTTTTACCACTCGTGAACTACTTGAAAAAACATAATGTTCAATTCGAGTATGATACAGTCGTTAAAAATGTGATTGTTGAACACGTTGGAAGTGACATGATTGCTAAAGAACTTGTGTTAGAAGTAGGTGGCGTTTTAGAAACACGCAATCTTACAGAAAACGACTTAGTATTCGTGACAAACGGTAGTATTACTGCTGCAACAACATACGGGGATAACAATACTCCAGCACCAATTTCAAAAGAATTAGGTGGAGCATGGAGCTTATGGAAAAACTTAGCCAAACAAGATGAACGCTTCGGACATCCAGAAGTATTCTGTGAAAACTTGCCAGACCAAAGCTGGTTCGTTTCAGCTACAACAACTGTAAAAGATAAACGTATCGCTGAATACATTCAAAAAATCTCAAAACGTGATCCTTATGCTGGAAAAGTGGTAACAGGAGGAATCGTAACAGTTCGCGACTCAAACTGGATGATGAGCTATACATTAAACCGTCAACCACACTTTAAAGCACAAAGTAAAGATGAATTAGTCGTATGGATTTACGGTTTATATTCAGGAATCAAAGGAAACTATGTGGAAAAACCAATTGAAGAATGTACAGGGATTGAAATTGCCGAAGAATGGTTATACCACATGGGTGTTCCAGAAGAATTGATTCATGAATTTGCTAGCGAAGGATGCAACACGGTTCCTTGCTACATGCCTTATATCACAAGCTACTTCATGGCTCGTAAAGATGGCGACCGTCCGCTCGTCGTTCCAAATGGCTCTAAGAATATTGCCTTCATTGGTAACTTCGCTGAAACTCCTCGCGATACAGTGTTTACAACAGAATATTCTGTTCGTACAGCGATGGAAGCTGTATATACATTGCTTGATGTCGATCGTGGTGTACCAGAAGTGTTCGCTTCAGCTTACGATTTACGCGTTCTTACAAAATCAACAAGCCGCTTGATGGATGGCAAGAAATTAGCCGATGTAAAAGTTCCGTTCTTAGTGAAACTATTTGAAAAACGTGCTGCGAAGAAAATCAAGGGAACATTTATTGAGGAACTACTTAAAGATGCTAATTTAATTTAGTTGATATAAATTGGTATAATCATTGAGATAATAGGATACGAGAAAGGGCTCAAATGTAGAGTTTTTTCTCGTGTTTTTATTTTAGAATTGGAAATTTAAGCGAAAATCATAAACCGTTTTTTTATAAAATTTTGTTAGAGGTAGAGAAGTTCGAATGATCAGTAATTGAAAATTATATTCTGATTTTAATAAATTTCAATGAAAATATAGAAATTAATACAATCAGTATTCTTGATAAAAGAAATGCTGTGTTAAAGATTCATCTTTTAAAGCTGAAGGAAAGAATAAAACTAACTAGAAATACTGTGGTTAGAAGATTGTATTGTTTTTTTGTTTTACTTATATAAAGTCGGGTTTACTTGATATAATGGAGCTAGATAAATTTGAATTTGACGGGAGATAATTAAGATGAATGAATTTAACCAATATGTCCATGACAGTTTTTCTGAGTTTGGTGATATTGTCATAAAATCCATGATGGCGGATATCTTGTCGATTTTAACGGTAAACTAATAGGGGAGATTTGCAATCGTGAACTGTTTTTAAAGTGAACAAGGATATCGGATAGACTTCTTGCAGATTCTGAATTGCGTTATCCATATGAAGGCTCAAAAACTCTTATGTACGTATTTGATAGTTTTGAGGACAGGGTACTCATTCTAGAACTTCTAAATGGCATGTATTCTGAACTTCCAGAAAAGAAGTTTAGGAAAGTTTGATGAGACAGTAAGAGTTATGTTAAATATTGATCCATGTCAATGATTGGTGCTATAATGTAGTTAAAAAGTAAAGAAAATATAGGAGATATATGATGAACTCAACTTATATTATTGTATTTTTTCTTGTCCTTTGGCTCTTGCTTTTTGTTGGATTTATGATTGTATATAGCAATAGAAAGAAAAAAGCTGTTAGCTTTGTTAGTGATAATAGTGATAAAGCTATTGTTCATTTATACTGTTCAAAAACTAAAATTAATGGACAGAATCTTGCTGACTTTAATCCAATAACTGGAGAAAACCTAGAAAAGGTAGTTGCTTTAGTTCCAGGGAGATATACAATTGAGGGCGTTTATAAAACGACTGAGACTCGACTGAATCAAACAATCAATATCAAATCAGAAAATATCAGTATGGATCTTGACTTGGAGGCTGGGAACACCTATTCAATAGCTATGTACCTATACTCTCCTGAAGAAAGACAAGAGTATGAGAATGGCAAAACTGATGAAGTTGTTTTGAGTGTTCCGTTAACCATTGTTGTGGGTAGTGATTTCATCAAAGCATACATTATCTGCAACAAAGAAAAATGATTATCTAAGAGGCTGGGCTTAAGTTTGTTACTGGCCTCTTTTCTAAAATTAAGTCAAGCTATGAGCAGCATCATTTTGTTAAGTAGGCTTGCTAATTAATCCAAATTTATGTGGGAGATAAATATTATGAAAAAGATTACCTATAATCTATTAACTAAGATTCCTATATACGGAGTTTTATTAAAACAATCGAGTAAAGGTGAGATGAGGCTATGCAGTCCATTCCTTCAAGATTTGGCGGAAGAAGGGGTTAGACCAATTGAATTTTATGAACTTCTAGAAGAGAAATATCCAGGTGAAGTGGTAACAAGAGATCGTTTTTATGAAGGTTATAATAAAATACTTGAATTAAAGTTTAAGAAGTAGATTGACAAAATTTAATGTCTTACTTTTATTTTTCAACAGTAGTACCACCTGAGAATGAGTAATAACGTAAAAATGATCAGAATTAATAGAAACAGTTAAGATTAGAGGATGATAGATGGTTATATTGGAATTGTACCAAAATGATTTTTCTAAAGATTTAGTCGTGTTTGATTCTTTAGAGGAGGGGAAAGCCTTTGTAGCTCAAATCCCGGGGTATACTCTAGAAAACGAAAATGGGTTTGAAGTGGAGTATGTAAAATCTAAACATTTACCGGATTATATGGAAATTGTCTTCAATGGAAATATTGTCCCTTTATCTAGGTTTTCGTTTAATTCTGAGGAAAATGTGGACATTATTTGGAAAGAGATTTCGAATCTATCCCTTAAAAATGATAAAGTAATCGAAGGCGCTACAAAAGTAGATGCCTATGTCGTTAACAACGATGAAGTCAAAGCTTATATCGAAGCGAGAGAAGGCAAGTATCGTCAGGCAAAAGACTTTTTAGAAGGCAGTGGATATGAAGTCGACAGAAGCTTTTTTGGAAGTGAAGACGGCGAAGCGATTCTCTACAAAAGATGCGAAACCGAAGATTGGCACTTCTTGTGTCACTTAGACCCTCTGTTTGTAGAGATTGAAGATGTCGAAGGGTTTGTAAAAGAAGCAGTGGATGCTATTCAGTAGTCAACCAAAGTTCGTTTTGAGATTGTGTCACTTCTTGTGTGACCTGATTAATTAGCAAAGAGAAAATCTTTTGAACTATTAGTTTCTTAAGGAGAAAAACCATTATGAAAATGACAATCGGGAAAACCTATCTTGTAAAAAAAGATATTTTCGGTTTAAACAAAGAGGAACTCTGGACTTTGGTTGACAAGGGTTATCAAGCTTATTTTGGTGAACATAATTTCGTATTTGTCAATGATGATAAAGTGAAGGTATTTGCAGTTTTGCAAGATGGTTCAGAAGAAGATATGCGGTTCTACCATCATCTGGATGACTATTTTGAAGAAGTTGCTCATGAGAATTTCTAAAGAATGTGAGATGACAATTGTATTTGTGCGTTTTTTAAACTACTTTAGATTTTTATAGAGAGAAAGCGTATGAGATGAGAAAATAGTGGAGGGAGAGATTTAATGCTAGAGTGGCAATCTATTATTCCAGAAGATGAATATGAAGCTAGTGCAGCTTTTAGTGAAAATAGTCATTACGAGATTTCTACGCTAACTTTGAAGGGAAAGAAACACATGATTAGATTGAAATTTCCCTTCTGTCATTTTTACCAAATTACAGATAGAAACTTATATGATGTTCTTCATCAGATTCCTAGTTCGTCAGATCTTGAATCCCTTATTTGTATTTGTAAGCTAGAGACTAGTAGCCTGATTACAGAAGTGATTCATAGGGCGGGTGGAGTTTTGTCTGAAGAAGACTTGGTTCATTTTCGTATTTGTGCAAAGAATCTAGTCATTGACTTAGTTCTCTATAAAAATGAAGAGAGTGATATAAGGATAGAAGAGGTTGGTTAAAAATGAAGTGGGTTCATATTGGTGAGGAAATAGAGTATGATTGGTATGAATTACGGTGTCAACTTTCTCAAGAAAATCATCTGCAAATTTTTCTTGAGGGCTTAAAAAATCAAAAGTTAAAATACTGTATTGATTTTGGTAAGTTTCTTTTCTGCAGATCTATTGATGAGGGATGGGGCCTAAATTTACTAGAAGAAGATTTACTCATCGGACCAGAATTTCCCAATTTATCAGAAGGGATTTTACTTGAAATGATAGACACTCATCTAAAAAACAGAGTTCAAAAGTTTTGTCCTGACCCCATCTATCACTACCAAGTACAGGGAATTAATTTGGGGATAGACGTTCTTACAGTGGCTATTCCAATTATCAAAAAGATCTAGACTGAAACCAAGCTGAAAGCCATCTGGTTCAGTCTTTTTTCTGTTAATGTAGTATAATAAAGGGTGTAGGGATTCTATTTTTTAATAGGTTTTTTCCAAGTTAAGACTAGTCATTTTATGGAGTTAAAAGCTAAATCAGAGGTGAGAAAGTTGACTGAATTTGAGAGCTTATTTCTTCAAATAACCGAGTATTCGAATCAGGTTACAGCTGAAAATTATCAAGAATATGCGGAGTTAGGCTATGATCTTTTAAGGAAAATCCCTCATCTAGGTATGAAGGAGACACAAGTTTATGAGAGATTTTTTACATACTATGACAGCTTACAAGATGGAATGATAAAAGAGTGGTTTGCAGAAATGCTAGACTATATTTCTGGCTGCTGTCATTCAGAAAAATATCTTTGGAATCATCAGGAATAAGGGAGACCAGATTAGCAAATTGCAGCATTGGTAGTTGAAACTGATTTTGAATAAGATATAGGTGTTAGCTATGTTTAATGACAGTTATATTTGGGGGCGTCTTTTCATCCCCCTTATCATGATTTTCGTCTTAGGATTGATGGTATTCTTTCATAGACGTCAGGTTTTTAAATATTTATATATCGTGAATATTTTTTTGTATCTAGTTGCGATTATTACTTTTTTTATTTTAGAGAATCATCCAGTCGGCCAACCATTTCCATATCCATGGATGACAGTTATTCCGTTTGTTTGGGCAATATCTATCTTTCTAGCTTTTGGATTATCGTTCGCGTCTCTTAGTGCTTTTGTCATCGAACAGGCACAAAGGCATATCTGGGCAAGGATTATCATTGGTTTAGTTGTTTTAGCAATTATGATAGCTATCGCAATAGGTATATACTACTTTATAGAGATTATTAGAGTTATAGGTTACTTTTAATTTTTAGTCAGTTTCTGATAGTAAACATGTAGAAAGAGGAGCAATATGAAGCAATCACTTGAATTTTTAAGAAAAAGAATCACCGATAAGATGCCCTTAGAGGATATGGTAGCAATCTTTGAAGACTTGTGTCGTGAGCCTATTGAGGATGAGATGATTTTATTTGAAACAGGGACATTTACAGCTATATCTGATAAGCCCTTGTTTCAACTATCCTTAGTAAGGCAAGTCCCAAATGAAGATGAAGAATTTTATCAAGTTCACCTTGATATTTTTTATGAAGCTAGTCAAGACAATCAAATCTTTAGTGAATCAACCTGGGATGAAGATTTAGAGGAAAATATTTTTGACTACATTAGAGCTTCAGAGGTGTTTGCCTATGCTAAAGAAGAGGAATATTTAGCAGTTAAAATTTATCTAGAGGAAACTTAAGAAAAGGTAGTAATATGTTTGATTTTTTTAAGAAAAAAACACACAAAAAACTTGAAATCAATCTTCAAAACAATTCAATGATTATTAACGGAACCAGCTTAGCTTTTCCTTGACTGGAGAGAAAGAATTGCCAAAGCAACCATGCCGAGCTGTGGTATTATCAGATGGAAAATCTCCTTATTTCTTTTCTGATAGGCAAAGAGTAGGGGATTTTAACCTGATTTTATGGACTCCTTATGGAAGAAATTTTAATGGAATTCCAGAGACCATCACAGACACACTTTCAATTTCCTACTTCCCAGAAGTCCAACATGAACGGGAAAGCTACAAGTTAAAAGAAACTGACGAAGAACTGCTACACTTTGACAATATAAATTTTAAACTAACTATTATCCAAGTTTTGATGTACGATTTACGAGTACTGAAACTCTACTTTGACATCTATGATTTTGCGGATGAATTTAGTGAAGAGGATATCGACACAGAAAGTATGGAGATTATTCAGCCAGCCCTTGATTATATGATAGATCTTCCTATACCTAAGAAATATGCCGAACAAGTCCAAGAAATCTACATGGATGGCGGAAATGAAATTTATCTGAATTTGATTCCTCAGTGGGACGGTGAAGATGATGGTTTCGATCTAAATGAAGTTAGTCTCAAAGAACTGCAACAGTTTCCAAATCTGAAGTAAGCGACTATCATAAGCAGTAATTTTGAACATGTCAAAGAAACGTTCGACATGCAAGGGGTTCAAGTGAAGTTATTATAATTGTCGCATTTATCTGGATAAATCATAAATGGATGGTATAAGTTCTTTAAGGATAAGGGATAAAAAGGAAAGAAATCTGGTGATAGATAATGAACATTCTTGATCTTAATTCTAATCAGAAAGATACGATATTGTTAATCCACCCGATGTTATCATCGGCTCAAGGGATGAAGTCCCTGATTGCAGACCAGATGGGGCAAGAGTTTAGATATATTATTCCGGATTTGTCCGCGCATGGACGATCAGCTTCGGATACTTACGAGTCAGCTCTTAAGGAAAGCCAGATGATCTACGATTATCTAAAGGAACACCAGATAAAAGATTTGAGTTTAGCCTTTGGAGCGTCCTTAGGTGGAGTTGTGTTACTGCAATTATTGAATCATAAGGATATCAGGTTTGGGAAACTTGTTTTTGAAGGGGTTAGTTTATGGACAAATGCGCCTTTGCTAGATGTATTTACTAGGTATTTATTGTTAATAAAGCATAGAAAAGCCTTGCGAAATAGAGATATAGCTGTTCGTAAGATGGTTTCACTTTATGGAGAAAAAGGAGAGATGATGGCGGATTCTTTCATTGCTATGGCTGAAGAAAGCATCAAACATATTTCTCATGATTGTGCATTTGTGGCCTTGCCTAACCTCACGCCAGAGGAACAAAAAAGCTGTGTTTTCTTTTATGGTTCAAAAGAATTCGACTTGATAGCTGCTAAAAAAGTTCTCCCTAAAAAGTATCCTCATGCCACATTTCATATTTGGCAAGGATATGACCACTGTCGCAAGATCACTGAAAATTCGGCAGTTTACTGTAAATTATTAAAAGAAATGATTTTAAAGAAAAATATCAGTTTTAATGAGGTAAGACATGACAAGTAAAAAATCTGATCTTGAACATTATAGAAATATGTTAAAACAACCTTGGGGAAAGATTCAATATGAAATAACCTTTGCCCAACTTGCTCATCTGGAAGGTAAGAATATTCTTGATTTTGGATCTGGATTTGGTTTGGTCAGTGAATTTTTCTCTCGCAAGAATCAAGTTACTTCTGTTGAACCTAATGAGGAAATGCTCTATGCCAACTCTTCCACATCCTATGAAAAATTGTGGGGAAGTATTGACCAACTCGCTCGTTTTACGGATAAATCTTTTGATCTTGTCCTTTGCCATAATGTTTTAGAATATATAGATCCTAATGACCGAAAAGACTATCTTCTGGAGTTCAAAAGAATTTTAAAAGATGATGGCTTGATTTCAATTATCAAGCATAATCACGTTGGAAAAGTTCTACAAAGTGTTGTTTTTGCTAATGATATCAATCAAGCATTTAGCTTACTCAATGGTGAAAATTTTGAGAGCCTATCTTTTGCAAGTGGTTCTACTTATACGATAGAGGAATTATTAGCTTTGTCTGGTCTTAAATTAGAAAACTATTTGGGGATTCGAACATTTTACAGTCTACAACCAAATGAATTTAAGAGCAAAGAAAACTGGTTAGAAGAAATGACAAAGATTGAACTTGCAGTATGTGATTTAAAACCCTATAAAGATATTAGTTTTTTACAACATTTGTGGCTAAGAAAATAATAGAAGCATAGGTTTTGTTTTATAGTAAAATAAAAACTGATGTATATGAAGAAAGAGTGAATGAGATGATTTCTTCAGTTTGTAACTTGATAAAATCTTTTCCACAAATCTATTTTTCCAATTTTGAAAGAAAAATTCTTAGACAGTTCAGGATTGTATCTATTTTAGTTCAGTACTTTCAATTTTTGTTTTTAGAAATTTCATTATATAATAAAGTATATCAAAAAAAGATATATTGATAGCCTAAAGGTGTAAATAGATATTGAGGAGAAAATGAATGCAAAAAATAATGTTGATTATCAATCCAACCTCTGGTGGAGAAAAGGCTTTAGATTATAAGGATAAGCTAGAAAATAAGGCTAAAAAATACTTCGAGCAAGTCGATACCAGAATTACACAAAAAGCGCAAGACGCAACCAACTTCGCCACAGAAGCTTCCAGAGAACATTATGAGGCAGTTCTCGTATTCGGTGGAGATGGGACTGTCAATGAAGTAATCTCTGGTATCGCTGAAAGAGACTATATTCCAAAACTAGCAATTATACCTGGAGGAACTGGAAATCTCATCACAAAATTATTAGAAATCAATCAAGATATTGATGGTGCCATTGACGAGCTTGATTTTAATTCTACGAGTAAGATTGATATCGGAAAATCAAATGGAAATTATTTTGGTTATATCTTTAGTATTGGTTCACTACCAGAAGCCATCCATAACGTTGGGATAGAAGATAAAACAAAATTTGGCATGTTCGCCTATGCGATTAATACAATGAAGTCTGTAGTGACTGATCAAGCATTTAATATTACTGTTGAGACAGAAAATGGAAACTATATTGGAGAAGCAAGTCACGTTTTAGTTCTCCTAACCAATTATTTTGCTGATAAGAAGATTTTTGATGAAGATAAGGACGGATATGCAAACGTTCTGATTCTTAAGGATGCATCAATTCTTTCTAAATTATCTGTAATCCCTGACTTATTAAAAGGGGATGTCGTTGAAAATGATCACATCGAGTACATAAAAGCTCGTCATATCAAAATCTCTTCAGACACTGAGTTAGAAACGGATGTTGATGGTGACAAATCCGATAACTTGCCAGTAGAAATTAAGGTACTAGGGCAGCATATCCAAGTCTATTCTCAACCGAAAGCATAATCTTATTTACCTTTAACAACAATTTTTTTAAACAAAGGAAAGCCTATGAAATTTAGAAGATTAGCGACTATAGGTCTTTGCTCAACACTTCTTTTGACCTTAGTTGCTTGTAATCAAGCTCAAAAGTCGAGTGATGGAACTACTGAAACTTCAGTAACTCAAACAAAGTCTGCTCAAGTTTCTTGGAAGGCTAGCTATACCAATATGAACAGTCAACCAAGTTCAGAAGAAGTTCGAAAAGCCTTGGCTGCACATTTGGATAAAGATAGTGTCGATGCATTTTTCAATCTTGTCAACGATTATAACAATACTGTTGGTTCAGTTGGCTTAACTGGAGATTTTTCTACATTTACCAAAACAGACTATGATGTTGAAAAGATAAGCAATCTTTGGGCACCGAAGAAAGGTGATTTTGTCGGCACTAACTGTCGTATTAACAGTTATTGTTTATTGAAAAATTCTATCGAAATTCCGAAGTTAGAGAAAGATGATTCCCTTTTATTTGTCGATAATGATGCCATTGATAAGGGCAAAGTCTTTGATGCAGAAGACAAGGATGCTTTTGATATTTTATTCTCAAGAGTCAAGACTGAAGCAACAACTGATGTAAAAGTTCATGCTGCAAAGATGGAAAAATTCCTTTCTCAGTTCAAGTTTAATGAGAATGCTCGAATGCTCTCCGTAGTAGTCCATGATGACTTGGATGGTCAATCCTTATTTATTGGCCATGTCGGCATACTTGTACCAAGTGAGGACGGTTATCTCTTTGTCGAAAAGTTAACTTTTGAGGAGCCTTATCAAGCTATCAAATTTGCAACCAAGGAAGATTGCTACAAATATCTAGATACAAAATACGAAAACTATACAGGAGAAGGTCTAGCTAAACCATTTATTATGGATAATGATAAGTGGGTTCAACTCTAAAAATAGGATGATTTGCCTAAAGAGTGGGATAAGAAGTTACCAACCGAATGATAGTTAAATTAATATGGTTAGAGGACAGCAAGCATGGATGAACATACATTAAGGGTTGTAAAAATTGATAAAGAAGCGATTTTTGAGCTGATCTACGAAACTTTTATAGCGCAAGAGCAAGAACTGCTGGACCTGTCGCCGGTAGATCTTATCAATGATTGTGCTATGGATTGGGAAAATGGAGAGTTTATCTTTGTAGCACACCTTCAGGAAAATAGTCTGGGAGAATTTAATCCTCTTCCCAAAGATATTGATATCCAAGAGTTGCTGAAAAAACTACCTGTTACAACAGATTCCGTTCTTGGGAAAAAGAGGATTTATAGAGATTTTTCATTCGACCAATTAAAAAAATAGTATAATAGAAGTAAATAAAATAGTCATAAGGAGACATAATGGATATTAAAGATTTTACAGAAAAAGAACAAGAGATGATTAAAAAGGGACTAACTTTCTCTAAGCTTAACGATAAGGAAACTGCTGATAAGATTATCGCCTTAATTCCTCAAGATATGATTAAACGGATTCCATTTTTTGTTAGAAAACATGCCATTACACGTACCGTTAAGAGAATCTCGCTTGAGTATCCAGAACTGTATGCTGTAGCTGAACAAGAAGGCCAACTTCCTGAAAAGGAAGCTCAAGAATTGCGACAAATTCTTACAGATATTTTCCAAGAGAAAATGAACAAGCATAAGATTAAATAAGTTTTGAGATTTAGCAATAAGATGTCGATTGAGTATTAGGAGTTGAGAATGGCTATTGATGGCGTTAAAATCATTGACAGTGATCAAGGTTATGACATTTACAATGAGGTAGTTGGTCGCTATAGAGACGGTGAACATGTAGCGAATATAATCAAGGATATTCTCGATGCGGAAAAAGATTACTGTCAAACAGACTTTTTTACAGAAATTTATTGGACTGCTCTTGCCTATTCACTGTGGAAGATTGGTCACCTGACAGGCGATATCAGAGATAAAACAGTAGAGCTTATCCAAAAAGGGGCTGATCCATTTTGGATGGAAATAGATCCAAAGGCTTTGAAGCAAAGGCAAAAAGTCTTGGAAAAACTTGCTATCCAGTTGCAAACTGAAAATCCTAGGCCTCTAAAGGTCCCTAAAGCCAAAACTAAACGCAAACCCTATTTTGAAGAAGGAGATCTCCTTGCTGTTAAGTTCGAAGATGCGTATGGTCTTGTCTTTGTATCTATGGTTGATCAGAGTCCTAGAAAGCTTGAGTATCATCTGGCTTGCACGCGCCTCTTACAAACAAAAAAGCCCACCATCGATGATTTTTTGACCAGTCATATCTCCTGTAAGATGGACAATACAAAGTTTGCTCTCGTTACAGACTGCTGGTTCAATCACAAAGATTTAGGACAATTATTAGAAAATATTGAAAAAATTGGACATGTGAAACTTAGACCTTTTAGTCTTTGGATGCTAGCACCTGCCCAAAATTTAGAAGATATTTATCAAGAAATCACTAGAGATAAAGGCTCTTCTGGCCTTCGTTTCATCGAAACCTATAAACTTGTCGACGATATTTTTCCTGTTTAATGCTTATGTGATAAAGGGGAAAATGGTCAATCATTCCCACATGCTGTGTTGGGCTCTGACACCATAGCTATCTAGGGAACCATCTGAATTGAACTTGGATTCAATCCGATACCTTTTCCAGAGGTCGTAATCTGCTGTTTGAATGGTCAGGATGAAGTTGGCATCGGTGTCAGATACATTAAAATCAGCAGGATTGACTTCAAAGATATCGATTAATTGTCGTGTTTGAAAATCTTGGAGCTTGAGATTTGCTAGCTTGACATGATTGATGGAAATTTCTTCTAGTTGATTCTTATCCTTAGGTGTTCTGTAATAGGTGATGACGCAGTTTTTGAGTTGATCAGTATTTTTACCTGTAGGAGTGAGGCATAGGATTGATTATCCCGCTTGACTTCTAGAAGCTGACCGTAGTAGAAGTGGTCGTTTTTGGGATTGGTGATGGAGCTATCTGCGCCTTTATCTCCAAATGTAAAACCTTGGTCCAAAAGCTCGGAAGCCTTGGTCTCCCCGATAATGACAGTGGTATCTTGAATGGTTACTGGAACAGGTTGCGCTGGAAGGCCACTCATCATCATGCAAAACATAAAAACATAACTCGTTAAAAAAGCTGTCCCAATAATAGCGTTTGTTGATGCATAGGTATGACTGTTATGAAAGTTTTTTCTTATAGCTAGTACAACAAATTTTCCAAGACTTTTTAAAATCATACTAACAAGTATGATGAAAAATTGTTTTTTCAAACATTCATAAATTGCTTGCGGAAAGCTATTAACATGATAGTAGAAACCAGCCAAAACGACTAGATTTACGATTAAATAGATCAGCAAGAACCAATGAATCTCTTTAAGGGCATTAGCATCAGTGATTTCTTCATAGTCAACGTGAATTCTTCCTTGAACAGCATGGCCAAGTTTATAAATCCATTTGGGAATGTCTTTGCCTTTTTTAACCGCAACTACGAGTCTGATATAGAGATAGATGGTAAAGGATAAAGATAGAAAGAAAAGAGCATAAAATCCTAAAACAATAGTAGTGAACATGACTACTTCCCCCGTTTTTCAATTGCTAGAGAACAATTTTGTTAGCTCCATTATAGCACTTTCTATGAAAATAGAGCTAGAAATATCCGTATGATACTAACTGATTCAAAGGAGTAAAATCATGGGAATGATTGCCAATTATCAATATTTACCGGACGATAAATTAAAACAAATAAAGCTACTTTCTAATGAGGAAGATGACTTGCTGGACTTAGCGGAAGATTATGCAGAAGAATATGAAATTTTTCTAGATATTGACAAAATGTGGGATGCCATGGTCTTTGTCTTGACAGGATTTAGTAGTTCAGAATTTTTGGATGAAAATCCCTTGAGAGAAGCTGTTTTAGGGGTGACTCCTCTAGAGGATGTATCTGAATATATCGCCTATACTGAAAAAACTAAGATAGCCGAGATTGTAGAAGCTTTAGAAAGTTTTGACATGGACAGGGCTATGACTAACTTTAGTATGGAAGCCTGTAAGAAAGCCGACTTGTATCCTAATATTTGGGATTATCTTGAGGAAGAGGAAGAAATCAAGGAAGACATTTTAGCCTGCTTTGTCAAAATGAAAGACTTTTACAAGGAAATCTTAAACCATAAGGGGAATGTCTTAGTGACTATTTGTTAAGGTTTTTATATTCCGTTAGAAAGGTAATCCTATGAATCCATTTCTAGAAAAATACATTACATTAAAAAAGCAATACCTGGACCAAGATGGAAATCCCTCTAGTGTCGCAGCCCTTTATGATTTGGCTGATGAATTAGCTAAGTCTGATGATTTAGAAGCGAAGAGAGTCTTAGTTGACCTCTATGAACAATTGGGTCTCTACACTAGTGCCTATAGCTTATTTACTGAAATCTTTGATAAACCAGACCGAAAACAGATAAAGAAACTGAGCCGTTTACAAGAAATGAGTCAGAGTCATGGAGATAGATTTGCCCATTCTCGTCCACTAACAAAAGAAGAGAAGAAGCAAAGGCAGGACTTGTTAAAAGACTTACCCCATTTTCTCTATCATCCTGATCCCTTAGCTACAGGTTCATTTGTTGAAGGAGAAGCTAAGGTTTGTCCATCTTGTGGGAAAGAAAGCAATGTTTATTATGCCCTTATACCTTATAGTATCGAGGATATAGAATACCTTTGCCCATTTTGTATTGCAAACGGTCAAGCGGCTAAAAAATTTGATGCGGAATTTATCCAAGATGCCGAGAGGCAGGGAGAATTGAATCCAGAAAAGAATCAGCTGCTTTTTTGTCAGACCCCAGGCTACTCTAGTTGGCAGGGTGAATATTGGTTATCTTGCTGTCAAGATTACTGCGCTTACTTAGGTACAGTTGGAACTCGAGAATTGAAAGCTATGGGAATCGCTGAGCAAGTCTTGGCAGACTATGAAGCGCGTGAAGAATATCAAGAGGTAGAAGACTACTTGGTCAAAGACGGGCCTATCTGTGGTTATTTGTTTAGATGCCTCCATTGCCAAAAATACCAGATCTGGGTTGATGCAGATTAAATCGGAATGTGATTAGCTATGAAAATTAAAGAGAAGACTATGGAAGAACTAGAATTATTCGAAGATGCCTCCAAAGATTTATTAGATACTATGCAGGGATTTAAAGACAATCTATCTGTTCGATTTCCCCTATTAGATAGTGATAACTGGCAGTATGATAAGGGATCGATAAAAGTTTGTAAAGCTGATGAGTCAGGATTAAAAAAAGATGTAGGGTCGGAATCAGCTACAACTTGAAAGTCTCCCTATTAAACGAAGATGTCGAGCAAATCTGGTTACTGTTCAAAGACCGGTTCAATGCTAGCAGATTGAGTCTAGTTGAAAGAAATTCTAATAATGAGGATTTGGGAAGATATGTCTTTTCAGCAAGTTCCCCTCTAGGTGATCAGGTAGATTGTTCAATTTATTTGCCTAATGAGTGGAATATCCCTCAGATTAGCCTTTCAGGCTATCTAACAGCTCGTTATAGGGCTTGTGATCTTGATAAATCGCAAGAATAAGATGGAGGTTTTTAGAGATGAGAAAGATTGATTGGGACAAGATAAAGACTCGATTAGATGCCTTGCTAGTCATTGATGAGTATCTGACCGATCCAAGTGAGGATTGGCTCAGACTCGTGTTTAAAACTGAGGAAGACTATGGCATCCGTTATCTTATCGACAATGGCTCTGGTGATTCTCTAGATGTGGTTTTGACTGATAAAATGATCCTTATAAAAGGTTTTGATCATGAAAGTGGTTTAAGCCAGTTTGCTGCTGACGAGTGGGATCAAGACGTCATTGATGATTTTTATAAAGGTCTGGATGAAAAGTATCTCTCACTTTATTCTGAAGACCAAAAAGATGAAACAACCTTCTTTATCTGGTACGACGGTCAAGTGCATCAACAGACTTACCAAGATCAGGATGGTGGAGAATGGTTGCTTTCATACCTTTTTGATAGCTTTGAGAGATTTCATGAGTTTGTGACTGACTATTATGAAATTACAGTTGATAAAGATTTACTTAGGAAACTCTACATGGAAGGAAAACTTTCAGACTTAGAATTAAAGCAATTAATCCAGGAGAATTAAGAGGTTTATCATGAGAGTGAACTATAAAAATACCCCTGAAAAATATCAAGCCATAGCAGAAAAAATCATTACACCATTGCTTGATATCCTTAAAAGTTTAACCTTGTTAGAAGAGGAAATTTTTGAGCGAAACAGAGCACTGGATAAGGAAAAAGAAGGCCTTGGCATCCCAGCAAATCAAGTTCATCCCAAGTGGAATGAACTTATGGATGACTATTTTCAGAGGCAAATGCAACTTCTAACTGAACGAGTGACCCAAAAATACTTGGAAGGAGGAGTTCGAAATTCTTATGGATCCCCAAGTGAGTATAACTATGTTCAAACGAATGATTTTTCTGTAGATTTTATCATGATAAAAGCTGAAGAAGCAAGAGTCATCATTCATTATCAAGAAGCTTTAGAAATGAAGCATCAGTTTGTACTTAGATTGGTGGATAGAAATTGGTTGCTTGACCAGAAATTTTACAGTTTTGAGGATGAGAAAACTTGGTATCTCGACTCACTTTGAGCAAGATAGCTTTGCTTCCCAACTGATATGAAAAAAAGGAGAAGTCCTATGAAATTTTTGAAAAATCTATTTTCTAGTAAGAAAGAAAAGTCAGAGAAGAAAAAGACCCTTACCTTGTCCATGCCCCTCTTCAAAGGCAAGCAGGCTTATTCTTTAGACCAGGTCGTTCAGGATTTAAAATCTCACTGGGGGCTTGAAATTTCTGAAGTTTCTGGGGATGATTCTAGTGCAAGCTTTGTGATTGATGGTGCTCTCGTTGCTTTGGCATTGATGGATCTTCCCATCCCAAGTCAAGAATTTGAAGAATTGTATGCCTATTCTTACCTCTGGCAGGATGTTGAGAAGGAAACACAGGAGCACACACAACACGCCATTGTTACTATTTTGTCTGATAATCTTTCGCCAGTAGAAACTTATTCCTTATTAACTAAAGTCAATGCCTCTATTCTAAAAACTAGTCAATCAGCTATTGGTATTTATCAGGGTTCTACCACCTTGCTCTTGCCCAAAGATCTTTATCTGGACTTAGCTGATCTTTTGAAAGAAGAACTGCTTCCCCTTCAACTCTGGATTTATATGGGAATTATTAACCAGGGAGATAAAACTAGTATTTACACTTATGGTTTGAAAGAGTTTGGAAAAACTGAGATTGAAATTATCGAGTCTCCTATGAATAGTGATGACTTATATTATTTCCTTTTGTCTATTCTTCAGTATGTTTTAGGTAGTGATGTCACCTTGAAGGACGGTGAAACCATTGGATTTTCAGAAGATCAAAAAATCAAAATCACTGAGTCAAAAGCCGTCTATTTGGAAGGAAATTCCTTGAAATTAGATGTTTAGACCATGATTTATAATTGAGTGTCCTTCCTAGATTGGGGGTTTTATGAAGCGTGATATAAAAAAGTATTATCTCTACCGATTTCTGGTCTATAGATTTGAAAAACTCTCTTGTAAGGACCCAAGTCTCAAGGAAATAGAGTCAGAGAAGAGAGAAAAAATCCTTCTGGAGGCTACTCGAACTAGTCAAAAGATTATTCTAGTCCTTGGAATTCTTTATGTTTTTTTAAATTCTGCTATGTTCATTTACCTAAGGCTCAATGATTTTCAAAATCCCTTATTGACTTGGTTTACTGACTACATCGACTATTTAGGTGGACTGATAAACGGAGAATGGGGCGGTAGTTGGCGTCAAAAGAAAGCTAGTTTTTTGATGATTGCTATACTGGCTTTGCCCATTGTGGTCATAGATGGCGGCCCCTTCTTCTTGCTGGTTTTATTAGTTGGGAATTGGACATTAAAGAGAAAAATAAGATTTGAGAGAGAACATAAAGGAGTAGAGAGCCATGGCTAGAACGGTGATAATAGGTACTTTAATAGTTTTTGCAATCTTTAATCTGCTACTCGGTCTGGGCTTTTATCTCTTTCTAAAAAAGAGGAGAGAGAATGGGCAGTCATTGTACGAAACCCCTGTAAATCAACAAACTCGAACAGAAAAACTGGGTCTAGGTGAGATTTTGATCTACCTGACACTTATTGCAATCGCAGGGATGTTTGCTTTTCAGACCTTAAATAGAGGTGGAGTTGGGAATTCTATTTTAGCCAAAATGATCCTCCTACCTGCTCTAATGGCCCTTTTCAATGCAAGAAAAAGGACTGGAAAGTCATTACTTGCCCTCCTTATAACCTTCCTTGTCTTTCTAGTAGGAGTCATGTTTAATCTCACGATTGGACTCCCACCCCAAGCACCGATTTTGCAAATTAATGAAAGTAAAATCACGTTAGCAGAAACAAAAGCAAGTGATCTGATGGAAGCTGGATTTGATATCTATGTAAGACAAGGTGATGGTGCTAGCGACTACGAAGATCTCCTGACAGATGGCAATTTCCAAAAGTATTCAGGAGATAAGTCAGTCACTATCGAAAAAGGCTTCAGACTTGATAGCAATGCTGTTCCCTACGCTCCCTATCTCTTTGCAAAAGATGGCATAGTTCTTGGGAGTATTTCCTTTTACGGGGCAGAAGATAAGGACGTGGTTCTAGAAGATTCTAAGGTTATTCAGGTTCGATTTAACAAGGATAGCATTGAAGCAGCTAAGGAACATTCTATAATTTTGAAATTGGATAAACTCGACTTGACTAGTCGACTTGATATTTCACTTGTTCAAGAAACTTTTAAAAAGCATCTATGGTCAATTCCCCCATCACATACAAGTGATGTCACTCAATTGTGGTATGGATTACAGTGGTCAAGTAACAGTGACTCTCTATTTTGGAATGAGTATTATAGTCTTATCCGTCTAGATGAAAATTATTTGATGACTGATTTTGAACTAGCTGCCAAAGTAGCGCGTGATGAGTAAAAGCAATTTTGAATAGTTGATTATGCTTATGATTCATTAAAGAAACTAATCTATTTAGTTTCTTTTTTTGTTTTTTGATTTAAATTTAAAACGATTTCCATTTTTAAGTTAAAGCAATTTCACGAACGAAAAAATGAATTTATTTAAAAAAGTTTCTAAAAATACTTTACAAGAATACGAAAACATGATATAGTAATGAAGCTTAGAAAATGAGATGATGTTTTCTAGCAAAT
Organism: Streptococcus infantis; assembly: GCF_047464415.1. Classification (GTDB taxonomy): domain Bacteria; phylum Bacillota; class Bacilli; order Lactobacillales; family Streptococcaceae; genus Streptococcus; species Streptococcus infantis_AE. The sequence continues at coordinate 17,470 of NZ_JASHBX010000013.1, read as the reverse complement.
ATAAACCCGAGTAAAAAATGCCTACGGACAGGCAGGGTTGAATGCCGAAGCGTGGTTGAAAAGCCACATTATTGATAGGGTTAAAAGCCTACTTTTATAAGTTGATGTTAGGACATTTGTCCTAATTCGTATAGATTTGTTAGTGTGGTGAAAGCACACGTCATCTTGTGAAACGATCAATAAAGTACGTAATATTTGCTACTAGAGAGTTAGGAAACATCAGGAACAGACATACTCAAAAGAAACAAACATAAACACGTCAGTAGATTGTAGAGCAGGTGTCAACCTGCTCTTTTTTCATAAGTATCCTTTAGAGCCTTACATGGTTAAGGTGTAAAAAATATGATAAAGGAGTATGTCTTTATAATGTTAAATCAAAACCAAGCTCCCATCTATGAGGGGTTGGTCAAGTTACGAAAAAAAAGAATTGTACCGTTTGACGTACCTGGTCACAAGCGTGGCCGTGGAAACCCAGAGTTGGTTGAACTTTTAGGGGAAAAATGTGTAGGTATAGATGTTAACTCTATGAAGCCCTTGGATAATCTGGGGCATCCCATTTCGATTATCCGAGAAGCTGAGGAACTAGCTGCAGAAGCTTTTGGTGCTGCTCATGCCTTTTTAATGATTGGGGGCACAACCTCATCTGTTCAAACTATGATTCTCTCCACCTGTAAAGCGGGAGATAAAATTATCCTTCCTCGAAATGTCCATAAATCAGCCATCAACGCTCTAGTTTTATGTGGTGCTATTCCCATCTATATCGAGATGAGTGTGGATCCAAAAATCGGTATTGCTTTGGGGCTTGAAAATGAGCGTGTAGCACAAGCTATTCAGGACCATCCAGATGCTAAGGCTATCCTGATTAACAATCCAACCTACTATGGAATTTGTTCAGACCTTAAGGGGCTAACAGAGATGGCCCATGCTGCAGGAATGAAAGTCTTAGTAGATGAAGCCCACGGTGCTCATCTGCACTTTACAGATAAACTTCCTCTGTCTGCTATGGACGCAGGAGCAGATATGTCAGCTGTATCCATGCATAAGTCCGGTGGTAGCTTGACTCAAAGTTCCCTTCTTTTAGTTGGCAATCAGATGAATCCTGAGTACGTACGCCAGATTATTAATCTGACTCAGTCAACATCAGCATCCTACTTGCTAATGTCTAGTCTAGATGTTTCTCGTAGAAACCTAGCCCTTCGTGGCAAAGAGTCGTTTGAGAAAGTTATTGAGCTATCTGAGTACGCACGTCGTGAAATCAATGCCATCGGTGGCTACTATGCCTACTCAAAAGAGCTAGTAGATGGTGTATCGGTTTGTGATTTTGATGTAACCAAGCTGTCAGTTTACACTCAGGGTATTGGCTTAACAGGTATCGAGGTTTATGACCTCCTACGAGACGAATACGACATTCAGATTGAGTTTGGTGATATCGGGAATATCTTGGCCTACATTTCGATTGGTGACCGTATCCAAGACATCGAGCGCTTGGTCGGTGCTCTTGCTGATATCAAGAGACTATATTCACGAGATGGGAAGGACTTGATAGCTGGAGAATATATCCAGCCTGAGTTGGTTCTATCTCCTCAGGAAGCCTTCTATGCAGATAGAAGAAGCTTAACATTAGACGAGTCCATTGGCCAGGTATGTGGGGAATTTGTCATGTGTTATCCTCCAGGAATTCCAATCCTAGCGCCAGGTGAACGAATTACACGAGAAATTGTCGATTATATTCAATTCGCCAAAGAACGTGGTTGTTCACTCCAAGGAACGGAAGATCCAGAGGTCAATCACATCAATGTTATTGAGAGAAAGGAGAATTAGATGGATTTATGGTTTTCTGAAGTTCATACTCCAGATGTGAAATTATCCTTGAGAACTGCCAAGCAACTCTACGCTGGAAAAAGTGAATGGCAGGATATTGAAGTATTAGATACTCCAGCTTTTGGGAAGATTTTGATTTTAAATGGGCATGTCTTATTCTCAGATGCAGATGACTTTGTCTACAACGAAATGACCGTCCACGTTCCTATGGCTGTCCATCCAAATCCAAAGAAAGTCTTGGTTATTGGGGGTGGTGACGGTGGTGTTGCCCAGGTTTTGACACTATATCCTGAATTAGAACAAATCGATATTGTAGAACCAGATGAGATGCTGGTTGAGGTTTGTCGAGAATACTTCCCAGATTTTGCTGCAGGACTTGATGACCCTCGCGTCACCATTTACTACCAAAATGGACTGAGATTTTTGAGAAACTGTGAAGATGATTACGACATCATCATCAACGATGCGACAGATCCATTTGGCCATACGGAAGGGCTCTTTACCAAGGAATTTTACGGCAATAGCTATAGAGCCTTGAAAGAAGACGGAATCATGATTTATCAGCATGGTAGTCCTTTCTTTGATGAAGATGAGTCTGCTTGCCGAAGTATGCACCGCAAGGTCAATCAAGCCTTTCCAATCAGCCGGGTTTATCAGGCACATATCCCAACTAGTCCTGCGGGCTATTGGTTGTTTGGATTTGCATCGAAAAAATATCACCCTGTCAAAGATTTTGACAAGGAAGGCTGGAAAAAACGCCAGTTATTTACGGAATATTACACTGCAAACTTACATGTGGGGGCATTCATGTTGCCCAAGTATGTTGAGGACATTTTAGAAGAAGAGGAAGGAAAAAAATGAGTCGTTTACTAGTTATTGGATGTGGGGGCGTTGCCCAAGTTGCTATTTCAAAGATTTGCCAAGATAGCGAAACTTTTAAAGAAATTATGATTGCAAGCCGTACAAAGTCAAAATGTGATGACTTGAAGGCTAAATTAGAAGGCAAAACAAATACTAAGATTGAGACAGCTGCTCTTGATGCTGACAAGGTAGAAGAAGTGATTACCTTGATTGAAAGCTACAAACCAGAAGCTGTTTTGAACGTAGCTCTACCATACCAAGATTTGACTATTATGGATGCTTGTTTGGCAACAGGTGTCCACTATATCGATACTGCCAACTATGAGGCTGAGGACACAGAAGACCCTGAATGGCGTGCTATTTATGAGAAACGTTGCAAGGAACTTGGTTTTACTGCCTACTTTGACTACTCATGGCAATGGGCTTATCAAGAAAAATTCAAGGAAGCAGGTCTGACTGCCTTGCTTGGTTCTGGTTTTGACCCAGGGGTAACCAGCGTCTTTTCAGCATACGCCCTCAAACACTATTTTGATGAAATCCACTATATCGATATTTTAGACTGTAATGGTGGTGATCACGGTTATCCATTTGCGACAAACTTTAACCCAGAAATCAATCTCCGAGAGGTTTCTGCACCAGGTTCTTACTGGGAAGATGGAAAATGGGTAGAAGTCGAAGCTATGTCTATCAAACGTGAGTATGATTTCCCTCAGGTTGGTGAAAAAGACATGTATCTTCTTCACCACGAAGAAATTGAATCGCTTGCTAAAAACATCCCAGGAGTTAAACGTATTCGTTTCTTTATGACTTTTGGTCAATCTTATCTAACGCACATGAAATGCTTGGAAAACGTTGGGCTTCTTCGTACAGATGCCATTAACTTTAACGGACAAGAAATTGTTCCAATCCAATTCTTGAAAGCCTTGCTTCCAGATCCTGCAAGCCTTGGCCCACGCACTGTTGGAAAAACAAATATCGGCTGTATCTTTACAGGTGTTAAAGACGGCGTTGAGAAGACCATCTACATCTACAATGTTTGCGACCATCAAGAATGTTACGCAGAAGTTGGTTCACAAGCCATTTCTTACACAACAGGTGTTCCAGCCATGATTGGAACAAAATTAGTTATGGATGGTACTTGGAAACAACCAGGAGTTTATAACCTTGAAGAATTGGATCCAGACCCATTCATGGAAGCTTTGAATAAATACGGTTTGCCATGGGTTGTGGTAGAAAACCCACAAATGGTGGACTAATGAAGTTAGAACAAGTACCAACACCAGCTTACGTCATTGATTTAGCAAAACTAGAAGAAAATTGTAGCATTCTGCAAGAGGTTCAGAAAAAGGCAGGTTGTAAGGTTTTGCTAGCTCAAAAAGCTTATTCCCTCTATAAAACCTATCCTTTGATTAGTCAGTATCTGTCAGGTACGACGGCTAGTGGACTCTATGAGGCTAAGTTAGCTAGAGAAGAATTCCCTGGGGAAGTCCATGTTTTTGCGCCAGCTTTCAAGGAATCAGATATGGAAGAGCTACTGCAAATATCGGATCATATTGTTTTTAACTCAGAGAGACAACTACGAAAATATGGTCAACGTTGTCGTGAAGCTGGTATCAGTGTAGGTCTACGCCTCAATCCTAAATGTTCAACGCAGGGTGACCACGCGCTTTATGACCCTTGTGCTCCTGGCTCTCGTTTTGGAGTAACTTTGGAAAAGATACCAAGTGATTTATTGGATTTGGTTGACGGGCTTCATTTTCATACCCTCTGTGAGCAAGGGGCAGATGATTTACAAACGACTTTGAAAGCAGTAGAAGAGCAGTTTGGAGCCTATTTGCATCAAGTCAAATGGCTCAATATGGGTGGTGGCCATCATATTACGAGAGATGATTATGATGTGGACTTGCTGATTTCTGAGATTAAACGCGTTCGAGAAACTTATAACCTTGATGTCTATGTCGAACCAGGTGAAGCCATTGCCCTTAATGCGGGTTATCTAGCGACAGAAGTCTTGGATATTGTCGAAAACGGGATTGAGACCTTGGTGTTAGATGCTTCAGCAAGTTGTCATATGCCAGATGTTCTTGAGATGCCTTATCGCCCCCCATTGAGAGATGGATTTGAAGCGCAAGAAAAACCTTATACTTATAGACTCTCTTCAAATACTTGCCTGACAGGAGATATCATTGGGGATTACAGCTTTGAAAAACCGATTGAAATCGGCGATCGCCTCTATTTTGAAGACATGGCTATTTACTCATTTGTCAAAAATAATACCTTTAACGGCATTGGGCTTCCAAGTTTATATCTCATGGATAAAGAGGGTGAGTGCAGTCTAGTTAAAGCATTTGGTTACCAAGACTTTAAGGAGAGATTATCATGATGGACAGCCCAAAGAAATTAGGTTATCGTATGCCTGCAGAGTATGAACCCCATCATGGGACTCTCATGATATGGCCGACTCGACCAGGCTCTTGGCCTTTTCAAGGAAGGGCTGCAAAAAAATCTTTTAGCCAGATTATCAAAACTATTGCTCAGGGGGAAACAGTCTACCTTTTGGTTGAGGAGGACTATCTATCTGAAGCGCAATCCTATCTAGGAGACCAAGTTGTTTATTTAGATATTCCGACAAATGATGCCTGGGCACGTGATACAGGTCCAACTATTCTCCTCAATGATCAAAGGGAAAAGTTGGCGGTAGATTGGTCTTTCAATGCTTGGGGTGGTGCTGTTGACGGTCTCTACCAAGACTATGAAGCAGATGACCAAGTAGCCAGCCGCTTTGCAGAAGTTTTAGAGATACCTGTTTATGATGCCAAACCTTTTGTACTGGAAGGTGGAGCTATACACAGTGACGGTCAAGGAACCATTCTTGTTACAGAAAGTTGTTTGCTCAGTCCGGGTCGCAATCCTCACTTGACTAAAGAGCAAATTGAAGAGATCTTATTAGAGAGTCTTGGTGCTGAAAAAGTTATCTGGTTGCCTTACGGTATTTATCAAGATGAGACAAATGAACACGTCGACAATGTTGCTGCCTTTGTAGGCCCTGCAGAAGTTGTTTTAGCTTGGACGGACGACCAAGATGATCCCCAGTATGCCATGTCTGCAGCGGATTTAGCTCTTTTAGAGAAGGAAACTGATGCAAAAGGCCGGAGTTTCACTATTCATAAACTTCCAATCCCAGCTATTCATCAAGTAGTTACAGAGGAGGATTTGCCGGGCTATACTTATGAAGAAGGGGAAGAAGAGCGTTATGCGGGCGAGCGTCTTGCTGCTTCCTATGTCAATTTCTATATCGCCAATAAATCTGTCTTGATGCCACAATTTCAGGATGTAAACGATCAAGTGGCCTTGGATATTCTCAGTCAGTGTTTCCAAGACCGTGAAGTCGTAGGAATCCCAGCTAGGGATATTCTTTTAGGTGGTGGAAATATCCACTGCATTACCCAACAAATTCCAGAATAGGAGAAAAAGATGAGAAATGTAACGGTTGCAGCTATTCAGATGCAATGCGCTAAGGATGTGGAAACCAATATCCAAACAGCTGAACGTTTAGTTCGACAAGCTTCAGACAAAGGAGCCCAAATTATTCTCTTGCCTGAATTATTTGAACGTACCTATTTCTGTCAGGAACGTCAGTATGACTACTACCAGTATGCCCAGTCTGTGTCTGAAAATACAGCTATTCAGCATTTCAAAGGAATTGCCAAAGAGCTAAAGGTCGTTTTACCGATCAGTTTCTATGAAAAAGATGGTAATGTCTTATACAATTCCATTGCTGTCATTGATGCGGATGGAGAAGTATTAGGAGTTTATCGCAAAACTCATATCCCAGATGACCATTATTATCAGGAGAAATTCTTCTTTACACCTGGAAACACAGGCTTCAAGGTCTGGGACACTCGCTATGCCAAGATTGGTATTGGCATCTGTTGGGATCAGTGGTTTCCTGAAACCGCCCGTTGTCTTGCCTTAAATGGTGCAGAATTGCTCTTTTATCCAACAGCTATTGGTTCGGAACCAATTTTGGATACAGATAGTTGTGGTCATTGGCAACGTACCATGCAAGGGCACGCAGCAGCAAATATTGTCCCAGTTATTGCTGCCAATCGTTATGGCTTGGAAGAAGTACAACCTTGCGAGGAAAACGGGGGCCAAAGTTCTAGTCTTAATTTCTACGGTTCATCCTTTATGACCGATGAAACAGGAGCTATCTTGACTCAAGCAGAACGACAAGGCGAAGCTATCTTGTTAACAACTTATAACCTTGACAAGGGAGCAAATGAACGCCTAAATTGGGGTCTGTTTAGAGACAGAAGACCAGATATGTATAAAGATATTGTGAGATAAAAAAAGCCTATCGTAGGCTTTTTTTCTGTAGATACTATAATAATTTTTGATAATGTCCTAGGATTCTGATAAAACGGGGTGTAAGAAGTTTTAAAATTTCATATGACAGATTTTAAAATTGGAATCTTTTAAGAGGTAAGATATGATTACAGGCAAATTAAAGAATAAGATTGATCAGCTTTGGGAAATGTTATGGACAGAGGGAAATGCGAATCCGTTAACTAACATTGAGCAATTGACTTATCTTTTATTAATGAAGGATTTGGATAGGGTTGAACTTGGACGGGAAAATGATGCTGAATTTTTAGGGATTTCCTATGAGGGGATTTTTCCAAAGGATAAACCTGAATATAGTTGGTCAACCTTTAAGAACTTAGGAGATGCGCAAGAAGTTTATCGTCTGATATCATAAGAGATTTTTCCATTTATTAAGAATCTCAAGGGGAATACTGACGATACAGCATTTTCACGTTATATGAGGAATGCTATTTTCCAAATCAATAAACCTGCCACCTTACAAAAGGTGATAGCTGCTCTAGATGAGTTAGCTACGGATATAAAAGATATTGGAGATATCTATGAATATCTATTGTCAAAATTATCCCAGGCAGGGGCAAATGGTCAATTTCTTACTCCACGTCATATCATTGATATGATGGTTGAGTTAATGTAACCGACAATTAAGGATATTATTTCAGAAATCACCACTATCAAATTGATACCAATTAACTCTTGGTTCAGTCAAAAAGTATCTTGAAATAAAATTTTTTGAGTTAATTTATTTTTAAAGAGCGATTCTCATATATGGGTGCAGAGCAATGACCTGAAATCTAAAAGCAAATTTTACCTCTTTTTAATGATGGGACATTATCGTTAAAAGGTTCTATCTAATTGTTATAACATTCAATATTCAGTTCTCAAATCAAAAGATAAATTCCAAGGAACAATAATTCAGGTTGCTATACGAAGTGAAGCTGGCTTGAAAATAGGTGTTTTCGTATGTTCAAGAATGGATTTGTCTTACTCCTTTTTTGAGATCATTATGCAAGGCCTATTCTATTAATTTAGACACATAAATAGATGCTAATTGTAAAGTGAGTATTTATATATTGCTTATAAGAAGAACTGAGAAATGAAAGTCTATAATTAAAAAGGTACAGACAATACCACAGCTCATCAGATTAGATTGCAAGAAAAATGATTAAAAGAGTTGTGGTTGATATTGAAGAAACATTGAATTTAGTGTGCGAGGGTGGCCGCATAGTTATAACTCTTTGAAATAAAGTTATTAATGAGGGTGTAGCTTGTCATCGGTAATTGTGTTATTTATTTGATTATAGTTTTATTTTACATAGAACATCGATATTTATATAGTATTAATAGTTATTTTTTTACTATGTTACTATCGTACTAAGACAAGGAGTTATTTGAAATAAGCAAAAGTAAGAAACTGATTAGCCTGGAGAAAAAAATAAGGCGATCAAAAAAATTAACAAAAAAGTGTAAATTCAGGATTGCCAATCGTTAAAAGGTGTGCTAGAATATACATAATAGAAATACTGGGACAGGAGGTGCCGAGATGGCAGATGTTGTTAGGAAAATTGAATTTGAAGAACTTTTTAACTCCACCACCATGTTTTATGTGAATGATAAATATGAAGAGGAAATGGAGAAAGAGGTACAAGCCAAGGTTGATGAATTGGCTGGAGAATTACAATTTATCCATTCGAAAGAAGATTTGAAGCAGTACATTATTGACCATAAAGATGCACTTGATAACCTTACAAGTTTGATGGAAATTTCAACTGAGCGATTTAAGAGAATGGTTTCCATGATTAGAAAGGACCGAGGTTTTGTATTCTCCACAGAATGGGGACTAGGCAAAATAAGAACGGCAATGATGGACAGCCCTGCAATGATGGAAAGTGTATTAGATCTGTTGTATGACGGCAGAAATGATGAAAGAATGAAAGCAAAAATCCCATTCTTCTATTTGGATAATATGGGAATTACAGAAGCTACATTAGCAAAATTGCAGAATAAGGACTCTATCCGTTTGTTTGTGAAAAGAGGACTTGAAGGAAAATACAGCAATAATATCGGAGATTTGATTCTTGAAGATATAGAAAGAAAAATTAATCAAGTTTGCGTTAAGCATGGTCTTGATTATGAAAAGAATGTTAGGGTGCCTATTCTAGATAGAGCTGTCAGCTTTGTTTTAGAATCACCAACAGATCCTAAAATAATAATTGATGTCTCGTACAGCGTCACAACATCAAGCGCACAAGGAGATAAAAAGAACGCTGCTAGAAAAACGGAAGATACTCTTAAGAAAGAACGTGAAAAAGGTAATCAGATCATTTATGTTAATTTCTTGGATGGCGCGGGCTGGATAGGACGTCAAGCGGACATGAGAGAAATTCATAGATGCTCAGATTATGTCATCAATTTTAACAACTTGAACCTAATCGAAGATATCATAACTTCGTATGTAGAAAATCATATGTAAATCGGAGGTAATAGACATGAATGCAGAAGAGAGAAAAGCAAAACTTAAAGAATTCACTGATCACCCTGAAAAAGCTGTTCGTACTGGAATTCCAATCATGTATCATGGACAGAGAAGAACATTTCCTGCGTATGAAATTCCTCTTGAATATCTGGTCTACAATCCATATAACGGAAGAATCGGTAGCGTTGTAAAATCGTATGAGAGACAGAATCACCAGATTGATCCTGAAGATCCTCAGGATAAATTATTGATTGAAAAATTCCTGTGGGAATCAAAGGTTGATGCAAATAAGAAGACAAAAGAACGCTTGTTGAAGGAGCATCAAGAAAAACACGGTATCGTAACAGCAGATGGTATTATTATTGATGGAAACAGAAGAGCAAGTCTTTTGAATAATATTATGGCTGATGATAGCATTCCATTTAACGAGAAGAGTCATTGCCAATATTTCGTTGCTATTATTTTGCCAGAAGACGCTGACAGAAAAGAAATCCTAGCATTAGAGACAACTTATCAAATGGGTGAAGATGCAAAAGTCGACTACAATCCAATTGAAAAGTATTTAAAATGCGCTGATTTAAAGGGCGAAGGATTTCATGAAGAAGATATTGCACGAATGATGGATGATACGAAGAGTAATGTTACAATGTATCTTTCAGTTTTGAAGTTGATGGAAGAATATCTTGATGAGTTTGGTTATACTGGTATGTATACACAGTTGGAAAAGAATGAAGACTCATTCCAAAAACTTGACAGTGCGCTTAAAAGATACAAAGCGGGTGTTCCATCAATGTGGGATTATGACCCAGATGCAGATGTTTCAGATTTGAAACTGATTGCCTTTGACTATATTCGTGAGGGTTTTGAACAGACGCTGTTCAGAAACATTATTAATGTTCCATCTCCAAAGAAACCTGCTGCAAGTTTCTTTGCAAAGAAGGAAGTATGGGAGCCATTTAGAGATAGGCATTTTGAAATTGTAGACGATATTCAAGAAGAATCTGTCGATGATGTTATGGCAACTAATCCGCCTGATTTGGGATGTGCATTAAAAGCAAGAGATAAGCAGTGGAAGCAAAAGGTTGAGGATGATTTCGAGGAAAACTTTACTAGAAGTTTAGATAGTCTGAACAATCATGCTAATTCAGCAAAACCTCTGCAGCAGTTAATAAAGGCCTGCCAGGCATTAGAGGTTGTTGACACTGAACAGGCTGGATTTACTGACGATGCGAACGTTAAGGATTGCGTAAAAACATTAGAGGAATATGTAAATGAGTTTAAGAAAATTCTTGGAATGTAGGGGTGATGGTGCATGAAGAGAATTTGTCTCGAATCGAATGAGGACTCGTCTAAACTATATATTACGGGCGATATAGATGATATCTTTGCTAACAGAAGAGCGGCAAGATATATAAAGGACACAATAGAATTTACTAAAGCTGATGGAAAACTGATTGTAAATGCAGAGAAGGATATCAATAAAACCATTGATAAACTGAAAAAGGTGTGCGAATACATCTCTGCAGAATTAGTTTTTTCAGGAAAAGTATCTGAGGCAGTAAATAACTATGCTTTGGAGGAAGAAAAATTCCATATTTTTTCGGAAAAGGCACGATTGATTAGAGATAACTGCTGTGACAAAGAAGACTTCCAAAAATTTGTAGATTCATTAAGTATTAATTTGAAAAATAGAAGTTTGTATGAGTTGCAGCTTTTGTCTGCCTATCATTTGGCTTTTTCACAGAATGCGTGTAATTTTTCTGTGCCTGGTGCAGGAAAGACAAGCGTGGTGTATGGAGCATTTGCGTACTTATCAAATCTGCCCGCTGATGATAGTAAGTATGTCGATAAACTTCTCATAATCTCTCCGTTAAGTGCCTTTGGTCCTTGGGAATTAGAATATGAGGAGTGCTTTGGTGAAAAACCTTCAACTAAACGACTGAACGGTAAAGTATCTGTGGATGAGAAAAAACAATATTTGTATTCTCGTACACCTGCAAAAATAACCCTGTTATCATATAACTCAGTGCCGTCATTAAAAGATGAACTTATTTATTTTCTGAAAAATAACCAAGTTATGGTTGTTTTAGATGAGGCACACAAAATAAAAAATACAAGTGGTGGAATAACGGCAAATGGTGTGTTGGATATTGCACAGTATTGCTCGTCTAGAGTTGTATTAACAGGAACCCCTGCACCAAATGGATATGAGGATTTGTACAATCTTTATAAGTTTATTTGGCCAACAAAAAAAGTTATTCCTTTTGAAATATATCAGCTGAAGGATATGAGTAAGCAAGAGTCGGATAGCAGAGTTGAAACATTATTGAATGCGGTGGCACCGTTTTTCATTAGAGTGAAAAAAAGTGATTTAGGTATTCCGATGGCAACTGAGCATGAACCAATAATTGTTCCAATGGGATCTGCACAAAGAAGAATCTATGATGTAATAGAAAAGAAATATATGAATGAAATTGTTTCTTCAAAGGATAATAGTTTCAAGCAAGATCTCATAAAGGCTCGATTAATTCGAATGATGCAAGCCGCTACAAATCCAAACTTGCTCAGTGTGCCATTGCAGCAATTTGCAAACAACGAGGGGTTTGATGCTAAAGAAGTGGTTGAAGACTCTTCGCTTATAAAAGAGGTATTAGAGTATTCTAAGAATGAAACACCGGCAAAATTTATCAAGGCAAAAGAATTAATTGAGAAGATCATTGCATCTGGAGGCAAAGTTGTAGTTTGGGCCATTTATGTAAAAAATATATTAGACTTCCAGGAGTATTTGCTAGAGAATGGTATTGACTGCCGTACACTTTATGGTGCAACACCTGTCGCTACTGGAGATGAAGAGGATGATGATACAATAGAAACCAGAGAAAAGATAATTGCTGAGTTCCATAAAGAAGATTCATCTTTTAAAGTTATAATTGCAAACCCATTTGCTGTATCAGAATCTATATCCTTACATAAAGTATGTCATAATGCAATATACATGGAGCGAAGTTTTAATGCCGCACACTTTATACAGTCAAAGGATAGAATACACCGTTATGGTCTTAAACCAGGAATTGAGACCAATTACTATTACTTGCTATCAGAAGACTCAATTGATTCCGTAATCAATGATAGATTACGAGCAAAGGAAGAGCGCCTTAGAGAAATTATCGAAAGTATGCCAATTCCTCTATTTTCAAATATGGAATTGGAAACAGGAGATGATGATATTAAAGCGTTAATAGCGGAATATGTTAGCCGAACTAAAACGTTGTAATTCCGTTGGAAACATTGATGGTATTATTTTCCTGGTGTCAATGTTGAACGGAAGAAAGAAAGTAGGATTTTCCGAATTAGTAAATAGGTGCGCATTAGAAAAAGGTGTAACCATACATTGCAGTGGTGCAGTAGCATTCTTACAGTATCTTGGATATATAGAGAACGATGGAGAAATAGTTACAACTACGGATAAATATGCTTCTATTGATTCTAAAGAAAAGAGTGTTGTAATAAGCAGCCTTGTAGAAGAGTGCATAACAAAATTAACCGAAGAAGGACTCTTTGATAAAGAAGGATTAGTATTTGATGCTGAGCAAGGACACTTAAGCATTAGGCGTTCAGCGTTCCCATTAGCGTATGCTTCTATTAGAAATTTTCTGACGATAGCAGGAGTTTTGGAACGAGAGTTCAATGGGGAAATTGGTATATCTGATAGCTATGAACAAGAGTTTTCAGCTAGACTAAGAAGTAGAAAAGACAAATTCACCTTAGAACAGTTGATGGAACGTCAAAAGGAACAGAGTAGAAGAGGTCTAGAAGCAGAAGAGTTTGTAGTTAGATTTGAACGTAATAGAATACCGTTAAAAGCATATAAAATTAAGAGAATCTCTGACTTTGATGTATCTGCAGGATATGATATTGTTTCATTTGCTGATGAAAGTAGCGGAATATATGATCGATTTATAGAGGTGAAATCCTTTATTGGAACTCCGCACTTCTATTGGTCTGAGAATGAAGTTGATGTCGCTAAGGTGAAGGGCGATAGATATGTATTGTGTTTAGTTGAATATGAGCGTATGAAGGATTCTGAATATGAGCCGATATTCATTGTCAATCCTTATGAAAAGATTTTCAGCGATAATACTTGGTTAGTGAATACCTCCTCGTACAAAATACAAAAGATATAGGGCATGGTAAAATCCATGCCCTATATACTCAGCTTTTATACATTTCAGCTAATCTTTCTGCGATAGCCTCTATTACAGGAACACATACTGTGTTGCCAAGTAAATCAAAGGCCTCTCGATCTTTTAGAAATGATAAATCATAATCTTCAGGGAATCCACACAAACGTTGTCCTTCTCGTATGGAAAGGCGTCTAAGACCACCGTTGTCAACAATTCCTAAATGAGACACATCCATCGCAACCAAAGTGGGTGCAAGTGCGTTAGGATCTAATATTTTAGTGAATTCGAAAGATAATTTTCCAGCAACAATATTATAACCTTTTGGCTTGGTTTCGTCTGGAATTCTTCTATTCTTTTCACGCTTTCGAGGATGCTCCAATGTTAAGTATCCCATATCTACTAGTTCATCTAAGAATTCTTGTAGATTTTCCCTAGAATAGAATGTGGATATTTGTTTGGCAGTAAGCGGCATTCCATCCATCCAGTCTATACCGATTTCTTCTGCCCATTTTTTCTTTCTTCTTTCTTTAAGTAGAAGATTAAGAAAATCACATTGCTCCTGTGTTGTTTCTCCTTTAAGTCCTAATTCCCAACTATGTATGTTGTCTTCTCCGCCTCGCTTATCCTTGATGGCTTTTCCCACTACCTGTTCAGGGGTGAAATGACTAAATAGTTTTTGAGTAAATGGTGAGTCTACAACAGGTAAACCTGATTCTAGTATATCTCCAAGTAGAACTGTGTGTTCGTCAAAATTATCTAGCGATATGTGGGCATCTCGGGTTCCTACAATATACACTCGTTTTCTGGATTGCGCTAATCCAAAGAACTGACTATCAATGAGTCTGTATGAAACAAAATAACCGAGTTGTTTTAAATGAGTCACAATGACGCTGAGTGTGCGACCACCATCATGGTTGATGAGTCCTTCGACATTTTCAAGCAAAAAACCATAAGGCTTTTTTGCTTGGAGAATACGTTCGATTTCGAAGAAGAGAGTTCCTCGAGTGTCCTCAAAGCCGAGCTGAAGACCTGCCGAGCTGAAAGGTTGGCAGGGGAAGCCCGCTAGGAGAAAGTCGAAATCAGCAATATCCGATGCTGGTATTTCGGTTATATCTCCAGCAACGTCAGAATCCTTATAGTAGTTCGTGTAAGCTTTGATAGCGTAGTCTTTAATTTCACTACTAAATACGCATTTTGGAATGAGTCCTTTTTTTCTGAATGCTGTTTCGAATCCTAAGCGTATGCCGCCTAATCCCGCAAATAGATCAATAAACTTAACTTCGTTATTATCAAATCGCTTCCTACATTCAATCTGAGTTGTTATTAAATCAAGACATTTCTCAGAGAAACTATCTCCCTTAGCGTAAAGTTCGATATCATCATTTTGAGTAGGAGTGATATATATAGTCTTGGCTATTTTTTTCTGGTCATCTGGTAGTGGATTTCTACCCGAACCTTCACGCTTACCTCCGTGCATTACGAATGTCTCCTTTGTTTAATATTACATAATTAGTATATCATAAAATACTTGATTTCGCAATGTTTTTAATCAAGTTTAACAAAAATTATAAAACTCACATTTTGTACATTGACAAAGTGCAAAAGTTTGGTTACAATCGTAAATACACAATTTTACGTAATTGTTAAAATACGAAAATATTGTGCTAAATTATTAGAAGGAGGAAAAGATGGCAGGTGAATTTGGTGCATTTATTGCACGCAAAAGAATTGAAAAAGATTTAAAACTTAAACCTATCGCCGAGAAACTTGGTGTTTCAGTTGCTTATCTATCTGACATTATAAGGGGGAGGCGTAACCCACCAGATAAAGAAGGATTAGATATCTTAGCAGCAATGTTAAACTTGAATGATGAAGAGAAAGCAGAAATGTTTGATCTTGCAGGAAGAGAGCGAAACCAGGTAGCATCAGATCTGACTGAATATATTATGGATGAATCAATTCCTAATGCACGAGTTGCATTTAGAAAAGCACGTAACGCAAATTTAGGAGATGACTTTTGGAAAAAAGTTAATGATATAATTGATAACAAGGAAGATCCACAATGAGTTATAACTTAAATAATCTAATGCCATATATTCCTGCATCAGATTATGAAAAGGTTGCTACTGAATTTCTTGAAACGTATTATCCGCAAGCATTGAGTAGTCCACAGCCTGTTCCTATATTGGATATTGCAAAAAATGAACTGAAACTAGATCTGAAGTTTATTTGATTATCAGAAGAGCTGGATATATATGGTATGACCAATTTTGATGATGGGGTGGTCGAGGTTTATGATCCGGTTAAAGGACTGTATGATAAAAAAAAGTATTCTCGTAAAACAGTACTTATTGATCCAGATGTTGTAAAAAAAACAAATGTCGGATGCCTAAACAATACGATTGCACATGAATGTGTACATTGGTATAAACATAGAATGTATTATCTTATGTAACGACTTGTTCTTCCTCGCCACGCAAAGTTTTGTAAGTGTCAGTTAGATCAGGTAGGATATTTTTCTAATGAAGAAGATATTCTTGAAAACCAAGCTGTTGGAATTGCACCCAAAATACTAATGCCGAAGCAGATGTTTGTTAAGGTGGCAGAAGAATTAGGGATTAACGATGAACAGGCTAATTGGAGAGAAATCAATAGATTAGCTGATTTTTTTAAAGTTTCAAAGCAATCTACAATAATAAGATTGGAAGAGTGTAACATTATTTAATCTTGCTGTGTGAAAGTAGCAAGAAATGGTTTTATTTGGTCATACTTAGGTTATAGGCTCGTATATATCAGAAAAAGTATTTTGTTTTACTTAGACAATCGGACAAGTTGGATTATTAATCTCGCAGATTGTAATAAAATTTATTAATTAAATTGATAATGAAATACCGAATAAGCCACCGAGGTTCATAGTGATATCTAAATACTCAATCTCCGGGGTATAGCAAGTATCGAGAGAATAATGCTCTTTTCTTGTTATACCCATTTTTTCTTTAAGCACTCAGAATTAATATACACAACTGCATCACGAATTTTCTAATGAGGTGAAAGAGAGCAAGAGGAAAGTGGGATACACATTTAGATATTTAATGTTTTCAAATGAAGTCACAAGATTAATTGTAGTGGATTTAAACTCTTACTTCTGTGCACCATCTTTAGTACGTTAAACCAACTGAAGTTATAGTGCACTTCGCATTCAAGTAATGACAACAGGATCAAAGGAGAAAACTAAGATAGGCTATTAATATCAATAGTCAAGAGGTCATTTGCGAGGTCGGAGAAGTACAGTTTTGTTTTAGAAAGTTTATAGCTGTATTCATTCCCGTAACACATGGATTGTATATGGAACTCACCAAAGATGAAATGAACAAGCAGGAAGATATGTAGCAGTGCTTAAAGTATGCTTTACAAACAGATGATCTGATAGCTCAAGCCTGTTCCTTCAGAGGTTTGGGAGAGATTTATTCTGTAGAAAAACCTGAAAAATCGCAAGAGAATTTTTTGCAAGCTATCGATCTTTTTGAAAAAGCAGGCGATCAGGTTGGAGCTCAAGAAGTTAAAGACTTGTTAAACAAGAAAAAGTAGCCCAATTAGGCTACTTTTTAAAATTCTGGCTCTATAATATTTGTAGTGGGTAAATCCCCTATGGATCTTATGGAGCCTATTTTTGTGTAGAAAAAAAGTCCCATAAGATCTATAATGAAAAGCGACCAAACCATCATTAGAAAGAATCATATGG